>NZ_JBIBHU010000006.1:0-356554 GCF_042957205.1 Kitasatospora sp. NPDC008115 | reverse complement strand
TGGCACGAGGGCCTTTCTGGTCGTAGGTGCAGATGTCGCAATCCACACCGAGCCAGAAGGCCCTCACTCATTTCAAGATCACCACACCGTGAACCCCGTCACCAACCTCCGTGGTCAGTACATCTAGCCGGCGGCGAGCGCACCCGCGAAGGTGGCGAGCGCGCCCACCAGCAGCACGGCCGTCGCCACCCCGAACCCGACCCGCTTGCGCTGGGTCCGGTCCCGGTGGCGCAGCAGTCCGTGGACGGCGACGAACCCGGCGACGGGGAACGCGGCGAGGGCGAGCAGCAGGAGGCTCAGCCAGAACAGCGCCCCGCCGGTGCCGGCGAGGCGGCATTCGCCGTCGGCGGCGCAGGAGACGGGGACGCGCTCCTGGGTGTCGATCCGCCAGTCCGTCCAGGCGTGCTCGTTCGCCGGTCCGCCGTCGTCGGGGAAGAAGGTGCCCCGGCAGTCGCCCGTCGGGCCGAGCGCGGCCCGGTCCGGGTCGATCCGCAGGCACCGCTCGGCGACCATGACGCCACGGGTGCCGGCCAGTCCGGAGGTGTAGGCGAGCCCCTCACCGGCGTGGGCCGCGCCACGCCCGCCCACGGCCAGCAGCGCGAGCACCGCCAGGAGCGGGACCAGCGCCTTGCCCGCCGCCCGCAGGATGTCCCGGTCCATCGCCGCTCCTCACACCGTCTCGTCGGCCCCTCGCCATCAGGGACGCGGAGCCGTGCCATCCGGTTCGAGCCGGCGACGGACCGGCGACGGCGCGCTACCCGGAGACCGTGAACGCGATCCAGAAGGAGCCGGCCATGAGCAGGACGACGAAGGCCGTGCCGGCCGTCGGCTTGAGGGCCCCGCCGAGCGGCCGGCCGAGGGCCCGCACGGACAGCAGCACGCCGACCGGCACCGCCGCGAGGGCGGTCAGCAGCGGGCCGGACCACCAGGCCGTCGCCCGCGCCCCGATCTCGTGACAGCGCCCCGCCTCGCACCGCGCCTCGATCTCACCCTGCCGGCCGGTCGGGTCCGCGTCGATGGTGCAGCAGCGGACGGGATCCCCACCGTCGGGGGTGAAGCGGCCGCAACGGCCCGCGGGACGTTCGGCGGGCGGCAGGCAGTCCTCGCGCAGGAACCGGCCGTGCACCCCCGCGCCGCCGGTGGACTCGACGAGGCGCGGGACGGTCAGCGAGCCGGCCACGGCGGCGAACGCGATCAGCAGCAGCGCGCTCAGGGCCGCCGCGATCCGCACGGCCCGGCGGGGCCGTTTGCCGGGGCGGGCCGGCCATCGTTCACGCCCGGCCGACCGCTTCCCGGGGGGCCGTGACGGCGATGATCCGCACCGCCTCGGCGATCTGATCCTCCGTCAGGTCGCCCCGGGCGGTCAGCCGCAGGCGCGAGACGCCGTCGGGGACGGACGGGGGCCGGAAGCAGCCGACGGCGAGGCCGGCGCGGCGGCAGTCGGTGGCCCAGGCGACGGCGGCCTCCGGGCCCGGGGCGCGCACCGAGACGACGGCGGCGTCCGGGGCGGAGGCGTGCAGCCCGGCGGCGGTGAGGCGGGCGGCGAGCGCGCGGGCGACCTCGCGGGCGCGTTCGGCGCGCCACGGTTCGGCGCGCAGCAGGCGCAGCGCGCCGAGCGCGGCGCCGGCGGCGGCGGGGGCGAGGCCGGTGTCGAAGATGAAGGTGCGGGCGGTCTCGGTGAGGTGGCGGACGACCCGGCGGGGGCCGAGGACGGCACCGCCCTGGGAGCCGAGGGACTTGGAGAGGGTGACGGTGGTGACGACGTCGGGTGCCCCGGCGAGTCCGGCGGCGGCGGTGGCGCCCGTGCCACCGGGGCCGAGGACGCCGAGCCCGTGGGCGTCGTCGACCAGCAGCGCGGCCCCGTGCCGCCGGGTGGCGGCGGCGAGTTCGGCGAGCGGGGCGGCGTTGCCGTCGACCGAGAACACCGAGTCGGTGACGACCAGGGCGCGCCGCCGGGTGCGCCCGGCGAGGATGCCCGCCACGGCGGCCGGGTCGCTGTGCGGGGCGCGGTGGACGTCGGCGCGGGCGAGCCGGCAGCCGTCGATCAGCGAGGCGTGGTTGTAGGCGTCGGAGACGATCAGGGTGTCCGGGTCGGTGAGCGCGGTGAGCGCGGCCAGGTTGGCGGTGTACCCGGAGGAGAAGACGAGCGCCGCCTCGGCCCCGCAGAAGTCCGCGAGCTCCTCCTCCAGCTCCGTGTGCAGCGCGGTGGTCCCCGTGACCAGCCGCGACCCGGTCGCACCGGCGCCCCAGCGCACCGCGGCGTCGGCGGCGGCCCGGGTGACGACCGGGTGCCGGGTGAGCCCCAGGTAGTCGTTCCCGGCGAGGTCGAGCACCCCGTCGTCGGCGGCCCGGCTCCGCAACGTCCGCGTCAGCCCGGCCCGGGCCCGCTGACCGGCACTCTCGTCCAGCCAGTCGAACACGGCGGCGGGATCGGCGGCGGCCCCGCCCGCCTCGGGAGCCTCGAACACGGTGCGATTGACCATGCCCGGCACTCTGGCACGCCCCGGACAACCCGGGCAATGTGCGCCGGGGCACACCGCCGGCCGGCGGCGGGCCGTCCGTCAAGGCCAACCCCGGGATGATCCGCCAGGCCGGCACCAACGCCGAGGCCCTGCGCGAGTCCGTGCGCACCGAGTGCGCGCAGCCCTCGCAGCACGTCACCGGCGCGGTCGCCGCGCTGGCGGGCTGGAACCTGTCCACCGCCCTCACCATCGCGTGGAGCGTGTGGTCGGGCCGACACTGAGAGAAGGACGGAGCGGCCGGCCGCCATGGTGACGTACACCCAACTCCAGAACGTCGACCTCGCCAGTCTCAACGCGGCCGCCGGCGACTTCGAGAAGATGGTCCGCAACTGGGACCTCTCGACCAGGGTCCAGAACGAGGTGATCGGCCCGGTCCAGCAGTCCGGCCGGACCGGGCCCAGCTCCGAGTCCGCGGCCACCGCCCTCACCCGGGCGCGCGACCAGATCCGCGCCGCGTTCGAGGAGGCCTCCGCGATAGCGCGCACCCTGCGCGACGCCCACGACGAGTTCGCCGCCGCGAGGAAGGACCTCCGGGTGGCCGTCCAGCACGCCACCGAGCAGGGGCTGACCGTCACCGCTGACGGCAGCCTCCAGCCGGTCCTGATGTCCCCTGCGGCAGCGGCCGACAGCCCCTGGCCCGGAACGTCTACCGGAAGATCTCTGTCTCGGGCGACTTCTTCCTGTCCGACGTGTCCGCGAAGAAGCGGACGCAGGTCTTCGTCGACGTGGCCCACCGCATTGCCCAGGAGATCGTCCGGCAGGAAGGGTGCCCCGACGTGCGGATCGCCGAGCGGGCGCCCGTGGTGGCGGGGTAGCTTTGCCGGGGGTGGCGGCCAGCAGGCAAGATAGCCGGGTGACCCTCCTTGATCTGATGCCGAAGCCCGCCACGCCCGACGCGCTGTACGAGACGTTCGCCGCCTGGACGGAGGAGCGCGGGATCTCGCTGTACCCGGCGCAGGAGGAGGCGCTGATCGAGCTGGTGTCGGGGAACAACGTGATCCTGGCGACGCCGACCGGGTCGGGGAAGAGCCTGGTGGCGGCCGGGGCGCACTTCGCGGCGCTGGCGGAGGGGAAGCGGACGTTCTACACGGCGCCGATCAAGGCGCTGGTGTCGGAGAAGTTCTTCGACCTGGTGAAGATCTTCGGGACCGAGCAGGTCGGCATGATGACCGGCGACGCCTCGGTGAACCCGACGGCGCCGGTCATCTGCTGCACGGCGGAGGTGCTGGCGCAGATCGCGCTGCGCGACGGGGCCCGGGCGGACATCGGCCAGGTGGTCATGGACGAGTTCCACTTCTACGCGGAGCCGGACCGCGGATGGGCGTGGCAGATCCCGCTGCTGGAGCTGCCGCAGGTGCAGTTCCTGCTGATGTCGGCGACGCTGGGCGACGTGCGGCGGTTCGAGGAGGACCTGACCCGGCGCACGGGGCGGCCGACGACGGTGGTGCGCAACGCGACGCGTCCGGTGCCGCTGTTCTACGAGTACCGCCGCACCACCCTGCACGACACGCTGGAGGAGCTGCTGCAGACCGGCCAGGCGCCGGTGTACGTCGTGCACTTCACGCAGAAGGAGGCGGTGGAGCGGGCGCAGTCGCTGATGAGCATCAACATGTGCTCCAAGGCGGAGAAGGACGCCATCGCCGAGCTGATCGGCAACTTCCGCTTCACCACCAAGTTCGGCCGCAACCTGTCGCGTTACGTCCGCCACGGGATCGGCGTGCACCACGCGGGCATGCTGCCGAAGTACCGCCGGCTGGTCGAACGCCTCGCCCAGGCGGGCCTGTTGAAGGTGATCTGCGGGACGGACACGCTGGGCGTGGGCGTCAACGTGCCGATCCGCACGGTGCTGTTCACCGCGCTGTCCAAGTACGACGGGCAGCGGGTGCGGATCCTGCGCGCCCGTGAGTTCCACCAGATCGCCGGGCGGGCCGGGCGGGCCGGGTTCGACACCGTCGGCCAGGTGGTGGCGCAGGCGCCCGAGCACGTCATCGAGAACGACAAGGCCGTCGCCAAGGCGGGCGACGACCCGAAGAAGAAGCGCAAGATCGTCCGCAAGAAGGCGCCGGAGGGCTTCGTCGGCTGGTCCGAGGAGACCTTCGAGAAGCTGATCGCCGCCGACCCGGAGCCGCTGGTCTCCCGGTTCAAGGTCAGCCACGCGATGCTGCTGTCGGTGATCGGCCGGCCCGGCAACGCCTTCGAGGCGATGCGCAAGCTGCTCACCGACAACCACGAGGACCGGGCCGCGCAGCGCCGGCACATCCGCACCGCGATCGCCATCTACCGCTCGCTGCTGGAGGGCGGCGTGGTGGAGCGGCTGCCGGAGCCGGACGCCGAGGGCCGGATCGTGCGGCTGACCCTGGACCTCCAGGAGAACTTCGCGCTCAACCAGCCGCTGTCCACCTTCGCGCTGGCCGCCTTCGAGCTGCTGGACCCCACCTCGCCGTCGTACGCGATGGACGTGGTGTCGGTGGTCGAGGCGACGCTGGACGACCCGCGCCAGATCCTCGCCGCGCAGCAGAACAAGGCGCGCGGCGAGGCCGTCGGCGAGATGAAGCGCGACGGCATCGAGTACGAGGAGCGCATGGAGCGGCTCCAGGAGATCACCTACCCGAAGCCGCTGGAGGAGCTGCTCACCCACGCCTACGAGGTGTACCGGCGGGCGCACCCGTGGATCGGCGACCACCAGCTCCAGCCGAAGTCGGTGGTGCGCGACCTGTACGAGCGGGCGATGACCTTCTCGGACTACGTCGGCCACTACGAGCTGGCCCGCACCGAGGGCATCGTGCTGCGCTACCTGGCGGGCGCGTACAAGGCGCTGGAGCAGACCGTCCCCGAGGACGTGAAGAACGACGACCTGAAGGACGTCATCGCCTGGCTCGGCGAGCTGGTCCGCCAGGTCGACTCCAGCCTGCTGGACGAGTGGGAGCAGCTGGCCAACCCGACCGAGCCGCAGGCCGCCGAGGTGGTGCTGGACGAGAAGCCGGCGCCGGTGACGGCGAACGCGCGGGCGTTCCGGGTGCTGGTGCGCAACGAGCTGTTCCGCCGGGTGGAGCTGTGCGCGCTGGAGCACTACGACGAACTCGGCGCGCTCGACGGCGAGTACGGCTGGGACGCGGACCGCTGGGCGGACGCCATGGACGGGTACTGGGAGGAGTACGACGACCTGGGCACCGGTCCGAACGCGCGCGGCCCGAAGATGCTGATCATCGAGCAGGAGGACTCGGCCTGGCGGGTGCGGCAGATCTTCGACGACCCGGAGGGCGACCACGACTGGGGCATCAGCGCCGAGGTCGACCTGTACGGCTCGGACGAGGAGGGCCGCGCGGTGCTGCGGGTCACGGCCGTGGACCGGCTGGGCGGCTGACGGACGGCCGTCACGTACGCGGTGGAGCCGCCCCTCCCTGACGAGAGGGGCGGCTCCACCGCATACCGGCCGGCTACATCCAGATGAACGGCGCGCCGGCGGTGTAGGAGATGGCCCGGGTGGCCTCGTCCAGCAGCTGGTCCAGGTTGGCCGCGCTCATCGAGGGCACCGGCAGCGGGCTCGCCGAGGGCCCGGCCGGGCCCGGTGAGGCGGTGCCGGTCGCGACCCCGGCGCCGGGGTGCGCCTCGGCGGGCCGCGAACTGGTCACCGTCACGTAGTGGCCGACGAGTTCGACCCGCGGCTCGGTGGCGGGGCGGGCCACGGCGGGCGGCAGCGCGGGGGCGGTGGAGGCGTCCGGGAGGATGAAGGCCACCGAGCCCGGCTTCGCCCGCAGCGACTCGGCGGCCTTGGCGGCCGTCGGGGCGTCGGCGAAGCGCAGCAGGGTGACGCTGCTGAGCACCGGCTTCTCCTGAGCGGTGAAGCTGACGGCCAGATAGCCCTTGCAGCCGGCCTCACGCAGCAGTTCCAGGGTGCGGTCCTGGAGCACCTCGGTGCAGTTCTCGCCGCGCCGTACCCCGGAACGCTTGCCCTTGTAGTTGCCGGACTCGACGATCCGTTGGGCGGGGAAGTACGCGTCGACGTCCAGGGCCTCGGGGTCGGCCACGGTGCGCGGCGGCGCGTCGCCGACGATCGGCGGGGTCTTGGACGCCTCCTTGCTGGAGGGGCCGAGCCCCGGTATGTAGTCGCCGGGCGTGGGGCGGGTGACGATCCAGCCGCCGGCCGCCACCACGCCGGCGACGGCGATCCAGCCGACGACCCGACGGGCGGTCACGCGTCTGGCCCGGTACGCCCCGGCCGGCCGTTCGGACATGTGGTCTGCCGGTGGCCCGTCCGGCCGCTCTGCCGATGACGGGGTGCGCTCCCCCTGCGTGGTCATGCGGCAGATTGTATGCAGGTCACGGGTGGTGAAGATCACGGGGTCGGGGGCCCGGGCGGGGCCCCGCGGGGCACCCCGCGGCCGACGTGACCTGCGCCACTACCGTGAGCTGCGACACTGTGACAACTCGCACAGCTTCCCCGGGATCTTCTGGTGGGTTTCCTCTGGCGTCCGTCGCGGACCAGCAGGCAGGATCAGCCCCATGGATCTGCTCGATACCCTCACCGCCAAGGGCCTGCGTGGGGAGACCCCCACCCGCGAGGAGGCGCTCGCCGTCCTCGCCACCACCGACGACGAGCTGCTCGACGTGGTCGCGGCCGCCGGGCGGGTGCGCCGGCGGTGGTTCGGCCGCCGGGTGAAGCTCAACTACCTGGTGAACCTGAAGAGCGGACTGTGCCCGGAGGACTGCTCGTACTGTTCGCAGCGCCTGGGCTCCAAGGCCGAGATCCTGAAGTACACCTGGCTGAAGCCGGGCGAGGCCGCCGAGGCGGCGAAGGCGGGCGTGTCGGGCGGCGCCAAGCGGGTCTGCCTGGTGGCGAGCGGGCGCGGTCCGACGGACCGTGACATCGACCGGGTGACCGACACGGTGGCGGCCATCAAGGACGCCGACCCGGCGGTGGAGGTCTGCGCCTGCCTGGGCCTGCTCTCCGACAACCAGGCCGAGCGGCTGAAGGCGGCCGGTGTCGACGCCTACAACCACAACCTGAACACCTCCGAGGGCACCTACGGCGACATCGCCACCACCCACACCTACGCGGACCGGGTGGACACCGTGCAGAAGGCGCACGGCGCGGGCCTGTCGGCCTGCTCGGGCCTGATCGCGGGCATGGGCGAGAGCGACGATGACCTCGTCGACGTGGTGTTCGCGCTGCGCGAGCTGGGCTCGGACTCGGTGCCGGTGAACTTCCTCATCCCGTTCGAGGGCACCCCGCTGGCCAAGGAGTGGAACCTCACCCCGCAGCGCTGCCTGCGGATCCTGGCGATGGTGCGGTTCGTCAACCCGGACACCGAGGTGCGGATCGCCGGCGGGCGCGAGGTGCACCTGCGCACCATGCAGCCGCTGGGCCTGCACCTCGCCAACTCCATCTTCCTGGGCGACTACCTGACCAGCGAGGGCCAGGCCGGGCAGGCCGACCTCGACATGATCCGGGACGCCGGGTTCGAGGTCGAGGGCATGGGCGAGGGCACCCTGCCGCGGCACCGCGCGGACGTCGTGGCGGGCGCGACGGGCGCGGCGGGCGCGACGCACGCGGCCGGTGGCTGTGGGACGGCCCCGGCGGCCGGCGGCTGCGGGACGGGCGGCGGCTGCGGCCCGTGCGGCGGGCACGCGCACGGCGCCGCCGACGACGGCACGGAGACGGCCGGGGCCACCGACGAGGCGCGCACCGACCTGGTGCGGGTGCGCCGCCGCGGCGCCGGCACCGAGCTGGCGCCGAACGCCTGAGACCCTGCCGCCCGACCCCTCGACGAACACCCCGGAAAGACCCCCACCCATGACCCAGCTGTCCCCGGACACCCTGCTCGCGCTCGACCGGGCGCACGTCTGGCACCCGTACGGGCCGATGCCCGGCACCGCCACCCCGTACGTGGTGGAGTCCGCCTCCGGCGTGCGGCTCACGCTGGCCGCGCCGGCCCCGGGCGGGCACCGTGAGCTCGTCGACGGCATGTCGTCCTGGTGGGCGGCGATCCACGGCTACGGGCATCCGGTGCTCGACGAGGCGGTGCGCGGGCAGCTGGGCCGGATGAGCCATGTGATGTTCGGCGGGCTCACCCACGAGCCCGCCGTACGGCTCGCCGCCACCCTGGTGGAGATCACCCCCGAGCCGCTCCAGCACGTCTTCCTGGCCGACTCGGGCTCGGTGTCCGTCGAGGTCGCGATGAAGATGTGCCTGCAGTACTGGCAGTCGCTCGGCCGGCCGCGCAAGCGCCGGCTGCTCACCTGGCGCGGCGGCTACCACGGGGACACCTTCCACCCGATGTCGGTGTGCGACCCGCAGGGCGGCATGCACCACCTGTGGGGCGGGGTGCTGCCCGACCAGCTGTTCGCCCCCGAGCCGCCGGCCGGCTTCGACGCCCCGGTCGACGACGAATACCTGCGCTCCTTCGACGATCTGATGGAGCGTCACGCCGACGAGCTGGCCGCGGTGATCGTCGAGCCGGTGGTGCAGGGCGCGGGCGGGATGCGCTTCCACTCCCCCGGCTACCTGCGGATGCTGCGCGAACTGTGCGACCGGCACGGGGTACTGCTGGTCTTCGACGAGATCGCCACCGGCTTCGGCCGCAGCGGCGCGCTGTTCGCCGCCGACCACGCGGGCGTCGCACCGGACGTGATGTGCCTGGGCAAGGCACTGACCGGCGGTTACCTCACCCTGGCGGCGACGCTCTGCACGGCGGAGGTCGCCGACGGCATCAGCCGCGGCGAGATGCCCGTCCTCGCCCACGGGCCCACGTTCATGGGCAACCCGCTGGCGACGGCGGTCGCGGGCGCCTCAATCGGCCTGCTGCTCGCGCAGGACTGGCAAACCGAGGTCAAGCGGATCGAAACCGGACTGCGGGCGGGGCTGGCCGACGCCGCCGCGCTGCCCGGCGTCAAGGACGTCCGGGTCCTGGGCGCGATCGGCGTCGTCCAACTCGACCACCCGGTGGACATGGCCGCCGCGACCGAGGCCGCCGCGCGCGAGGGCGTCTGGCTGCGCCCCTTCCGGGACCTCGTCTACACCATGCCGCCGTACGTGACCGGCGACGAGGACGTGGCGCGGATCGCCGCGGCCGTGACGGCGGCGGCGGTGGCCGGATGAGCGGCACGAGGCTGCCGGACGGCCGGGTCCTGTTCGTGACCGGGACGGGCACCGAGGTCGGCAAGACCGTCGCCACGGCGGCGGTCGCCGCGAGCGCACTGCGCGCCGGGCTGCGGGTCGCGGTGCTCAAGCCTGGGCAGACCGGCGTCGCGCCCGACGAGCCGGGGGACGCCGAGGAGGTCGGCCGGCTGGCCGGTCCTGCCGCCCCGCACTCCGGGGATCTGACGCTGCGTGAACTCGCCCGCTACCCCGAACCGTTGGCGCCCGACACGGCCGCCCGCCGCTCCGGGCTGCCGTGCCTGGCGGCGGAGGACGTGGCGAAGGAGGTGGCCGGGCTCGCCGAACGGCACGACCTGGTGCTGGTCGAGGGCGCGGGCGGGCTGCTGGTCCGCTACGACGAGCAGGGCCGCACGCTCGCCGACCAGGCCCGCGCGGTACGTCAACTCGGCCTGCCCGCCGAGGTGTTGCTGGTCGCCTCGGCCGGGCTCGGCACGCTGAACACCACGGCGCTGACCGCCGAGGCGCTCAGCGCGCGCCGGTTGCCGCTGCTCGGCGTGCTGGTCGGCGCCTGGCCCGACTCCCCCGGCCTGGCGGACCGCTGCAACCTGGCCGACCTGCCGCGGGTGGCGGGCGCCCCGCTGCTCGGCGCGCTGCCGGAGCACGCCGGGCGGGCCGCGGACTTCCCCGCGCTCGCCGCCGCCGCGCTGGCGCCCGCGCTGCACGGCCACTGGGACGCCGCCGCCTTCGTGGCCGCTCACGGCGCCGGCTGAACCGGCCGGCCCCCGGGCGGCGGCAACCGCCAGGCGGCGACCGGCAGGCGGCAACCGCCAGGCCCACTCAAGCAGCGTGCCGGAATGCCGCGTTTGTCGCTCGAACGAGTGAGATCCCGGCCCGACCCGGCCCGGCGCGCGGTAGGGGTCAATACCGTTCTCCGCATGACGGATGGCCTGATGGTGGACGAGGCCCTGCGGGCCCTCGCCGCGCTCGAAGCGGCGTGGAAGGACGACGACGAGGCCCTGGCCGCGCTGGCCGCCCGGGGGCCGGCCGAGCGACCGCTCGCCGCCCTGGTCGCGGCCTACGGCGAGCACGCCGTGGACACGCTGATGGCGCTGGCCTTCGGACTGCGCTCCAGCATGACCGACGAGGAACTCGCCGAACTCACCGACGCGGTGAGCTCCAACATCGGGGCCCGGATGAGCGCCCTGCTCACCCGGACGCTGTGCACCTGGGGGGAAACGGCCGGGGACGACCTCGACGTGGTGAAGGTGATCGCGCACGCGGTCATCGACGCCATGCGGGCCGTCACCGAGGAGCCGAGCAAGACGGACGTGCTGCCGCTGCTGGCGACCTTCCGCACCTACGCGCTGAGCAACGGCTCCTGACGGCGACGGCTCCGCACAACCGCTCCCGAATCGTCCGACGACCAGTCGGATCCGGCCGATTTCGGGGGCCGGGCCGAGGCGAGGTATCCGGCCACCCGATACCCTTGAGGTGCCCTTGACACCCCTATAGGTCTATACCATGCTGCCAGGCGGCGCCCGGCGGCGGAGCCCGCTCCGCTTTCCGTCGGCGCCACTTCGGCGCAGGTGAGAGCGACGAACGGGGGCCTTGTAGTGCTGGTGCATGTCCTGGGACCACTCCAACTCGATGTCGACGGAAGAACCGTGCCACTCGGCGGCCGGCGGCCGCAGCTCGTCCTGGCGACCTTCGCCCTGACCCCCAACTGGGTGGTCCCGCTGGACCGGTTGGTGGACAACCTGTGGGGCGCGGCGCCGCCCGCCAGTGCCCGCACGCAGATCCGGATCTGCGTCTCGCAGCTGCGCCGGGCGCTGGCCGACGCGGGCGCGCCCCCGGTGATCGAGACCCACCCCAACGGCTACCGGCTGCGGGTCGGGCACGGCGAGCTGGACGCCGCGCTGTTCAACGAGGAGGTCTCCCACGCCCGGTTGCGGGCCGCCTCCGGAGCCATCGCGGAAGCCGTCGGCGCCCTGCGGCGGGCCCTCGCCCGGTGGACCGGGCCGGCCATGGCGGGCCTGGACTGCCCGGCGCTGGAGTCCTGGGCCCGCCGCCTGGAGGAGAGCCGGCTGCGCGCCGTCGAGGAGCGGGTGCGGCTGGAGCTGGCCCTCGGCCGGCACGAGGACCTGGTCGGCGAACTCGTCGAGCTGGTCTCCACGCACCCGTTCCGCGAACACCTGCACGGGCTGCTGATGCACGCCCTGCACCGCTCGGGGCGCACGGTGGAGGCGCTCGACGTCTACCGCGCGCTGCGCGCCCACCTGGTCGAGGAGCTGGGCCTCGAACCGGGCAAGGAGCTGCGGGCGCTGGAGCAGGACATCCTCAACGGCGCCTGCCCCACCGTCTGAACCGGCGCGGACCGGCCGCGGGCCGGATCCGGGGGCCTCAGCCCGCGTGCCGCCACCAGAACGACCCCGGCTCATGGTGCTCGGTGACCCCGAGCCTGCGCCACAGCGGCTCGGCGATCCGCCGCAGCTCCGGGTCGGCGTGCACGAAGGCGTCCGGCAGCTCCACGTCGAACCGCGAGGGCGCCGCCGTCAGCAGCGCGGCCAGCAGGTACTGCTCGGAGTAGTGCCGCCAGCGCCAGGAGACCGGGTAGTCCGCCGGGAGCATGATGTCGTGCACGTGCACCAGGACCCCGGGCTTGAGCACCGGCAGCACCTCGAAGAAGAACACCGTGACGTCCGAGCCCATGTGGAGCCGGTGCGACCCGTCGAAGAAGACGATGTCGCCCGGCTCCAGCTCGCGGAAGACCTCCAGGTCGGCGGCCTGCAGCGGGGTGCGGACCACCTCGTCGCAGAGCCGGTCGACGGTGGCGCGCGGGGCCGGGTCGATCGAGGTGATCCGGGTGCCGAGACCGAGGTCCTCGACGGCCCGGCGGGCGAACTTGGTGGAGTTGCCGGAGCCGATCTCCAGGTAGCGGGCGGGCCGTTCGGCCGCGAGGAAGCCGTAGAGCGACAGCGCGTCCAGCGGCGGCAGCCAGCCGTTGTTCCAGTACGGGGTGGGGGCGGCGGCGGTGCCGCTCAGCGGGATGCCGCGCAGCAGTTCCGCGTACTCCAGGAAGCCGGTGAGGCGTTCGGCGTAGCGCTCCCGGCCCTGCTCCAACAGCTCGCGCACCTCGGTGAGTTCGGCGCGCGGCTCGGGGGTGAACACATGGTCCCAGAACAGCGGGCGGCGCAGGCCGAAGGCCCACAGGGTGAGGCCGTGCAGCACCGGCCGCTCCTCCAGCCAGGCCATCGGGCGGCGCAGTGCCGGCAGCCGTTCCAGCAGTTCGACGCCGGAGGCGGTGCGGACGGCGGTGCGCAGGTCCTTGAGCAGCATGCGGTGTCCTTTCAAGGGGTGTTCAGAGCGAGAGCCAGAGGTCCTGCAGCCGGTGTTCGGAGATGCCCTCGGCGGGCCGGAAGTCGTAGCGGTGGACCTTCACCGGTCCCCGGGTGAAGCTCCAGTCCAGCCGCCAGAACGGGTAGGGGCGGTTGACGGCGCTGTCCCAGTCGAATCCGGCGGGCGCGGAGTCCTTCCAACTCAGCGGCAGGAAGTCGTTGTTGGCGCGAATCGCGTCCTCCGCGAGGGAGCGCAGCCCGTCCAGGTCGCGCATCGCGGGGCTGGCATTGAAGTCGCCGGCGATCAGCGTCCGGTTGGGGTTGTCCGCCAGGTCGGCCTCCAGGCCGCGGATCTCCTCCTGGCGCCAGGCGAACTTGCGCTTGAAGTAGGAGTCGAAGTCGAAGCCGGAGAACGGGGACAGGTCGGGGGCGAGCGGCACGGTGATGTGCACGTTGTAGACGCTGAGCACGGTGGGGCCGACCCGGAGGTCGGTGCGCATGACCTTGTCGCGGGCGAAGACCCGGCTGAAGGCGGGGTCCGGGCCGAGTTCGGCGCCGGTGCCGACGGAGCGCTGGGAGACGACGGGGTAGCGGGAGACGGTGAGCAGTTCACCGGTGCGGGCGATGTGGTAGCCGGGGAACTCGGCGGCGAGCCGGGCGTCGTCGTCGAGCCGCCGGTAGCCGTCCTCGCCGAGGCCGGGCTGCCAGACCACGTGCTCCTGGAACAGGTAGACGTCGGCGTTCTGACGGTGGATCAGCTCGTAGAGCCGGTCGACGCCGGTGGAGGCGGCCCAGTACTGGGTGTTGAAGGAGACCACGTGCAGGGCGCCGGGCGGCACGGACCGCTCGCCGTGCCACAGGGCGGGCCAGTTGAGGCCGGAGCCGGTGGTGAGGCCTAGCAGCAGCGGGGGCAGTGCGAGTCCGAGGGCCCAGCCGCGGCGCGGTCCGCAGGCGGCGGTCGCGGCGAGCAGCAGGAACAGCGGCACGCCGACCAGGAACACCGGGGGGACGGCGTCCAGCAGGATCGCCCAGTGCCAGCGGCCGCTGACCGACCAGCGGAAGAAGGCGTACATCAGCCACAGCCCGGTGGCGCCGACCAGGGCGCGCCCGTACCAGGTGCGCAGCCGGCGGGCGAGGCGCCGCGCACCCGTGGGCTCGGGCCGCCGGACGGCGGGCGGCCCCTCCGCGCCGTCCGGCCGGTACATCCGGCGGAAGCGGGGGCTGACCGCGAACTGGGCCAGCCCGGCGGCGAGTCCGGCAGTGACGACGGCGTTCAGCAGCAGGTGGCAGAGGGTGAACAGGGCGAGGAAGCGGTAGCCGCGCTCCTGGCGCACGAAGCGGTACTGGCCGAGGTCGGTGAGCACGAAGGCGGCCAGCAGCAGGGCGGTGGCGATCGCGACGGGCGGCCGCCAGGCGATCAGCGGCAGGCTGAGCAGGGTGAGCGCGGCGAGCAGCGAGGCGACCGCCCGCCCCGGCGTCTCCATGCCCTGCATGGCCCGCCCCCGGCCGAGGTAGAACGGCACCCGCAGCCGGCTGCGCACGAAGGCCTTGCGCAGCAGCGGCCGCATCCGGTTCTCGTCGGAGAGCCGGCCGCGCACGCGGGAGGTGAGCAGCATCGGGTGGCGGGCGGCGAGGCGTTCGGCGTGGTCGATCTCCTCGGTCTGGCGCAGCGCGGGGTTGAACCAGCCGGCGTCCAGGAAGGCGTCGCGGCGCACCGCGCCGAGGGCGTAGAAGCCGCCGCTGACCAGGCCTTCGGCGCTCTTGCGCCAGTAGTGGTACTGGAGGATGCGGTACTGGCCGACGGGGCCTTCGGGAAACAGGGGTTCCTTGTCGGGGACGCCGAACACGGCGCCGTACTCGGGGTGTTCGGCGAACAGGGTGACGGCCTCGGCGACGGCGTCGGGGTGCATGGCGAGGTCGGCGTCGAGGAAGAAGACGATGTCGCCGGTGGCGTGCCGGACGCCGAGGTTGCGGCTGGCGCCGGGGCCGCCGTTGCGTTCGGCGCGCACCAGGGTGACGGGGTGGGCGGCGGCCCGGGCGGCGGAGTCGTCGGTGCTGGCGTCGTCGACCACGATCACCTCGACGGCGGGGTGGCTCTGGGCGAGGACGGACGCGAGGCAGAGGTCGACGGTGCGGCTGTCGTTGTACATCGGCACGACCACCGAGACGAGCGGTGTGGCGGGCATGGCTCCTCGTTCGGAAGGGGCGCGTTCAACGCCGCGTGGCATCAGGTGAGTTGGAAGCCGAGCAGGAGGGCGCCCCAGAGTGCGGCGGTGGCGAGCATGGCGCGGTCGCGCAGCAGGGTGCGCACGGGGTTCCCGCCCTCGGCGTGGACGACGACGATCTGCAGGTAGCGGAAGAGCGCGAACAGGGCGCAGGGGGCGGTGAGCAGGGCGCCGGTCTCGTAGCCGGACTCGGTGCGCAGGTAGAGCAGGTAGCCGACGACGGTGAGGCCGGAGCACAGGACCAGGACGAGGTCGAGGAAGTGCGCGGAGTAGCCGACCAGGGCGGGCCGGTGCCCGCTGCCGGCGACGCCGAGTTCATGGCGGCGCTTGCCGACGATGAGGACCAGGCAGAGGGTGAGGACGGTGAGCACCAGCCAGGCGGACAGCGGGCGGCCGCTGGCGCCGTAGCCGCCGAGCAGGCGCAGCACGAAGCCGGTGGCGACGACGAACACGTCGAGCAGTGGCAGGTGTTTGAGTCTCCAGCTGTAGGCGGCGTTGACGGCGAGGTAGACCAGGACGGGTGCGGCGACGCCGGGTCCGGTGGTGGCGAGCAGCGGGGCGAGCAGGGCGGCGAGGAGGACGGCGAGCGCGACGGCGGCGCGACGGGTGATCCGGCCGGCGGCGAGCGGGCGGTGGCGTTTGACGGGGTGGCGGCGGTCGCGTTCGACGTCGGCGAGGTCGTTGACCACGTAGACCAGGGAGGAGGCGAGCACGAAGGCGGCCGTGGCGACGGCGGTGCGGGCGGTGGTGTCCCAGGCGAGGTCGGCGCCGAGCAGGGGCAGCGGGACGACGAGGACGTTCTTGGGCCACTGTCCGGGGCGGAGCAGGGCGAGCGGTGCGGGCAGCCGGGAGGGGCCCGCGGCGCGGCGGGCGGGTCCGGGCGGCCCGTCCGGGGTGCTCCGCCGGTGCGGTGCGCCGTGCTCGTGCTGTGAACTCTGTTCGCTCAGGGAGGTCATGGCGGAGCGCTCCTCAGAAGAAGATCTTCACGGCGGACAGCAGTCCCTGGCTCCACGGGTCGCGGCTGGTGCGCCCGGCGTTGGGGCCGGCGGCGCGGCCGGCCGGGGGTTCCCGGCGGGTGGTGCGCCACCACTGGTAAGTGCGCAGGATGGCGTCCTGGTTGGAGAGCCTGGGGGCGAAGCCGAGCCGGTCGCGGGCCTTGTCGATGGAGACGTAGGAGTCGGCGGTGAGCTTGTGGAGCAGGCGTCCGTAGACGGGTGAGAGCCGGGCGCGCTGGAGGGTGTCGAGGACGGCGAGGGCGGGGCGGGCGGGCAGGCCGACGACCCGCCTGCCGTGGCCGGCGGCGTCCAGGACGGCCTGGAAGTCCTCGCGCAGGGTGCCGAATTCGGCGGCGGCGAGGTTGTAGGTGTCGTTCGCGACGTCGTCGGGGGCGTGCAGGACGGTGACGACGGCGTCGACCAGGTCGTCGATGGCGAACATCTGGGTCTTCACGTCGCCGCGGCCGAGGACGGGGAAGTTGCGGCCCTCCTCGGCCCATTCGAAGAGCATCGCGAACAGGCCCATGCGGCCGGGGCCGACGAAGGTCTTGGGGCGCAGGATCGGCACGCACAGGCCCTCGGCGCGGTGGCGTTCGGCGATCTCCTCGGCGGCGGCCTTGGCGCGGCTGTAGGTGTCGACGGGCTCGCGGGGGTGGGTCTCGGGGGTGGGGACGAGCCGGGGCAGGCCGTAGACGGCGGTGGAGGAGATGTGCACGAGGCGGGGGGTGCCGGCGGCGCGGGCGGCGGCGAACACGGTGCGGGTGCCGTCGACGATGATCGAGCGGATCTGCTCGTCGGGGTAGCTGGGCAGGGCGGCGGCGGCGTGCACCAGGGCGTCGGCGCCGTGCAGGGCCCGGTCGAGGGCGGCGCGGTCGCGGATGTCGCCGAGGACCTCGACGCCCGGGCCGGGGCGCAGGTCGATGCCGCGCACCCGGTGGCCGTCGGCGGTGAGGCGTTCGGCGAGGCGGGAGCCGAGCATGCCGGCGGCGCCGGTGACGGCGACGGTGAGCCGTGCGGCTCCCGCGCTCACCACTGGGAGCCCACCTTCTGCTTGATGAAGCGGGTGACCAGCCGGCCGAGGCCCTCGTCGAGGACGGCGCCCAGGGCGTCGACGGTGCGCTCGACGTCGGCGGGGTCGGTGACCAGGGAGGGGCCGATGATGAGCGGGTTGCGGCCGTTGAGGGTGTAGTAGGCGAAGATGCCGTGGTCCCGGTAGAGGGCGTTGATGACGGCGCAGGTGACCAGCTTGGTCTTGAAGCGCGGGTCGCGGGCCATGCCGCCGGGGGCGAGCCTGGCGACCAGGTCGAGGATGCGCGGCCCGCCGTCGATGAAGACGCCCCACAGGGCGCCGGCGCCGTCGACCCGGGAGACGGTGTCGGGGTGTTCCTTGGCGAGCCGGCGCAGGCCCGGTTCGAGGACGGCGCCGATGGCGCGGGCGCGGGCCGGGTAGTCGTCCTCGACGGCGATGTTGACGGCCTCCAGGGCGGTGGCGCACTCCTCGCCGAAGCCGTAGTAGGTGGTGGAGGTGGACTGCAGCAGGGCGTCGCCGAGGTTGTCGTAGGCCTTGCGGAAGACGGGTTCGCGGGCGATGAACGCGGAGATGGAGGACTTGCCGCCGCCGAAGGACTTGGAGGTGGTGAGCACGTCGGGCAGCAGGCCGGGGTAGCGCATGAAGTGGAACAGGGTGCCGGTCTTGCCCCAGCCGGTGTAGATCTCGTCGAAGATCAGCACGATCTTCTCGCGGTCGCACAGTTCGCGCAGTCCGCGCAGGAAGTCCTCGGAGCAGGCCTCGATGGTGGAGGCGCTGAACGGCTCGACGAGGATCGCGTAGACGTCGCCGGGGTGGGCGGCGACGGCGCGGCGCACGGAGGCCAGGTCGTTGTAGGTGAAGGTGTCGATGCCGGGGATGGTCGGGAAGGCGAACTGGGCCTGCCCGGTGAGGCCGCCGGAGCCGAGCAGCTTGCCGTGGAAGGCGCGGTCGGCGCGCAGCACGGTGCCGCGCCGGCCGTTGTGGTACTTGTACGCGAGTTTGACGGCGCCTTCGACGGCCTCGGCGCCGGAGTTGGGGAGGAAGGACATCGACAGGTCGCCGGGCAGCACCTCGGCGAGGTTGTGGGAGAGCGCGGCGAGGTAGGGCGAGAAGTAGGTCTTGTGGACCTCCATCCGGCGCTCGCGGGCGAAGCGTTCGCGGGCGGCCAGGATGCGCGGGTGGTTGTGGCCGTGGTTGAGCACGCCGACGCCGCCGGTGACGTCGAGGACGCGCCGGCCGTCGGTGAGGGTGAGGTGGGCGCCCTCGGCGTGGGCGACGAGTTCGCGGCCGAAGCCGAAGGAGGTCATCAGCGAGACCTGGCTCCGGTTCACGTAGCGGCGGTACAGGTCGTGCACCTCGCCGACCTCGAACCGTTCGGCGTCGTCAAGGGTGTACACGGGTGTCTCCCATCGGGGCGGGTGGCGGGGTGGGCGCGGTGGGCGGTTGGGCGGGCGTGGTCGCGGTCGCGGCGGGTGCGGTGGCGGGCGCGGTGGGCGGTGCGGTGGGCGCGGTGGTTGCGGCGCGCAGCCGGGCCCAGGCGAGGACGGTGGCCGCGCCGCCGAGTTCGGCGACGACGCAGACCACCCGGCTGGCCACCGCGGCGCTCGCGGCGGTGCCGCCGGGCAGCACGGTGGCCAGGGCGGCGGCGATGGTGAGCTCGCGCACGCCCCAGCCGTCGGGGACGACCACGGCGAGGCTGCTGACCACGGTGGCGAGCGCGAACGCCCCGATGCCCGGCCCGGCGGAGGCGGCGGCGGGCGCGCCGAGCGCGATCGCGAGGAACCACAGGTGCAGGCCGGAGACCAGCCAGGAGGCGACGGCCAGCGCGATCGCCCGGCGGACGGCGGCGTCCGGCGGCGGGTCGATCGGCCGGCGGGCGAGCCGGGCGAGGGCGGCGACCGGGCGGGTGGCCAGGGCGGGGCGGGCGGCGCAGGCGAGGAAGCCGGCGGCGGGCAGGCAGAGCCAGAACCACTGCCCGGGCAGGGCGGCGGGCGCGGCGAGCAGGCTTACGCCGGCGCCGGTGAGGACGGTGAGGGCGAGGCTGAGCAGGTAGGCGGAGGTCATCGTGGCGGCCGGCACCCCGGCCTCGCGGCCGTGGGTGACATGGGTGACCACGCCCCAGACCCGGCCGGGCAGGTACTTGGAGAGCTGGCCGAGGAAGTAGATCCGGGCGGCGGTCAGGCCCCGGACCGGTCCCGGGGTGCCGGGGGCGCTGCCGGGCGGCGCGGGGACGAGCACCCGCCAGGCGTGCACGGCGAGGACGAGGCCCGCGACGTTGGCGGCGAGCGCGGCGAGCAGCCACGGGACGGCGTCGGCGCGGGCCAGCGCGCGGGCGGCGACCGGGCCGTCGTGGCGCAGCAGCAGGCCGACGCCGACCAGCGCGGCGAGGACGACGGCGGGGGTGAGGAGCCTGCGCAGCCGCTCCCGCATCAGGCCCGCTCCCCCGCCGTACGCCGGCCGGCCGCCCGGTCCCCGGGCAGCAGCATCCGCAGGGCGCCGACGCCCGCGCCGGTCAGCAGCGAGCCGATGACCAGGAAGTGCACCCCGGCGGCGTACGGCACGAAGGCCGGCCCGTGCTGCCGGGCGGCGAAGCGCAGCAGTCCGGCGTTGGCGGCGCAGAACGCGGCCAGTCCGGCGGCGGGCAGCGCCGGGCGGCGGCGGGCCAGCGGCAGGGCGGCCAGGGTGAACGCGGCGGTGACGACCGAGGCGGGGCTGTTGGCGGTGAGGTTGCGCCGCCCGCCGCGCCGGGCCGAGGCCAGGGCCGGGACGAGCACCAGGGCGCGCCGGTAGGTCTCGGCGAGCAGCGGGCCGAGCCGGTCCACCTCGTCGTGGCGGGCGATCACCCGGTCGGTGAGCACGATCCGGTAGTGCGGGGCGAGCCGGTCGCTGAGTTCGAGGTCCTCGGAGTCGCGCAGGCCCTCGTCGAAGCCGCCGATCCGCTCGAACACCTCGCGCCGGACGGCCGCCTGGGCGAAGAACGCCGTCTCCACGACACCCGCGCCGCGCACCCGCCACCAGTGCGCGTGCAGGACCCGGTAGCGCTCCACCGGTCCGTCGTCGAACAGCGGCTCGGGGGCGATCACACCGTGCACGCACCCGCATTCCGGGTCCTTCTCGAGGATTTCCAGGGCATTCGCCACCGAATCGGATGTCAGCGCCTCGTCGGAATCCAGGAAGAAGACGACGTCACCGGTGGCCGCCGCAATTCCGGCGTTCCGCGCGGCGGAAACCCCGCGATTGGGCCACTGCCGGATCAGCGTGCACGGCGGGCCCTGCGCGGGGTGCGGACGGCCCTCGGCGATGCGGGCGGTGGCGTCGGTGGAGCCGTCGTCCACCACGATCACCTGGTGCGGCGGATGGGTCTGGGCGTACACGGAGTCCAGGCAGGCGGCAAGGGTGCGGGCGGCGTTGTGGGCCGGGATGACGACCGATACGGAAAACGTCATGGAGCCAGTTCAAGGGGGGCCCGTATCGGGCCGGTATCGTCCCCGTATTGGGGGGTGTCCGGGTACCGGAGGGCGGAATTCCCGCGTTCCGGCCGCCTGCTACGCTCCGCCGCATGGATCCGGATTCCGTTTCCCCGCTCTTTCGGTCCCCCCGCCCCGGGTCCCCCCGCCCGGGGTCCGCGCGCCTCGGGGCCTCGCGCCTTCGGGCCTCGCTCTCGTGCGCCTCGGGCGGTGTGCGGCTGCTGGCCGCCGCCACCGGGCTGTGGGCGGCGTTCCTGCTGCTGGACCTGGTGGCGAGCGGCCGGTGGTGGTTCTGGCTGATACCGGGGCTGGCGCCGCCGCTGCTGTTCCTCGCCGTCCCGGTGGCGCTGCTGGCGCTGGGGTGGACGGTCCCCGCACCGCCGGTGCGGCGGTGGCTGGTGCCGGCGGTGGTGGCACTGCTGGTCGCGGGGCTGCCCCGGACGGGCCTCAACTGGACGGCGCTGGTGCCGGTTCCGGGGCCGGCGGCGGCCGGGCCCGCGCTCACGGTGTTCTCCTGGAACACCGAGTACTGGGACACCACCGACGACCCGGACGCCTTCTACCGTTTCCTGCACGACCGGGACGCCGACGTCTACCTGCTCCAGGAGTACCTGGCGTGGGTGCGCGAGACGCACGCCGAGGTCGACGAACTCGACCGGATCCGCCGGGAGTTCCCCGGCCACCGGGTGGTGGTGGCCGGCGAACTGGTCACCCTCTCCCGCTTCCCGGTGCTCGCCACGCCGCCGGTCGGCCCGGAGGTGGCGCCGGACGCGCCGTGGGCGGAGACCTTCACCAAGCGCAAGGTGCTGCGCACCGACGTCGACATCCACGGCCGCGCGGTGTCCTTCTACAACGTGCACATCCCGGTCCAGGTGGACACCCGCGAGTCGGTGTTCGGCGGCGCCTTCTACCGGGTGGTGCGGGAGGCGGACGCCGCACGCCGCGAGCAGTTCGCCGCCCTGGAGCGCGACGCCGCCGCCAACCCGCAACCCCTGCTGATCGCGGGCGACTTCAACACCAGCCCCGCGATGGGCGACCTCGATCCGCTGCGCGCCCGCTTCCACGACGCCCGCTCGGCGAGCGGCGAGCTCTACCCCGGCAGCTGGGGCGGCGTCCTCGGCACCGACTGGTGGCGCCTGGACTGGGCGTTCACCTCCCGCACGGTCTCGGTGCAGCGGTACGCCTTCGTGGACGCCCTGGGGATGTCCGACCACCGGGGGCAGGAGCTGCGGCTCGCGCTGCGGCCATGACGATCCGACCGCACGGTGCGACCGGCTGTCGGTGCCGTCTGCTTCACTACCGGCATGAACGACACCCACGACGCCCCTGACCTGCGCGGACTCCTCGCCCGTCTGCCCGACACCGCCGCGCTGCGCGACCGCCTGCGGGGTGTGGCCATGCTGGAGGCGATCCTCGGACCCGCCTGGGGGGACCGTTACTACTCGTTCAACTCCCGGTGGAGCGAGGGCGAGGAGATGGCGTCGATGCGCAACGGGGAGGGCGACGACTGGTTCATGGTCCTCTCCCCCGCCGGGGTGTACGCGCGCGGCTTCGACCACACCGCGCCGAACGCGGGGGCGCGCCTGCTCGCGGAGGTGCCGGAGGCCTTCCGCTCGCACGTCCAGGAGCCGGCCTTCGGCGAGGAGGACGGCGTGCCGCTCGCCACCGTCTGCTTCTGGCGCGAGGCCGGGGACACCGCGTGGCGGGCCCCGTCGGCGTCGCCGACGGGCGGGGTGGAACTCTTCGGCCTGCTCGGCGCGGAGGACCTGACGGAGGCGTACCGGGAATGGGCCGAGGAGTACTACGAACTGGAGGACGGCCTCGACGCGGCGGCGATCGCCCACGTCCTGGCGCTGCGGCCGCTCACCGGGGCCGTGGTGTCCGCCCTCAACCCGGACGTCGAGCCGGCCGATCTCGCCGACGACATCGCCGAGATCGGCTACCCGGTGGCCTGAGCCGCCGTGACCCGGGAGCCGCCGGTCAGGCCCCGGGTCACGCCCCGCCTACAGCGCGGCCTCGTCCAGGCGGTTGCGCTGCTCCTCCGTCAGCGTCACGTCGAGGGCGCCGAGCGCCTCGTCGAGCTGGGCGACCTTGCTCACGCCGACCAGCGGCAGGATCCCCGCCTCGTGGTCGAGCAGCCAGCTGAGCGCCACCTGGTTGACGGTCGCGCCGGTCTCCTCCGCCACCGCGCGCAGGGCGGCGAGCCGCTTCGGCGTGCCGGGGTGGTCGTAGGCGGCGCCGATCTCGACGTCGTCGCGGGTGAGGCCGCCGGAGAGGATCGGGCTGTAGACCCAGAGCCGCAGATCGCCCTCGGAGCGGACGTAGTCGAGGAGTTCCGAGGTCACGTGCACATGGGCGGAGGAGAGCAGCGGCACGTCGAAGCGCGGCTGGAGGTACGAGTACCGGTACTGCAGGTGCGAGTAGCGCGGGCCGTCCCCGGCGAGCGCGCGGGCCCGCTCGACCCGCCAGACGGCGTGGTTGCTCGCGCCGACCGCGCCCGCCTTCCCCGACGTCACCAGGTCGGCGAGGGTCTCCACGGTCTCGGCGAGCGGCACCGAGCGGTCCTCGATGTGGGTCCAGTACACCTCGACGTGGTCCGTGCCGAGGCGCCGCAGGCTGCCCTCGATGCCGGCCCGCACCGCCTTCTCCGACAGCCCCTCCGCCGCCTCCAGCCCGGCCCCGGGCACCGTGGGCCGGGCGCCCACCTTGGTGCTGATGACGACCTGGTCGCGCAGCTTGCGGCTGGCCAGCCAGCGGCCGATGACGGCCTCGCTCTCGTCCCCGGTCGCGCCGTCGAGCCAGAACGCGTAGTTGTTCGCGGTGTCCAGGACCGTCCCGCCGTGCTCGACGAAGTGGTCCAGGAGCCGGAACGAGGTCTCCTCGTCGACGATCGTTCCGAAGCCCAAAGTGCCCAGGACGACGGTGCGCTGAGGAACAGTCATGGGTTTTCATCCCTCCCGTTGTGGTCTGGACCATTCAAGACCGATTCACGATCGCCCGCAACAGATTCCGGAATCACCCGGCGACGACTCAACTTCCGGCCGTCATAGGCGTCGTGAGCACGGGGCACGACGCACGGCCGCGGCAGCACTACAGTCGACCCCCCGCGGCCGATGTCCAGCCCGCCCGGTGGAGGCGCTCGACGCCGTCCAGCAGCACGTCGAGGGCGAACTCGAACTCGAACTGGTCGTCGCATCCCCCGTCGACCGCCGAGCCGCCCTGCGCGTGGGCGGCGGTGGCGGCGATCTCCGCGATCCGCGGGTAGCGGACGGCCAGTTGGGCGGCCGCTCCGGCGTCCGCGCCCGGGGAGCCGGTGAACAGTTCCTGGGTGAAGCCCAGGACGCGACCGCCGAGCGCGTGCATCGCGTGGTGGGTGAGGTCGGCGGACAGGCCCCCGGAGCGGAACAGGCCGATCACCGCCTCCAGGTGGTCGAGCATCGCGGACGTCGGCGCGGGCAGCGACTCGATGACGCGCGGCGCCCAGGGGTGGCGGTGCAGCGCCCGGCGGGCGGACAGTACGCGGTCGCGTACGGCGCCCTTCCAGTGGACGCCGGGCGCCGGCGGGTCGATCTCGCCGACGACGGTGTCGACCATGCCGGTGAGCAGTTCCCCCTTGTTGGCGACGTGCTTGTAGAGGGCCATCGGCACCACGCCCAGCACCTGGGCGAGTTTGCGCATGCTCAGCGCCTCGATCCCGCTCCCGGCGTCGGCGAGCGCCACGGCGGCGTGCAGCACGCGCTCGCGGTTCAGCGGGGTGCGGCGGGTTCCCTCGCCCTCGGTCATCGTCGGCCCTCCCTCGGTTTCGGCGGCCTGACGAGTGTACGGCGTACGCCTACGGTGAGCCCACAGGTGTACGCCGTACACCTCAGAGGGAGGGGGATGATCGGGATGAACAGACGGACGGCCGCGACCACGGGCGCGCTGTTCCTCGTCACCGAAGTCGCCGCGGTGGCCGGGATGCTGCTCTACCGTCCGGCGCTGGACGGCGCCCCGTACGTCGCCGGCGGCGGCCCGGACGGGCGGGTGGCGGCGAAGACGCAGGAGGTCTTCGCGTGGGCCATGCCGCTCACCGCACGACCCGGCCGACCGCCCTCGCGACGACTCTCCCGTCCAGTCCTCCGTCCGCCACCGCCCGCTTGTCCTGGTAGGGGCAGGCCAGTTGCTGCTGGATGGTGTCGGAGAGCAGGTCCTCCTGCCCCTTGAGGGCGTCGGCGATCTCCTGGTCGACGGGGAAGACGAGTTCGGCGGCGACGTTGTCCTGCACGATCCGGGCGAGGTTGTCCAGGGCGGTGAGGACGGGGTCGGCGGGCGTCTCGGCGGTCGGCAGGTCGATGAGGTGGGTGGCCACGGCGGCCGGGTCCATGAACCGCCGGATGATGATGCTGTTCTGGTTGAGCACCGAGGTCGTCCACAGCGAGAGGACCACCACGTAGAGGCCCTTCCACCGCTGCTCCCCCACCCGGCTCCGCCAGCGCCGCATCACCGCCTCCACCCCGGCGATCTGGGCCTTGGCGGCGTGGTACATGTTGGTGCGGATGTCGCCGTACACGCCGCCGCTGAAGTCGGTGAAGGCCCTGATCAGTTCGGGGCCGGACATCGGCCGCTCGATGACCAGCGCGATGAACCGCAGCGCCGCGTCCAGGATCCGCCGCGAGGAGGCCGCGAGCGCGCGCGGCAGGCCGGCGGCGTCGAGTTGCTGCCGGGCGACGGTCAGCGTGGCCGCGAACTCCTGGAGCGGCCGCACCCAGCCCCGCCCCTCCGGGCCCTTGAGGTACGGGGCGAGGACGGTGAAGGTGCCGAGCGGCACATGGGCGATCGACTTCGCCAGCTCGAACACCTCGGCGACGGGGTGCAGCGACTCCCGCTCCCCGGCGTCCACGAGGGTGTAGCGGCCGCCCCGGGAGTCGTTCTGGACGACGATCACCGGGGTGAGGCGGGTGGTCAGATCGGCCTTCAGGGAGGCGTAGTTGCGCCGCATGTCGGCGTTGACGGCGAGCAGCGCGTCCCGCGCCCGCCGCTGCGGCGCGGACCGGAACGCCACCAGGTCGAGGTCGTGCGGATCGACGTCCGCTCCGTGGTCGTTCCGGTACTGCGCCATCGTGCGCCCCACTTCCCGGTCGCGGATCGTTCGCTCCCCACGGTCCCGGTCCCGACGTCCCGGCCGACAGGGCCCGTCGTCCCGTTCGCTCCCGGTTCGACCCGCTGTGCGGTAGATCACGGCGACCGCCGCCGCGCTCGGCGCCTACGATTCGGGAACGATGCACCAGCCCCGGTCGAGGAGACGGCACCCGTGACCACCAGCACGATCGCGCGCGAGAGCTACTACGAGCGGACGGGCGGGCACACCTTCAAGCCCACCGCGCACGCGGGCGGTGCGTGGAGCGCCGACGAGCAGCACTTCAGCCCGCTGGCCGGCCTGGTCGTGCACGCCGTGGACCGGTTCCTCGCCGGGCGCCCCGGTGGCCTGGTGCCCGCCCGGATCAGCTACGACATCCTCGGCCGGATCGCGCTCGACGAGTGCGAGGTCACCGTGGAGTCCGTCCGCCCCGGCCGCACCATCGAACTCCTCGAAGCCACCGTGGCGATCGGCGGACGCGCCGTCGTCCGGGCCCGGGTCTGGCTGCTGGCCGCCCTGGACACCTCGGCCGTCGCCGACAGCCCGCGCGAGCCGCTACCCGCGCCCGAGGACCTCCCCGACTGGGCCATGGACGACGCCTGGGACGGCGGCTACATCTCCTCGATCGACGTCCGCCGGGTGCCGCCGGCCCGCCGGGGCCGCGCGACGGCCTGGCTGACCTCGCGCGTCGACCTGGTCGCGGGCGAACCGAGCAGCCCCCTCGCCTCCTTCGTCGCGATGGTGGACACCGCCAACGGCATCGCCCCGCAGCAGGACCCGGCCGCGTGGATGTTCCCCAACGTCGACCTGACCATCCACCTCCACCGCACCCCGCGCGGGCCCTGGACCGGTCTGGACACCACCGTCACCTTCGGCCCGACCGGCCAGGGCCTCACCAGCACCGTGCTGCACGACGTGGACGGCCCGGTCGGTCAGGCCGAACAGATCCTCACCGTCCGTCCGCAGCCCCGCCCATAGCCACATCCGCAGCCACGCCCGTGGCCCCGCCCGTGGCCACGTCCCCTGCACTGCCGACCGGCGGGCCGGCCGGCTCGCCGGTCGCGTACGCCAGTGGCGGGGCGATCGCCTGCACGTCCGCGCCCTCGCCGACCCAGAGGCCGATGAACAGCGCGGCGGTCGCCTCCAGCAGGCCGGCCCGCTCCAGCCCGCCGCCGGCGACCGGCAGGCAGCCCGTGTCCCGCACCAGCCCGGACACCACGGCGAGGGCCGCCGGGTCGTCCCCGCAGAGCGGCACGGCCAGCGGCCTGCCGTCGAAGACCGGCGGGCGCATCCGCCACACGTCCTCGTGGCAGAGGTTGAACGCCTTGACCACCCGCGCCCCGGGGGCGGCGTCGGCAAGCCGGCGGGCGGCCGGCGGCCCGCCGTCCGTCAGCAGCCGGAAGCCGGGGCCGACGGGGTTGGAACAGTCGACCAGCACCGTGCCGTCCAGCTCCGCCCGCAGCTCCCGCACCACCTCCTCCCCCGCCCCGAAGGGCAGCGCGGCCAGCACCACCTCCCCGAAGGCGGCCGCCTCCCGCAGCCCGGCGGGCTCCGCCCCCGCCCCGAGCCGCCGCGCCAGCCGCCCGGCCCCGGCGGCATCCCGCCCGCCGACCGCCACCCGGTGCCCGGCCCGCACCCAGTGGGTGGCGAGCGCGTCCGCCATGTTGCCCGTTCCCAGCACACCGATCCTCATCGGCCGTCCCTCCGTTCGTCGTCCGCAACCGTCCCCACCGACGCTAGGGAACCCGTAGGGCACCA
The DNA here is from genome assembly GCF_042957205.1 of Kitasatospora sp. NPDC008115. NCBI lineage: Bacteria > Bacillati > Actinomycetota > Actinomycetes > Kitasatosporales > Streptomycetaceae > Kitasatospora > Kitasatospora sp. NPDC008115. The sequence continues at coordinate 329,007 of NZ_JBIBHU010000006.1, read as the reverse complement.
TTCGGTACGTGTCCTCCTCCCACGCCTTCCTCGCCGACTGCCGGGCCCGGCTCGCCTTCGACCTGCTCTCCAACACCTGGAACGCCGTGGTGCTCTGGTCCCTGCGCGACGGCCCGCAGCGCCCGGTCGAACTGCGGGAGCGGATCGGCGGCATCAGCTCCAAGGTCCTCACCGAGACGCTGCGCCGCCTCCAGTTCAACGGCCTGGTCGACCGTCGCCCGCTGCCCGGCGCCCCGCCCGGCGTCGAGTACCGGCTCACCGCGCTGGGCCGCACCTTCCTCGCGCCGATCGACGCCGTCGGCGCCTGGGCGTTCGAGCACGGCGACGAGGTCCTGGCCGCCCAGGAACTCGGCGGTGACGAAGGGACCGGGCAGGCGCCTCCGTGGTCGGAGCCGTCCTGACGGCCGGTCGGCCGGCCGGCCGTGACGGCGGATCAGCGGACGCCCGCCAGCGGCTTCCCTCCCACGACGGCACCGACCGCCGTACGCCGCGCCCCGACGGCCGCCAGGACCCCCAGGGCCCCGATGGCGGCCAGCCCCCAGGGGATGACCCGCACGTCGTACCCGACGAACCAGCCGATCGCGGCCGGGAAGAGGATGCTGCCGGTCATCGAGGCCGAGATGACGAGCCCCACCGACCGCCGGCCGCCGCCGCGCTGCGCGATCCAGGCCAGACCGGTGGGGAAGACCGGCCCCAACGCCAGCCCGGCGAGCAGGAATCCGGCGACCGCCCCGTGCGGCAGAGACGCGAGGACCAGCGAGACGCTGGTCCCGGCGAGCCCGGCGATCACCAGGCCGGCCGTCGAGACCCTGCGGGCGAGGGCCACCGCGCCGAACTTCGACACCGCCGTGGCGCCCCAGAAGACGGCGACGATGCCCGCCGCGGCGGCCGGGCTGTGGCCCTGGCTCTGGATGTCCCTGGCGGCCCAGGCGCCGATCCCCGTCTCCAGCCCGCCGTAGGCGAGGTAGAGCAGCAGGAAGACGGCCAGCGGCCTCCCGCCGAGGGTCGCCCGCGACGCCCGCGCGTCCGCCGTCTCCTCATGGGTGCGCCACCCCGCGACCCGGGCCACCCGCAGGCAGAGCACGGCCCCGACGGCCGCCACCAGGAAGCCGTACGGCCGGCCCCACTTCAGGGAGGCCCCGGCCAGCAGAGGGCCGGCCACGGTTCCGAGCGCGAAGACCCCGTTGAGGAGGTTCACCATTCCCACGCCGTTCTCCTGACGGGCGAACACGTCGTTCACGGTGAGCACGACGTTGCCCGCCCCGAACCCGGCGAGCGCGCAGCCGACGAGGCCGGCGGAGATGTTCCCGGAGAAGTGGATCCCGGCGCAGCCCACCGCGAAGACGAGCGTGGCGGCGGGCAGCACCCGGCGGCCGACGGAGCGGGCCGCCGAGGCGATCACCATCGCGGCCAGACTTCCGGCGAAGAATGCGGTGATCAGATAGGGAACGCCCGCCGCGCCGGTCGGGTAGCGCTTTTCGAACAGGGGCAGCAACGGGCCGGTGCCGGCCTGGGAAACGCCGACGAGAAATAAGAGGAAGAGCGCCGAGCGGTATCCCTCGGCCTTTTTCCTGGGAGTTGCCGGCACTGCGCCTCCTGAAGAATCCTGGGCGAGTGGTGCGGAAGGAGCCTCCCGGGCCCGATGGTTCCCGAGGGAATTCCAATGGGTACATACGATCACGTGATGTACATCACGGCATCTTTCCCGCTCTTTCCGATTCGCCCGTGATCTGCCATAAAAGATACTGCGAAATGTACGCATCTCTTTCCGCATACCGCAACGGAGGAATGACATGCGCTGTGCAGTGACCGGGGGAGACGGGTTCATCGGTCGCTACGCGATGGAGTACCTGCGGGACCAGGGCCACGAGGCCGTTTCCATCGACCGCCGGTCCGGTGTCGATCTGCTGGACGCCAAGCTCAGGCCCGCCCTCGCCGGTGTCGACGGCGTGATCCATCTCGCCGGCGTCCTCGGCACCGAGGAACTCTTCTCCTCGGTCGAGGACGCCATCGACATCAACATCAAGGGCACCTACCGCGTACTGGAGGTGTGCCGCGAGAACGGCGCGCGGTTCGTCGGCATCACCATGCCGCAGGTGTGGCAGAACGTGTACCAGAGCACCAAGCAGTGCGCACAGAACCTCTCCTACGCCTGGCACGCGAACTTCGGCGTTCCGGTCAGCCACGTCAGGGCCTTCAACGCCTTCGGTGCGGGCCAGAAGCACTACGGGGTGCAGAAGATCGTGCCCACCTTCGCCGTCCGGGCGTGGAGCGGCCGGCCGATCCCGGTCTGGGGCGACGGCGAGCAGACCGTCGACCTGGTGCACTCCGCCGATCTCGGCCGGATGCTCGCCGAGGCGCTCGGCTTCGGTGACCGCGAGGTCTTCGACGGCGGCACCGGCGTCGCCTTCACGGTGAACGAGGTCGCCCGGATGGTCCTGGAGGTGACCGGGTCCAGGGCGGGCATCGAGTACCTGCCGATGCGCAAGGGCGAGACCCGCAACGCCGACCTGGTCGCGAAGGGCGAGGGCTGGGACCGGCTGGGCTGGCACCCGGAGTTCCGCGCGTCGGATCTGGAGCAGACGGTCCTGTCCTACCGTCGGTTCGCCGACTCCTGAGGCCTGGGGGGCTCCGTGGACCAGTTGTTCGAAGCCGTGGACCGGGCGCTGCCGCGCCGTCCGCCGGACGACCGCCGGGCGCGCCTCGCGCTCCAGGTGACCGGGACCGGCGGCGAGCCCCGGACGGGCGCGTCCTTCGGGTTGGTCTTCGGCGCCGACGACCTGCTGGGTTGCTGGTGGGGCGACTCCCCGTCGACCCGGCTGCGGCTCCGGCTGCCCGCCGAGCTGCCGGCGCGGTTCCGCGCGAACGGCGGCACGGTCACCGGCACCTCGCTCACCATGTCCGGCGCGGTCGGGTTCTCGGCCGACTGGGCCGAGCTGGCGGCGCTCCGGAACTGCGCGGACGGCCCGCTGTTCCAGGCGTACGTACGGGCTCTGGACGCCCGTCCGCCGGCCTCCGCCAAGGGGGCCGGACGGGCCGGCCGACGGGCGGTGGTCGTGCTCGCCGCGCCGAACGACGCCCACGGCACGCTGAGCACCATCGCCCGGGCCCGCACCCGCCGCGCCGTGGAACTGCTGGACACCCCCGGCACGCACCTGGTGCTGACCGGGGGCTTCGGCGCCCAGTTCAACACCACGGACCAACCGCACTGGCGGCACTGCGCCGCCTGGCTCGCCGGGCGGCCCGGCGGGCCGCCCCCCGTCCTCGCCTGCCTGGAGACCCGACACAGCTACGACGACGTCCTGTTCGCGGACGAGCTGGCACGGCATCATGGGATCGACGAGGTGCTGCTGGTGACGTCCGACCACCACGCGGCCCGGATCAGGTACCTCACGCGCCTGGTGAGGCCGGACTTCCGGGTCGTCGCGGTGTCCCACCCCGACCTCCCGGAGGAGGAGTCGGCCCGGCTCGGGCGGCACGACGCGGGCGCGCTCGGCAGGACGATCGCCTCGACGATCCTCTTCGGGCGCGACCACCTGCCGCTGCCGCTCCGCCGGGTGGCGGACGGCGTTCCGCACGAGGTCTGGCGCCTCGACACCACTGCCCCCGAAAGGACGACCGACAGCCCATGAGCCAGATCTTCTGCGAGCGCATCCTGTTCGACCTCGACGGCGTTCTCGTCGACTCGCTCCCGATCGTCGAACGCATCCTGCGCGACTGGGCGGCGGAGCAGGGCCTCGACGGCGACGACGCGGTGGCCAGGTCGCACGGCCTGCGCGACATCGACCTGATCGCGCTGATCGCCCCGCACCTGAACGCCGCCCACGAGGCCCGGGTCATCGCCGAGCGCGAGGAACGCGACTTCGACGGCATCCGGCCCATCCCCGGCGCACCCGCCCTGCTCGCCGCCCTGCCGGCCGACCGCTGGGGCGTCGTCACCTCAGGCACCCGCCGCGTCGCCCGCGGCCGCCTGGCCGCCGCCGGCCTCCCCGAACCGGGCGTCCTCCTCGCCGCCGAGGACTTCGACCGCGGCAAGCCCGACCCCGAGGGCTACCTCAAGGGCGCGGCCGCCCTGGGCACCGCCCCCGGCTGCTGCCTGGTCATCGAGGACGCCAAGGCGGGCGTGCAAGCGGCCCTCGCCGCCGGCATGCACTGCATCGGCCTGGGCGACGGCCTCTCCGGCCTGCCCGACGGCACCCTAGCGGCAGCGGTGAAGGACCTCACCCAGGTCCAGGTCAGCCCCCTCGACGAGGGCCTGCTGCTGCGGGTGGTGCGCTGACGCCCAGCACGGAACCCACTACCCCGGCGGTGGGCGCTCGTCGACGGGCCCGGCCAGGGTGTCGACGGGCCAGTACGGCGTGGTCCGCTCCTTGCGGGTGAGACCCGCCAGCTCCTCCGGCGGTTCGGCGCCGTCCCGCACGGCCGCGAGGTAGGCCCTGGCCTCCACCAGGCCCAGCCTCGGCGCGCGCCGCCGCAGGTGCCGCATCGCGGCCACCGCCCCGTCCGACCGCAGCAGCCCGCGCACCTCGGCGGCCAGCGGGTCGGGGCGCCGGACGCCCTTGGTCTGGAGCAGGTAGTGGTCCTCCCACCCCTCCTCCTGCCACCACGCCTCGGCGACGTAGTGCAGGCTCCCGTCCTCCCGGTCCACGAGGACGTGGCTGTTCCCCCCGACGATCCTGTCCCGTGCGGACCGGACCGGCCCCCAGAACACGAGCCACCCGACCTCGTACTCCTCCACCGCGTACACGGCCCGCTCGGGCCGCGTCCCCTCGGAGAGGTCCCCGGCCAGGTAGGACTCGACGAGTCCGACGGCACGCTCCTTGTCGATCACGCCCTCATCGTCCACCACGCGTCAACCGGTTATGGCGTAGGAAGTCGGCCCGGCCGACTTCCTACGCCATAACCGGTTGCCCCCTACTTCAGCAGGGCCAGCGCCTTCGCCACGCGGTCGATCGCCGTACAGACCACGTCCGGCTGGTAGGCCGTGAAGCACAGGCGGAAGAAACCGGGGGCGGGGCAGTGCATGGTCTGACCTGGGAGGAGGGTGACCTCCGTCGGTTCGCAGCGCAGGTACTCGAAGAGCCACTGCTCGTCGGGGTCCATGTCGTGGGGCGGGGTGAACTTCTGGGGCTCGCAGGGTGCCTTCCCCGCGCGCTTGCCCAGGTAGGCCGTCAGGTCGAGCCAGAAGAACTGGGCCGGGTTGTCGCCCTCCGTGTGGACGAAGTCGATCCCCTTCTCGACCAGCCTGGCCCGCACCTTCTCGAAGCTCTCGGTCAGCAGCTCCTTGTAGCGCCGCATCGCGTACGTCGTGTACAGCTCCGCGCCGGCCCCGTTCACCGTGCTCTCCAGCAACTCGCCCAGCACGTAGTGCTTCAGCGAGTCGACGGGGGTGAACCACGACATCGAGTGCCGCTTCTCCTCGATGTCCGCCGTTCCGGTCATCGCCCGCTGCACCGGCCCGTACCTCGACACCACGAAGCCCGTCCGGAACCCCGAGAGCCCGAAGTCCTTCGCGAACCCCCACACCACGTGGATCCGCTCCGGCGCCTTCCGGTACGCGTCCAGCGCGAACGCGCTCGTGAACGGCACCCGCACACCGTCGACCTGCGAGTGGCAGTAGATCTCATCCGAGATGATGTGCATGTCGGTCTCGTCCAGCACCCAGGCGTAGATCTCGTCCAGCAGTGGCTTCCCGTAGTTGACGCCCAGCGGGTTCTGCGGGTTGGTCAGCACGAGCAGCCTGGGGTTCTCGGCGTGCACGCGGTAGTACCGGTAGTACTCCTCCCTGATCGCGTCCAGCGTGAGCCGGAAGCGGTCCGGGCCCTCGGTGGGCAGCGGCACCGGGACGCAGGTCAGCTTGGGCCGCTGCTCGAACGACCAGTTGAACCCCTGCCAGTACGGCGCCGGCAGCAGCACCGCGTCGCCCTCCTTCAGCGGCGGCGGGCCGGTCTCCCCCGCTCTCGGCGGGTCCTGGAGCGCGAACGCGAGGCACTCCAGCGCCGACCCGACGCCGCCCGCGCCGAACACGTCGCCCCACGGAACCTCGACCCCGAAGGCCTTGGACAGCAGCGCCGCGACCTCCTGGCGCAGCGCCGGTGCGCCGTAGGGCGTGGCGTAGTGGATGTACTTCTCCGGCAGCAGGTCGATGTGGTCGAACACCATCTTCTGCATCGAGTCCTGGTAGACGAGGACGTTCTCCGCGACGGACAGGTTGATGGCCGTGTCCGGTTCCAGGTCACGATGGAGGGCGAGGGCCTGCTCGAAGTCGGGGATCCGGGTGAGGAGTTCGGTGAGCTCGGTCGGGCCGGGCGAAACGGTCATGGTGCGGTGACTCACTTCCAGGACGGGCGAATGCGGTTGGTTCGCATGCGGATGGCCAGTGGGGGCTCCAGCGCACCACGCCGCCGAAGCCCCCGCCAGCCGTTCGCGCCCATCCGGCGGCGGACCGGTTGCTCACTCCGTCCGCCGCGCCCTCCCCCGCACCCACGCGCCCCCGCTCACCACCAGCGCCGTGCCGAGCGCGTACACCGGCAGCCACCGCGTGGTCGTCGCCGACAGGCAGTCGTCCACCGCCACCCGGCTCTGCTGTTCCTGCGCGTACGCCACCGCCGCCGCGTCCTGCCCGGCCAGGCCGCCCAGCGCGGCCTGGGCGTGCAGGCTCTCGTACCGGCCCGCCTGCACGCACCCCTCCCTGGTGCCCGGCATCGGGAACAGCCAGTCCCACCGCTGCAGCGCCGGCGCCAGCGCGAGCGCCACGCACAGGCCCACCACCAGCGAGTACGCCGCCAGGTTCCAGCCGTAGCCCGCGGACCCCCGCGCCGGAGCCCGCCCGAAGGCCAGGACGACCGTGAGCAGCGTCAGCCCGAGATAGGCGGAGAACCACTCCCACGAGCCCTCCGCGAGCGAGAACGCCAGGACCACGCCGAGCGCGGTGCCGAGGACCCCGGAGTCGGCACCCCCGCCCTCCGCCGCACCGCCACGAACCCTCACCCGCGCACTCCCGCCTCCCGGCTACGGAGCACCAGCCTCCCGCGCGCACCCGCCGCCACCGCACCGACGCCGCCGTGCCGCCACCCGCACGGCCCAGTACCGTCCAGTACCGCCCAATTCCGTCAGGCGCCCGGCAGCGGTTTCACCCACCGCGTCCACTGCGGCTGCGGGCCGTACCCGGCGGCCCGCCAGGTCCGGTGGCCGAGCGCGTTCCCGTCCAGCACCATCGCGTCCGCCCGCCGGCCGCCGAGCGCGGCGAACCGTTCCTCCGCGGCCGCCAGCAGGGCGGCGCCGATGCCGCGCCGCCGGTGCTCCGGGTCGACGGCGAGCCGGTACAGGTGACAGCGCCAACCGTCCCAGCCCGCGATGACCGTGCCGAGCAGCACGGCCGGGTCGTCCGCCCGGACGGCGACCAGCAGGCAGTGCGGATCGCGGGCGAGCAACGCCGCCACGCCCGCCGCGTCGTCCGTGATGCTGGTGCCCTTGGCGGCGCGGGCCCAGAGGGTGAGCACGGCCGGAACCTCTTCGGGGACGGCGGTACGCAGGGTGAAGTCGATCACGGCGAACTGTCTACCAAGGCCACCCACCGGCCCGCCGGGAATTTCAGGAGCCGGACGGGCCGCCCGCCAGCTCCCACACCGTCGTCGTCTTCGACGCCGCGTCCTCCAGGTCCGCGACCACCGGCACCTCGTACGACGCCAGCGAAGCGAACCGCTCGCGCGGCAGGTAGGCCCGGCCGGGGTCGCCGACGATGACCGTCGCCCCCCGCGCCCGGGCGCGTTGCAGGAACGGCAGGAACCGCGCGGCCATCGTCCGCTCGTAGAAGACGTCCCCGGCGAGCACCACCTCCGCCGGCGCGCCGTCCCCGTCCAGCAGGTCCTCGACGGCGGCCGCGACCTCCACACCGTTGACGTCCGCGTTGGCCTCGATGGCGGCGACGGCGTACGCGTCGATCTCGGCCGCCCGCACCGACCGGGCACCGCGCAGCGCCGCCGCGATGCCCACCAGCCCGGAACCCGCCGCGAGGTCCAGCACCGTCCGCCCGGCGACCAGCCCGGGGTGGTCCAGCACATACCTGGCCACCCCGACGCCCCCCGCCCAGGCGAACGCCCAGAACGGCGGCGGCAGCCCGCGCTCACCGCGCGCCGACTCGGTCGTCTCCCACAGCGCGATGGCGTCCTCCGCCATGTGCAGCCGCACCTCAGGCACGAACGGCACCGGCCCCACCCGGGTCTGCGCCCGTACGAACTCCCGATCCGACAAAATGGCCGCCCCCGAACCAACCGGGCGTGTCTCGCTCAGCATGCGCAGCAGCATAGGGCCCCTGAGCAGCCACCCCGTACACGCGCCACCCGCCGAGGCTCCGTCACATTAAATCCTCCTTGTCTCAAGCGAAATGACGGATGGTCTGCTGTTCGAACCGGCCACCGGGGCGGGCGGTGGGCGGTAGGTTCTCCCTGGAGCCGGTGTGCGGCCGGCGGGGAACGGGGTGTTCTGGATGGCGGAGAAGGTGACCGCGGACGGGGTGCTGGCGGGTCGGGCGGCGGTCGTCACGGGTGGCTCGCGCGGGATCGGGCGGGCCGTGGTGGAGCGACTGGCGGCGGACGGCGCGGACGTGGTGTTCGGGTACGCGCACGACGGCGCGGCGGCGGAGGAGGTGGTGCGCGCCGTGGCCGCGCGCGGCGCCGGGCGGGCGCACGCGGTGCGGGCCGACCTCGGTGAAGCGGACGGCGCGGAGCGGCTGATGGCGGCGGCCGAGGAGGACCTCGGCGGGCTGGACATCCTCGTCAACAACGCGGCGGCCTCCTTCACCCGGGCGCCGCTCGCCGAGACCGAGGCCGCGGAGTTCGACGCCGTGCTCGCCGTCAACACCCGCGCGGTGTTCCTGACGCTGCGGTACGCGGCGCGGCGGATGCGCGACGGCGGGCGGATCGTGAACGTCTCCAGCCTCAACACCCGCCGCCCGGTGCCCGGCATCGCCCCGTACCTGGCCAGCAAGGGCGCGCTGGAGCAGTTGACGGAGGCCGCGGCGCTGGAACTCGGGCCGCGCGGGATCACCTGCAACACCGTCTCCCCCGGGCCGGTGGAGACCGAGCTGCTGCGGTCCACCAATCCCCCGCAGGCGCTGGAGACGGTGGCCGGGCTGACGCCGCTGCGACGGCTCGGGCAGCCGGCGGACGTCGCGGACGTCATCGCGTTCCTGGTCGGCCCGGACGGCCGGTGGGTGTCGGGGCAGAACCTCGGCGCGACCGGCGGCCTGCGCTGACGGTCGCCGACCCCCGGCAGTGGCAGGGGCGGAAAGGGTAGGGTCACGCACTGCCACCCGATCCGTACCATTTCGATACCGAAGCCTGGATGAGCTGGGAAGATGCTCGCCGGGCGGGCCGGAGCCCCGGTAGCATCCGGCTCAGGCCAACCGGACCGGCGCAGGCGGCGCAGCACCGCCGTGCCGTGCCACCGGGCGGCGGAAACCCGCGGGTGCGCCCGGGGGCGGACCCCGGCACGACCGGCCGGTGGCGCCGTCCGAGGGCACCCGTGTACACGGCACGCGCGCAAGGGCAGTCGCGCGGAACGGCGAAGGGCAGCGTCTTGGCGGACAGACTCACCGGTGGCGACTCCTCACTCCTGCGGCGGATCAACGCGGCGGTGACCCTCCGGGCGCTGCGCGAGGGCCATGCGGTGACCCTGACCCGGCTGGTCGGGGACACCGGACTGTCCCGGCCGACGGTCGAGGGCGTGATCGAGGGACTGGTGGAGACCGGCCTGGTCGCCGAGGTCGAGCAGCCGCAGGCGGGCGGTCAGCCCGGTTCGGGGCGGCGCGGCCGGCCGGCCCGGTGGTTCCGGTTCCGGGCGGAGGCCGGGCACATCCTCGGCATCGAGATCGGGGTGCACGACATCCGGATCATCCTCGCCGACCTCGCCGGCGAGGTGGTGGGCACCCACTTCCGGCCGGTCGAGGAGACCCTGGACGCGGAGGAACGGCTCAGCACCGTACGGTCGGTGGTCGCGGAGGTACTGCGCAAGGCGGGCGTCTCCCGGGACAACCTGTGGGCGGTGGGCGTCGGCACGCCGGGCATCGTCGACCGGGACGGCACCGTGCAGTTGGGCACCGCGATGCCCGGGTGGACGGGGCTGGACCTCGGCGCGCGGCTGCGGCGCTCGTTCCGCTGCCCGGTGATGATCGAGAACGACGCCAACCTCGCCGCGATCGCCGAGCACTGGCAGGGCGCGGCGGTCGGCGCCGACGACGTCGTGTTCGTCATGGCCGGCCTCAGCCCGGGCGCCGGATCACTCATCAACGGCCGCCTGCACCGCGGCTTCGGCGGCGCGGCGGGCGAGATCGGCGCGCTGCACCTGCTGGGCCAGGAGGTGACGCCGGAACGGCTGCTCTCCACCACCGGCAAGCCGCTCAACCCGCTGGACGAGGCGGCGGTGGCACGGGTGCTGAAGCTGGCCCGCGAGGGCGACGCGGTGGCGAAGGTCGCGACCGACCGCTTCCTGACCCGCCTGGTGCAGAGCGTCGCCGCCCTCGTCCTGGCCATCGACCCGCAACTGGTCGTGATCGGCGGCTGGGCCGCCGGCCTCGACGGCGTCCTCGACCCCCTCCGCGAACGCCTCGCCCAGTTCACCCTCCGCGCCCCCGAGGTGGCCCTGGCCGCCCTCGGCTCGGAGGTCGTCGCCATGGGCGCGCTCCGGGTCGCCCTCGACCAGGTCGAGGAGCAGCTCTTCGCCGTCAACCCCCCGACGGCGGAACCGGCTTCGGCCCGCGCCTGAGCAGCTCGCTCGCCCCGCCCCGGCCACCCGCCCGTGACGGCCTCCGGCAGCATGCGGTCCGCCGGAGGCCGCCGTCCACGAGGCCCCGGTGGAACGCGACGCCGTCGATCGACCTCACCGGCTCGATCGTCAGACCGGTCCGATCGTCAGACCGGTCCGAAGTCCGGGCCGGTGACGTCGATCGTCAGGGTGTTGTCGCAATTGTTGGTGAAGGTGGCCAGCGGCCATTCGACGGCGATCGCAACGAGCTCGTTGCAGAGCAGGTGAACCAACCACACGAGACTGCCGTCGAAGTCGAGCCGCGCGAAGAAGCCGTCCGAGCCGTGCGAACCGCCCCCACTCACCAGGCGCCCGGACCCGTCCGGGAGGGCGGCCTCCGCGAAGACGTAGGCGCAGGCGGTCCACTCCGGGTCCTTCGCCAACAGGGCGCCCAGGTCGATCGGCTCCCCCAGGGCGAAGTCGGTCAGCTCCGCGTCGTCGCAATCCGCCTCCCGCCCGGTGCCGTCCGCCCGGAACAGCCCGCACTCGACCGGCATCTCGCCGGCCGCCCACAGGGACACGATCGCGGAGGCGGCCTCTCCTCCCATCGGCCCCTCAGCCGCCCAGCCTGCGCTGCGCCACCTCGAACGCCCAACGGACGAACGCCACCGGCAGGACGTCCACCTCCGGGGGGACACTGACCACCGCATCCGCCCAGGTGCCCTCCTCGGGCCTGATGACCGCGAGTACGGAGCCCGCCTCGTCGAGCCGCGCATCGCGGAACTCGACGATCCAGGTATCGGGGTTCGAGCCCTCCGACTCGATGACCCTGACCGGTCGGCCGTCGTAGTACTCCATCGCCATGCCGCTCCCCTCCCGTCGGCGTCGGCGGACCCGGGCCAGGGGCCGCACGAGGTGACCCGCGCAAACAGTCGCGCAGCTATCGCCGGTATCGTCCGTAGCCTACCGACCCTTGCGCCGCCCGCCCGGGCACGATCCCGAACGGTTGCCCCTCGTTCAGGCAACCGTGACCGGCAGGCGGAGCCTCAGGCTCCCGGGGTGAACAGGGCCGGACGGAGACGGCCCAGGCCCGGGCGCCTGGCGGGGCGCTCGGGCCTGGGCCTGAGGGTTTTCGGGAGTGGTTCAGGAGGCGGCGGCACCCACGGGGGTGGCGCCGACCGGGGTGACCTCGACGAGGCCGGTCGACCCGAAGGTCAGCTTGCAGGTGTCCGCGCGGTAGGTGGAGACGGCGAGCGCGACCAGCCGGCCGGCCGCGACGTACTGGGTGGTCATCACCAGGACCGGCGAACCGGGCGGGCGCTCCAGCAGTGCAGCCTGCTCCGCCTCGGCGACGCCCAGCTCGACGGAGCGGGACTCGCCGTCGACCTCCAGGCGCTCCAGCTGGCGCAGCACCGAACGGGCGCGGTCGCTCTCGGCGCGGAAGCCGGGCAGGTGCGGCAGCGCGGCGGCCGGCACGTGCAGCGACTCGGTGGCCATGACCCGCCCCTGCACGAGGCGCACCCGGCGCACGGTGTGCACGGGGGCGTCCTCGGCGACACCGAGCGCCTCGGCCAGTCGCCGGGCGGCCGGGGCGGTGGCGCAGTCGACGGTGCGCCAGGCCTGGCTGCGGGCGGCGCCGGGCCAGCCCTCCTCCTGCCGGTTCACCGGGACGCCGACCCGGGGGGCGGCGATCAGGGTGCCGATCCCGCGCCGGCGGACCAGGCGGCCCTCCAGCTCCAGCTGGTCGAGCGCCTGCCGCAGGGTGGCCCTGGCGACACCGAAGCGGGCGGCGAGCTCGCGCTCGTTCGGCAGGATCTGGCCGATGGCGAACTCCGTGTCGATGGCGCGGAGCAGCACCGTGCGCAGGTGCCAGTACTTCGGTTCCGGTACCGCCGTGAGCTGTCCTGTCGTTCCCACCGTGTCCTCCACCCTGGTGTCGTCCGCCCTGCTGAAAGAGGGCGGATCCCGGCCCGCTGTCCGCTGTTGCGGCAGGTGGGAGAGCGGGCTTTTTCCGTCCTTCTTTATTAAAGGTCCTTGCAGTAAGTGACCCTAGGGGCTCGATCGGGAGATGGTCAAGACCAATGGCGTGGCGCGACGGGACTCACGCACAGATTCATGGTGCGTTCACGTCAGCTCCGCAACCGGACGCGTCGCGGCACGGCCCGCGCGCGGCAGTGGGTAGGCTGCCCGAGTGATCGTGGTGACGAGTGTGAACGTGAACGGAATCCGGGCGGCGGCCAAGAAGGGCTTCATCGAGTGGCTGGCCGCCACCGAGGCGGACGTGGTCTGCCTCCAGGAGGTGCGCTCCGAGCCCGAGCAGCTACCGGTCGAACTGCGCGACCTGGACGGCTGGCACACAGTGTGGGCCCCGTCCGCCACCAAGGGCCGGGCCGGCGTGGCGATCCTCTCCCGGGCGGAGCCGAGCCGCACGGTCATCGGCTTCGAGTCGGCCGAATTCGACAATTCGGGCAGGTACGTCGAAATCGACCTGCCGGGCCTGACCGTCGCCAGCCTCTACCTCCCCTCCGGCGAGGTCGGCACCGAGCGCCAGGACGAAAAGGAACGCTTCATGGCGGAGTTCCTCGTCCACCTCCACAAACTCCGCACCCGCGCCGCCGCCGACGGCCGCGAGGTCGTGGTCTGCGGCGACTGGAACATCGCCCACCGCCCCGAGGACCTCAAGAACTGGAAGGCCAACCAGAAGTCCGCCGGCTTCCTCCCCGAGGAACGCGCCTGGCTCTCCCGCGTCTACGACGAGGCCGGCTACACCGACGTCGTCCGCCACCTCCACCCCGACCGCACCGGCCCCTACTCCTGGTGGTCCTACCGCGGCCGCGCCTTCGACAACGACACCGGCTGGCGCATCGACCTCCAGGTCGCCACCCCCACCCTCGCCGCCCGCGCCACCGACGCCCGCGTCGAGCGCGCCGAGACCCACGCCGAACGCTGGAGCGACCACGCGCCCGTGAGCGTGGTCTACGACCTGGAGAGCTGACCCCGGCCGAACGGCCGGGCTGCCCGAGAACGGCGGCCCGGCCGTGCCAACCCTTGATCGCGACGCCGCCGCAGGCAGGACCAGCGGATCGGCACCGACCCCGGACAAGCCCCGCCCTCCCCCGCGGTCAAGGGGTGACCGGGCGAGGGCTCTCGGCCTCCCGCTGTCGCAGGATCTCCGAAAGGCCGGGCCACTTGACCGTGTCGACGTAGGAGTGGTCGGAGATGACTCTTCCGTCGCGGAACCTGAGAACAGCGCACCAGTAGGTCTCCCACGGTCGGCCGTCTTCCGGGTCCGATCCGGACAGCACGCATTCGACCGTGACGGTGTCGTCTTTCGCGATCGAGCGGAGGATTCGGGCGCGACGGTCGGGGGCCTTGGTGAGGATGTAGGACTCCGCTCGATGGAGTTCGGCCTTGTCGGTGGTCTCCAGGAAGCCCGGCAGGAGCAGCGTCGCGCCGTCCTCGTACAGTTCGTTGATGAGGCGGTGGACGTCGGTGTTGTAGAGCTCGATCCACAGGTCCGTCAGTGCGAGGTTGCGGCTCTCTGTCGGTGTCGACACGGTGGTCTTCCTTCGTCGGCGCGGGGTGTGTCCTGCTCATGCGTCGGGCCAGGTGAGCGAGTGCGCGAGGGCCGACGGGTAGTCGGCTTGCGTCATGGGGGCCCTGACGATGCCGGGCGGGTAGCCGAATGCCTCGGCGAGGAGGAGCGCATGGGGTGCGAGCTGGTCGCACAGCCGGTCGGTCGTTGTTGCGATGCGTCGGTATTCGTCGGGGGTCAGGAGGCCCTCGCTGATCAGCCAGGCGGCGTGGCGCGTGGTCTGGTCGAGTGAGTAGACGGCAGTCAGCTTGCCGAGGATCGATCGGGCTCGCGCGTCATCATGGGTGTCGGTGTCCGTCATGGCGCTGTGGGCGGCCAGATTGAGCCCGTGGGCGATGCCGAGGTCCCTCAGGGCTGGGGTGGCCTCGTTCCAGACTTCGAAGGAGGCGCTGTCCGCTCCGCCGGATGCCCCTGCGAGCTTCGTCACCAGTTCTGTCGTGAGCCGGTGCTCGCGCGTGTCGATGAACTCCTGCCACAGCCGGGGGTCGTCGAGCCCGGGGCGGACGGACCGACGCAGTTGGGGTTCAGTGGCAGGGCTGTTCCGTGCCGTGTTGACGAGGGCCTGCGCGGTGTCCAGGGCGATGAGGAGGTCGTCGCCGGTGGCCGCGTGGAAGGCGATGGCAAGGCCCTGGTACTGCCACCCCGGAACGTAACCGGCATTCCGCGGCAACTTCGTCGAGGGTCACCGCTGTCAGGGCTTTGGTTACGCGGCGGTCATCGTGGCGGTGGAGACCGAGGTGACGGGCAGACACTGGCCGAGCGCCTCGATCCTGCTGTGGCGCATGTCGGGCCACCCCCTTCAGGAGCCGTCCTCGCCGAGGTGCCACGGCCGGTGGTCGGGTAGGCGAACGGCCTGCCCCGCGTACGCGAGCCCCGCGCCGAAGCCGACCAGTACCGCCCAGCCTCCCGGACGGACCGCTCCGGAATCCACCAGACGGTGGAGGGCCAGCGGGACGGCCGCGGAACTGGTGTTGCCGGTGACGCGCACGTCATCGGCGACCACCACGTGGCCGGGCGCCTCCAACAGCTTCACCAGTCTCTGGATCAGCAGCCAGTTCGCCTGGTGCGGGACGAACGCGGAGACGTCGCCCCAGTCGATGCCGTTCGTCCTCAGGATCTCCTCGACGACCCCGGGGATCGTGGAGTACACCCATCGGGTAATGGCCAGTCCGTCCATCCGGACCGCCGGCCGCGGTTCCGCCGGGCCCGCGCTCAGCACCGGGGGACGGACTTCCAGCGCCGCCGCCTTGTCGCCCAGCGAACCCCAGACCACGGGTCCGATCCCCGTCTCCGCCCGGCCTTTGCCCACCAGGACGGCCGCGGCGCCGTCGGCGAACACCGGTGCGGTCACCCGGTCGTCGGGGTCGACGAGGTCCAGCATCCGGTCGACACCGATCACCAGGACCGTTGCCACCGTGCCCGCCTCGATCAACGAGTGGGCCAGGTGCAGCGCGTAGCGGAAACTGGCGCAGGCGACGTTGATGTCGAAGGCCGGGACGCCCAGACCGAGCGCGGCGGCGACCTGGGCGGCCACGGTCGGCAGGGGCTGGGGGTTCGTCACCGTCGCGACGATGACCGCGCCCACGCGCTGAGCGGGCAGTCCGCGAGGTGTCCACCTGATCCGTGGAGTGCGCTCAGTGGTCCGTACCGCCGCTGCCGAGGCCGGGGAGGCGGTCGAAGCCGAGGGGCACCGGCGGGTCGTCGTGCAGTGACGCGTCGATCAGTTGCCACCAGCGGCCTTGTTCGACGCGGCGTCGTTCCCAGGCCGGGTCGCGGCCGCGTTCGGAGACCTGGCGGCGGTACCGGCCCCAGGCGGCCTCGTCCGCGAAGGTGACGGTGTGCTCGATGGTGTGGACGTCCGCACCGATCGTGCGGACCGTCCATCGGGTGGCGAGCACGGTGTCGAGGCCCTCGTAGAACCACTGCTCGCGGTCCCGTGCCCAGGACCAGAACGCCTCGGGGTCGCTCGCCGCCGCGTCGGTGAGCCGGATGTGGTAGACGAGGTAGAGCACGAGGTGTTCCTCCGGTCTAGGCGGTGGTGGCGGATCGGCCGGCTTCCCAGCCGTCCCAGGCGGCGCCGAGGGCGTGTTGCCGGGTGCGGCACCGATCGCGCCACCGCCGGACCGTCCGTGCGTTGAGGGCGTCGATGACCTCCCGGCCGGCCACGGGGGCGTCGAGCGGGAGCAGGACGGCGCCCAGGGGGTCGAGGACGGCGCCCCTGCGGACCTTGAGTTCCGGAGCGGAGACGGCCAGCCGGTAGCGGCGCAGACCGTGGGCGGCGGCGAAGTCGACGGGAGCGCAGTAGGTCAGGGCGAAGTACTCGCAGGCCGGCCGGCTCCTCCGGTAGTCGAACCCGTAGTACCGGGCGTAGAGGCGGTCGTGGTGGCGGTAGCAGACGGTGACGGCGACCGGTCGGCCGTCCCGGAGGCCGAAGCAGCCGATCGCCTGGTCCAGGACTCCCGAGGCGCGCTGGGCGGCGAACGACCGCTCCATCCACCCGACATCGGCGGTGCCGCCGTAGCGCGCCCGGTTCTGCGTCACCAGGTACGCGGCCTCCCGGGCGGCCCGCGCGCCGAGCGGCGACCATTCGACGGCGGTGCCGCCGCGCGCGCACGCCCGCAGCTCTGCCCGGCGGCGGGTCCGGTCGTGCTGGCCCGCCGCGGCCAGCAGCTCCTCGAAGCCGCCGGGCGGGACGTCCAGGTTGGCGTCCGCGTCGTGGAGCAGGGCGCGGGCACCGGGGTGCGCGTCGGCGAGCTCCCGTGCGTCGTCCGCGGAAAGGTAGGGCATGACGACGCCTGCCGCACCACAGGAGGCGGCCAGACCGAGTGCGCCCCGCAGGAGGGCGCGGAGCGTCACCCCGCGCAGGGGGCCCCGCACGCAGACGAGTTCGTTGAAGACCGAGCGCCTGGCACCCAGCCAGAGGTAGTCCGCCGGCCGGTCGACCTCGATACCGGCGGCCAGCCCCGACAGGTGGAACAGGCCGGGCGCGTCGCGCTCGCCGGGCCAGGTGGGCAGTGCGCCCAGCAGCCTGCCGCCGAGGGAGGCCGTCACGACCGGACCTTCGCCGTGGGCGATCTCCAGGCCGCGCAGCCACGGGCGGCTGTTGTAGAAGTTGTCCGGTCCCACGAGCGCGTTCCACTGGCCCCGCTCGATCGCGGCGAGGGAGGGCGCGATGGCGACGTGAACGGCTTCGGTGCGGGGCAGGGTCCGTTCGGGCATGGGATTCCCCCTACTGCTTCCGGCAGGTGATGATCGCCGCGTGAGGGCAGTCCAGATAGGGACGCCAGAACTCCTCGCCGAACCGTGCGAGGCCTTCCTCGGACACGACGAAGCCGGGCCAGGAGATCTCGCCGAACCCGGTTTCGCGCAGCGCTTCCTCCAGGGTGGCCCCGGTCCAGTGGCGGGCGGTGATCCGCTGGTCGTACCGGCCGAAGCACAGCTCCAGCGTGACACGCGAGGCATCGGCCCTCGGCTCCGCGTCGTAGAGCCGCAGCCCGTACCGCTCGTAGTACGCGCGCCCGCCGTGGAAGTCGGGGTTGACGGGCAGGGTGACGAAGCGTCCCCCGCGGCGCAGCGCGCGGGCGGCGACCGCGCACAGGTCGACGAGGGCGGCGCGGTCCTCCGCGTAGGGCAGGACGTAGACGCCCAGGACGGTCCCGAAGCGGCCTTCCTCGGAGAGCGGTGGCGTCGTCACGTACTCGATGCCCAGCGGCTCGGCCGCCTCCAGCCGCCTGGCGACGGCGATCATGCCTTCGGAGATGTCGTATCCGACGACGTGTGCGGCTCCCCGGCGCTTCATCTCCCGGCTGTAGAGGCCGGTTCCGCAGCCGAGGTCGAGAACCCGTCGGTGCGCCGCCCCGTCCAGCACGCGGAAGACGCTGGGCGATTCCAGGTGTGTCCTCCACGGCAGGCGGAACATCTCTTCGTACATGTCGCCGAGGGGGTCGAACTGGGTGCTCATGTCCGGACGCCATCCCTTCGGAAGCGGATTCGGTCCTGCGCGTCAGGCTACTCCTCACTCCGTGCGACCGCGACCGCACCGACCGTTCGCGGCGCGGCGCTGCACGGGCCGACTCGCGGGAGGTCACCGTGGGTGGTGGCGCGCCCAGGTGAGTCGTTCGGCGAGGGCGGATGCGTAGGGGCCGTCGTGGCCCAGCGGGGCCCTGGTGGCGGCCGTCGGGTAGCCGAAGGCCCGGACGAGGTCGTCGACATGGTCGGCGAGGGTGTCGCAGAGCGTGTTGAGGGTGTCGTCGATCGAGCGGTAGAGCTCTACGTCCAGCAGTCCCTCGCCGATCAGCCGGCTGGCGTGCGCCTGCGCGGCTTCGCGGAGCGGACGGGGTCCAGGTACGGGTTCCACCGGTCGAACGGGTCCCGGGTGTGGGCGGACTCCGCATCGACGGCCCAGACGTGCTCGGCTCCGGCCAGCGTGCGCAACAGCCGGCGGTCGGGGTGGCCGATCGGGTCGTGGAAGTTGCCGTGCGGGTCGATCCGGGCGTTGTCCCGCAGCCACGCGGTGTACGGTCGGAGCCGGCCAGGGCCTGGTCGAACGGGACCAGCGCGTGCGCGGGCGCCCTGGCCTCGAACGGTCCTGCGCCGCCTGGCACGCGGTCCTCGACGACCACCCGCTGCTGGGCTCCGGACGCGTCGACGCCGCCGTGCGTCGGATGCGCGGCACGCTCGCCCGGCACACCGCCTCACCGGCGGCCCGCTCGGTCCTCGCCCGGGTGCCGGCGCGGCCCGACGCCTGATCAGGCGTCGATCGGGGTCAGCCCCGGGTAGATGTCCTGCCAGCGGTAGCGGCGGCAGTGGAGGTGCCAGAAGGCGAAGGCGGTCATGTAGCGGTCGAGGTGCGGGCGTTGCTCCTCGGTGGCGAGGTCCAGGACGCGGCGGTGGGCGGCCAGGCCGCTGTCGAGGCTGCGGCGGTAGGCGGTGAGGTACGGGATGCCCTCGCTCACCGCGCGGCGGTGGATCCGGCTGGCGAGGAAGTCCTCGCCGTGCACCGCCTCCTTGTAGAAGGACAGGACGTCGTTGACGTCGTTCAGGAACGCGACGCAGGAACTCAGTGCCGCCGACCAGAAGGCCCGGTGGTGCGGGGCCGCCAGGCAGGGATCGGTGAACTGGAGCGAGGTGAACCAGAACTGGGAGAAGCCGTTGAAGACCCGGACGAAGTCGCTGTCGACCTCGTCGGAGGCCTCCGGCGTGAACTCCGCCTCCATGAGGACGCCGCTGACCGCGTTGTAGAAGAAGGTCTTGAACACCGCGAGGAACACCGGATCGCAGAACCGCGCGATCTCGTCGAACATGTACCGGATGTACCGCGTGTTCGGCGAGGACCCGGCTCGCCCGGGCAGCATGCCGGCCCGCAGGATGGCTTCCGCCTCCGCCCGGTCGTGGCAGCACACGTCGTCGGTGTTGGTGGTGAACACCCAGACGCGGTCGAGGGCGAGGGCCGCCGCCTCGTCGGCGACGGGCACCATGAGGGCGCGCATCAGCGTGATGTGGCGGGTGGTGGCCGGGGGGACCGTGACGCCGAACGCCGCGAACTCGGCGGTGAGCGCGGCGGCGGCGGCACGGGCCCGCGCGAGGTCGACGGGCGGGTCGAAGCCTTCGGTGAGGGCGATCATCCCGTCGACCAGGCCCGAGGCCAGGACTTCGGCGACCATGCCGCGGTGCCGGGGATCGGGGATGGCGTCGAGGCCGCTGCGCGCGGTGTAGTGGAGGGTGTCCAGGCCTGGCGGCCGGGGGTGCCTGATCGTACGGCGGTCTGTCAGGTCCACACCGTATCCTTCCGCACGCCGCTTCCGGGGCACCTGCCCGGGCGGCCGCGCCCATCCTCACACAGCCGGTCCCCTCACCGGCCGCGAACCCGGCGCCGTCAACCCGACCGGGCGAACACCGCGCCAACGGGTTGACGGAGTAGCGGCACCGTCATCGGCGGCTTCGCACGCCGTGCCTGGTCGATCTCGGGTAGCGGGTCCTCGAAGCGCACCGTCGGTCCCGGCCTCGGTCGCGGGCGATCCGGACCCGGCGGTGGTCGAGTTCGGTGTGCAGCAGGCGGAGCGCGGCCTCGCGGTCGAGGGTGGCGGCGAAGGCGAAGGGGGCCAGGAAGTCCGGGCCCTGGAAGCGGCTCGGAGGTTCGTGGGGCGACCGCACCCGTGGCATCAGTGCCTCCACGCGCAGTACAGCGGCCCCACCGGCCCGGACACCGTCCGTCACAGCCTGGCAGTACGTCTTCCGGCGCCACTTGTGAGCGCCGCACCCGAGCAGGGCGTTCACGTCCGACGGGGCGGTGGCACTCCCCTGCGCCGGCCCCTCCCGGCGGCCTCCGCCGCGCCGGCCCTGGCCAGGACGGAACGCACCGCCGGCGACGCGGCGTGCCGTCCGAGCGTGCCACGCAGTTGTCGTACCACGGCATCGACGCGGCCCGAGCCCAGCAGTGGGTAGTCGTCGAGCACCGCGTGCCAGGCAGCACAGGCGCGGTCGAGCCGGCCGAGCGAGAGCAGCAGGCCGGCCATCCGTACGGTGGTCACCGCCCGGGCCCGACGTTCGGCAGCAGGGCGGCAGTTGAGTGAGGCGGTGAGCGCGGCCACCGCACCGGGCAGGTCCCGTGCGGCGGCGAGGACCTCGGCCTCCTGATGCGATTAGGCGGCCCAGTCGTAGCAGGAGCTTCCGGGCAGCGGGGGTTCCGCTCGGTCGAGCAGGCGACGGGTCCGGGCGAGATGTTCCGAGGCGACGCGGTGCTCGCCGGCGCCGGCGGCCGCCACGGCCTGCTGGCCCATGAGGTAGGCGGCCACCCGGGCCGGCAGTTCGTGGGCATGGCGGCCGGCCGCCTCGGCCAGATCCCGCGCGTGGTCGTGGTGGCCGAGGTAGAAGGCCTGGACGCTCAGGGCGCGCAGCGCGGTTGCCTGCATGGCCGGGTCGGCGGCCTCGTCGGCGAGTTCCCAGGCCGTGCGGTAGTACACCTGGGCGCGGCCGTGGGAGTGGGCGTCGAACTCGGTGAAGCCGGCCAGCCAGCTGAGCCGGGCGACCGAGACCAGCAACTCCCGGCGTACGCGTGGCGCGGCCGGAACGCGCAGCCAGTCGGCCGTCACCGTGCCGAGCAGGCAGGTCAACGCGGTGCCGACGAGTTGTCCGCCGGAGGATTCCTCCGCGTTGCGGAACGCCGTCGACAGGTGTTCGACGGTCAGTAGCTGGTCCTTCCCCAGCCTTCCGCGGACGGGGCCGGTCGCGAGGTGCGGCGGCCCGGGGTCCCCGGCCGCCGGATGCGACAGGAGAGGGCCGGCCAGGGTGTAGGGGGGCGCGGGCCGGTGGGGGTCCGCGTGGCCCAGGAAGGCCAGGACGTCGGCCGGGGCCGGGCGGTCGCCGCTCCCGGACGGCGCGTCGGCGAGCCAGATGAGGCCGGCGTGTTCGGGTGCCACCGGGCGGCCCAGTTGCCGGGTGAGCACCTCGCAGAGCAAGGCGGGCACCGGTTCCATGGGGTGGGAGCCGGCGAGCCAGTGGCTCACCGAGGTCCTGTCGTAGCGCAAGACGAGGCCGCATTCCGCGCCGACCCGGTTCACGACACGGGCCAGGTCCTCTCCGCTCAGCCGCGTCTACAGCGCCCACCGCTCCCGCTTCCTCACCCCCGCGGACGACGTCCGTGCCGTCGCGACCTGGCACCTGACCCACCCCGTGCGCTTCGCGGACGCGCTGCGGACCCTGCTGGTGCGGCGCCTGCCCGCCGGCGGCATCGACGCCACCGACCCCGCCGCCCTGCTGGCACTCGCGGAGTTCACCGCCGTGGTCGACCCCTCCCTGTGCATCGCCACCGTCATCCACTACGCGCTGTGCGTCGGCACATTGGCCGAGTTCGCGCACGACGAGCCCACCGCCCTCGGCCACCGGCGGGCGCTGGAGTCCGGCGACCTCGCCGGGGCCTTCATGATCACCGAGATCGGCTCGGGCAACAGCCAGCTCGCGGTCCGCACCGAGGCGGTCTTCGACTCCGTCGCCCGCGAGTTCGTCCTGCACACCCCCGACGACGGCGCGCTGAAGTTCACCAATGCCGGCATCAGCGACCGTCCCAAGCTCGGTGTGGTGTGCGCCCGGGTCGTGGTCGGCGGAGCGGACCGCGGGGTCTTCCCCTTCGTCCTGGTGCTCAGCGACGACGCCGGCCCGCGGCCCGGCGTCCGCATGTCCGCACCGGCGGAGATCCCCCTGGTGCCCTTCGACTACGCCCTGGCCGGCTTCGACCGCGTCCGCCTCCCCTACACCGCCTGGCTGCGGGACACCGCCCTCATCGACCCGGACGGTGCCTTCCACGACCCGCTCGGCGACCCCGACCTCCGGCTGCTGCGCACCCTGATCGGGCCCGAGAACGTCTGGGCCATGGCCGCGGTCGCTCTGGCCGCGGTCGGCCGCGCCTCGGCCGCCCTCGCCCTCGGCCACTCCGCCCGGCGCCGCACGATGGCCCGGATCGCACCCGAGTCCACCCTGCTGAACTACCGCACCCAACGACGCGCGCTGTTCGGCGCGCTGGCCACGTCCTACGTGGCGACCTGCCTCGCCAACGGCGCGGCGCGCGACTGGAGCGACCGCATACGCGGCCGCCGGGCTCCCGGCGCCACCGCGACGGCCCCCATGACCTGGGCGCCCTGGGCACCCGCCAACCGGGCCCTCGCCCTGGCCGAGGTCGTCGCCGCGGGGGCGGCCGAGGAGAGCGCCGCCGAGTGCCGCCTGCGCTGCGGGGTGGCCGGGGCGCTGGCGGTCAACCGCTTCCAGTCCTACGAGGGGCTCGGCCACGTCTTCAACGACGCGGGCGGCAACAACCTGCTCACCCTGCTCGACACTGCCCGCGCGCTGGTGCAGGCCCCGGACATCCGCCGGCCGCCGGAGGCACCGGACGGGGCGTCACCGGCGGACCCCCGGAGCTGGCTCTTCCCGGCCCGGTCCCTGGAGTACCGCCTGGTGGCCGAGCTGTCCGAGGCCGTCGACGCCCGGACGCCCCGCTCACACGGCCCGTTCGACCGGTGGAACCCCCATCTGGAGACCGCCCGCGAGGCCGCCCAGGCGCACGCCGACCGGCGCGCCCTGGAGGCCGCCGCCACGGCGACCGCGGCGGTGACCGATCCGCGGGCCCGGGCCCTGCTCCACACCCTGACGGCGGTCCACGCCCTGCGCTTCCAGCAGCGCGTCGCCGGCCGGCTCATCGGCGAGGGGCTGGCGGACGCCGGACTCCACCGCTCGACGGCCGACACCCTCAACACCCTCTGCGACACCCTCGCGCAGCACGCGGACACACTCGTCGAGGCCTTCGGCTACCCGCCCGGCGCGACCGGCGCGCCCCTGGGCCACACCGGGTCCTATGCGTCGGCCCTCGCCGAGAAGCTCGACTGGGCAGGCGGAGGCGCGACGTGAACGCTCTCGGGACCGGTCCTCCACACCGGTGACCACCACAGCAGGGGAACGGCACCGCGCGGCCGCAGCCAGGACCGTCCTCGACCGGGCGCCGAACCCCGACGGCCTCCGTCAGGCGGCCCCGCGCCGTCGCGCCGTCGAGCGCGGCTCCCTCGGTGAAGACCTCGCGGTGTCCCCAGGCCGGTCGGACGAAGCCCTCCGGCGGCCGGAACCCGGCGGCGTGCTCGTGCAGCCGGGCGGTGACCGCGCCGATGTCCCCGGCCGCGCCGGGGCGCGAGTACGGCGGCGACGCCCGCCCGGGGATCCATTCGAACACCACCGCCGTCACCGGCTCGGGGACAGCCCGCCAGTTCCAGGCCGACGACCTTGTCGCCGGCCGGGGTCGCGACGGGCACCGGCGTCCAGGCTTCACTCACGTCGACTCAGGCGGCCCGCGGACGACCAACCAGCTCGACGGGGCACTGACGAATCGACCTGATTTGCAGAACTCCCAGCATCGCTTCGCCGGGCCAACAGGTACCCGTCGAACGGCCAGTTCCTGTGGCGAGCGGCCGAGCACCCAGCCCGTGACCGTGCCCGCGCGTGCAGGGCCGAC
Source organism: Kitasatospora sp. NPDC008115 (assembly GCF_042957205.1). Classification (NCBI taxonomy): domain Bacteria; kingdom Bacillati; phylum Actinomycetota; class Actinomycetes; order Kitasatosporales; family Streptomycetaceae; genus Kitasatospora; species Kitasatospora sp. NPDC008115. The sequence continues at coordinate 304,678 of NZ_JBIBHU010000006.1, read as the reverse complement.
TGCTTGAGCAGGCCGTAGGCGCGCACCGCAGTGCCCCGCGCTCGCGGGGGGTTTCTCCGCCAGTCAGGGGCGGGGGAAGGATCGCGCTGACCTCGCCCTCGCTACAGCATCCACCCCTGCGAAGTCTCCGACCACGGGACCATGGCGCCCGCTTGTCCGCTCGCAGATGGCGGGGAGGGCCGCACGCGTTCCCCGCGAGCGACGCCGGCGTGTGGGGAACGCGCAGACGGCAGATCGGCGTGGCTGCGGTCTGCGCGAAGGGCTGGATCCGTGAGCATGGCCACCGCCGATGACGGGAGTGTCACTCTGTGTTCGGACCCTCTTCGGTGGTCCGGTGCCGCGGGGACGGGCCGGCGCGGTTTCAGGTGGGTTCGGCGGCAAGTTGGAGGTAGCCGGTGTGGGCTTCGGGGACGGGGCCGGGGGCCTGGTCGGTGGGTTTGGGCTCAGTCGTGGCGTAGACGGTCCAGGCCGTGGGGCCGACCGGTTCCTGCCAGGTCCAGGCCGGGGCGCTGTGGGCGAGGTTGAGGGAGGGTTGGGGCATGGTGAGGATGCCCGGTTGCTGCGTGGGGGCGAGGACGGGGCCGAGGGGCAGGGCCAGGCGCAGGGCGGCGAGGGCCCGGTCGGTGACCGCGTCGGGGAGGGTGAGGCGGGCCGCGGGCAGGACGTCGGTGATGGCCTGGATGCTGTTGTGGGGGCAGGCCAGGAGGGTGACGTGGGTGTCGGTGGCGGGCTGGGTGGGATCCTGGGCCTTGAGGGTGATGTCGGCCGCGGTGGGACGCCGGGTGTAGTGGCCAGGGTCGACGGCGGCGTCGGCGGTCTGGAAGGTGTGCAGACGGGTGCGGTCGGTGCCGGTGAAGTAGCCGAGCAGGCCGTCGCCGGTCAGGTGGGGGTCGCCCAGGCGCACGGGCCACGGGGTATCGGGCGGGGGGGTGGGTGTGGTGGCGCCGAGCCGGGCGGGGGCGGGCAGCGGGGGGCTGTCGAGTTCCAGGCGCAGGCGTGCTGTCATCAGCGCGCAGGGGCGGCCGAGGGCGAGGGCGAGGTTGCGGTTGCCGGCCGCGCGGGGGCTGGGCGGGGTGATGGTGTCCAGGCCGCGTTGGACACACTGGAGGAGCGCCGCGAGGGCTCCGTTGTCCTGGCCACTCGCGAGGAGCGGGGTGAGGAAGGCGTGGAGTTCGGGGTGGTCGTCGGCGAAGCCCTCGTCGGTGGGTGAGGCAAAGGGGGAGCCGGGCAGGGAGCGGCAGCGGCCCGGTCCGTCGTCGGTGCAGTGGAGGTCGAACAGAGGAGTTCCGGCGGGGTCGTAGCACAGCAGGGCGTGGCGGTGGCCGATGCGGGTGGCCAGGAACCAGCCGTGGACGGGGCTTCCCTCGACGGGGGTGTCGAGTTCGTCCAGGGGGGTGCCGGTCGCGGTGTCGAGGAGGTCGAAACGCAGGCGGGCTCCCTGGTGCAGGCGCGGGGGCAGGTCGAGGACGTCGGAAGCGGCCTTCTCCTCCTTGGTCTCGTAGCTGAGGGTGGCGTCGGTGACCTCGAACGACGGGGAGCGCATGGTGGTGTGGCCGGTCCCGGGCTGGAGGATCTCCAGGGTGCGGGCGAAGGCATCGGTGATGGTGAGGGAGGTCAGGCGCATCTGGGCGGCACGATCGGGTGGGAACGTCTGGTCGCCGCGGGCGAGGATGTCCTGGTCCTTGGTGGCGAGGATGCCCTTGGACGAGGCGTCCAGGGGCAGGTGGTCGACATGGCGGGTGAGGACGGCGGGGGCGGGGGTGTAGAAGCCCTCCGCATGGGGCTGGTAGGTGAGGTCGTCCTTGTCCTGGGGGGCGTTGGCGCTGCGGGTGCGCAGGACGGTGTCGCAGCGCCGGCCGGCGAGGGTCTCGTTGACGCCGGCGAGGGTGAACGACTGGACATCCCACGCCTGGTTCTTGATCTTGTCGATGAGTGTCTTGTAGGCGGGGTTGTCGGGCCGGATGTCGGCGGCGTGCCGGAGGCGGTAGAGGGTGTGGTTCTCCAGTAGCGATTGGATGAACGTGTGTCCGGTGACCGTGCGACGCAGTTTGGCGAGGTCCGCGGTGCTGAGGGTGCGGGTGACGCCGGTCTTGTGGGTGTAGCGGGAGAGGGCGTCGGTGTCGGGGTCGAAGGCCCAGTCGGTGTCGGGGGCGGGGTAGATGTCGGCGGTCCATTCGAGGAAGACCGGCCGCCAGGGCTGGTGCCACCACCGAATGTAGGGCACTCCGGATGCGGCCTTCCGAAGGTCGTCGTCGGACACGGTGCTGCGGTGTCCGTGCACGGCCGCGGTGACGGTCGCGGTGAGCGCGGCGAACTCGGCCAGCAGGCGAGGCAACGTGCCGCGCACGTCCGGGGTGACCAGGTTCAGGTCCTCCCGGTCGAGCTGGTCCTGGGCATGGGTGGACAGGACGAGGGGGATGCCGGTGGGCAGGGCGTCGGTGGGGCGTACGGGCAGTCTGCCGCCGAGGAACCCGTCGATTTCCCGGGAGCGGTTCTTGTCTTGCAGGTTGGACAGGGCCACCACCGGGTTGGCGGGCCGGCGGAACGGGGGCAGCGGGACGGGCTGGAGGCGGTGGACCTGGGTGTCGATGCCGTGCTTCTTCTCCCAGTCGGTGATGGCCCGGGCGAGCTGCTCCGTGCTCGTGCCGGTGGGGATGCTCCCCGCAGCGAGGTCGCGGGCGGTGGTGCAGGTGTCGATCCGCGCGGCCAGGGCCTTCATGGCGGAGACGGCTGTCCGATCGGGTGGGGCCGGGTTGTTGTGGTCGTAGGGGCTGGTGATCCACCACAGCCCCTTCAACCGGGCGGTCAGGTCCTTGAGGGTCTGCTGGCCGGTGTCGTAGCCGGCCTGACCAGTGTTGAGTTCGGCCAAGGCCTTGCGCTCCGCGTCGGTGGGGGCGGCGGCCGGCTGCGGGGGGCCGCTTCGGGGTTCGGGGCCGGTCAGCTGCCAGCGGTGGCCGCCGGGCAGGGTGAGGAACTGGCGGTCGTGGCGGACGTAGTCCAGGGCGTGGTCGGTCGCCGGTTCCAGCAGGTGCTGGGGCAGGTGGGGCCGGCCGGTTGCGTCCAGCAGGTCGTAGGAGAACGCCTCGAAGAGGGCCGCCTCGTCGGGCGTGAGTAGGGCCTGCTGGGCGAGCAGGGCGGTGACGGCGTCGATGGTGGAGTGGCCGACCGCGGGCACTACCGTCGGCGAGGCCGGCCGGCCGTCGGCGACGGGACGCTTCCCGTCGGCGTCCTTCCACTGGGCGGGGTCCAGTTCCCGGTCCCAGGGCAGGCCAAGCACACTGCCCGCGTACAGGGTGCCGGCCGTGTCCATGGCCTGGGTGTGCTCGGGCAGGGTCCAGCGCAGGGCGGCGAGCCGGTCCGGCAGCTGGTGGGCGGTGGTCTCGGGCAGTGGATCCGCGGCGGCCTGGCTGTACCAGCCGAGCACCAGGTAGTTGACGATGATCTCGGGCCGTGGCGTCTGCTGACCCTGGGCCTGTTCCAGGTCCTTGAGGGTGTCGTGGAAGGACAGGATGTTCTGGTTGTAGGGCTGGTAGCAGCAGAACGCGGGCAATCCGGTGCTGTCGGCGGTCAGGAACGGCCCGGTGCCGGGCTCCGGGGGGGCGGTGTCCCCGGTGTCGAGGGCGTGGGCGCGGCCGTAGGCGACGGGCTGCGGGTAGCCGCCTTCGTCCGGGTGTCCGGGCAGCAGGGCCACGCCCGGGTCGGCCGGGTCGGCCTGCTCGTCGCCGCGCACGAGCCAGGCGCGCACCTGCGGGGCCGACCCCGTGGCGTCCTTGCGGGCGGCGAAGCTGTGCCGGATGACCAGCCATCGGTTGGGGATGAGGGGGAAGCGCGTTCCGCCGGGCCCGGTCGCGTCGATGCGCCCCTCCCGCAGCGTGGCGGGCAGCTCCCACTGCACGTACACGCCCCAGTCGTCGGTGTCGTCGGCTTCGATGTCGTATTTGTTGCCCGGCTCGGGCAGACCGTGCGGGGCCAGGGCGTCAAAGTCGGGGGTGGACCTGAGGACCTGCTGGCGGTTGGTGTCGTTGACGACGAGGGCGTCGACGCTGATGGGGACGATCAGGGGCTGGGCGGTGGTCATGTGGCAGGCGCCTCACGTCGCGGGGGGCGGGGTGATGGTCAGCTCGGCGGGTGGCTGCAGCAGTTGGAAGGCGAGCGCCTCGCTGTCACGGGCCGGCTTCTGCGGCAGGTGCGCCAGGACGGCGTCGAGCAGGGCGCCGGCTCTGAGGACTTCCCGGTCGTGCCCGCTGGACACCGGCTCGCGCAACAGCGTGGTGCCGCCCAGTACGTCCAGCGGGTCTTGTTGGAGGACGGAGCCGTCCGAGCCGCGTAGGGCGAGCTTGCCCTGGGGGCCGTCCAGGCCGTACTCCAGGACATGGGCGGGTTGGCGCAGCTCGATCGCCTCGGGTGTGGTGTCGAACAGCAGCAGAAGGACCTCGGCGCTCAGTCGGCGCGCCGAGACGACGCTCGCGCCCGTGACGGTGACGCTCAACTGCTCGCCATGAGCCGGCTCTGTACTGCTACCACCGCTGCCGGGTGTGTGCAGTGGGGGCCAGTGGCGCACGATGGGCGAGCGCAGCAGCAGGCCGCAGCCGGGTGCGGTGCCTGGTGACCGCGGCTTGAAGACGATCTCCTTGATCAGTGGATTGAGCTGCTGGTCGGTCTCGGTATGGGTGCCGATGGAGAGCATCCCGTCGGCGAACGCGTTGAGCCAGGTGCCGTCGAGGTGGAAGAAGCGGGCGCTGTCGTGCGGCAGGACGGCATCGGGCAGCGGCAGTAGGTACCACGTCGGCACCAGCATGAGCATCGCGAGCGGGTCCCACAGCCACTCCTGCGCGCCGTTGTCTCCGTCGCCGGCGCGGGTGGCCGGCGACGGGGCGAGTCGGACGGCCAGTGCCTCGGTGAGGGACTGGGTCTGCTGCGGGTCGGCCAGTAGCGCGCCGAGCCGCCCCGGAACGGATGCGCGGGGGGCGGGTGCTTCGGCGGCGGGGGGCGTGAGGCTGGGCGGGGTGTGCAGGGCGGCGGTCAAGCGCTCGCCCAGGCCGTTCCGCATGGCCTGGTCGAATCCGTCGCGCAGCCGGGCGCGGTCCGTCAGGCCCAGCACGCCGTTGGGGTCCAGAGGGCCGGTGCCGCCGAGCGGGTTCAAGGGCCGGGCGGCGTTGTGGGGGTGGGTGGCGAGTGCGGTGGCACGCGCCAGCGCGGCGGCGTCCCGGTGCCAGGTGAGCATGGTGTCGCACAGGTCGTTGCGGGAGAGGACGAGTTGCGCGCCCAGGCTGAACGCGGCCGCCGCCGTGATGTCGAACACGCCCTCGCCCTTGACGTAGGCCAGGGCCGCGTCCGCGCACGACAGCGGTGCGTGGGCCGGCGCGTCCTGCTCGGGACCGGGGATGAACGGCCCCCGGTACCAGGCCCAGGTCTGCTCTCCGGTGACCAGGCGCAGAGGGACGGGGAGGTAGCCGGCGTACAGCCTCGCAGCGGCACCGGTGCCGGCGGCGGCGCCGGGTACGCGCAGCCGGCCATGGCTGCCGTGGCCGAGCCCGACGTCCTTCTTCAGCGCTTCGAAGGCATCCAGGTCGATGCCGGGGTCGTCGGCGGAGGAATCGGCGGTGGTGAAGGTCCACGAGTGCAGTGACACCAGGCGCACCCGGCCGTCGGCGGGTGGCGTGGCGAGCGTTTTGTCGTGGCCGTCGAGTGAGACGAGGTGGGCACTGTAGCGGCCGGGTGCGCGGGGCAGGCGCGCGCCGATGACCGTGGCGGTGGCCCGGCGGGCGCCGGCCTTGCCCGCCGACGCGTCGGAGGTGCGCTGTTCACGCACGTGCGCCCACAGCGCCAGTTCGCCGATCTCGGGCATCAGGGCCCGGTAGAGGCCGGCCGGCAGGTCGAGCACCGTGCAGGGCGCCTGCTCGGGCAGCTGCAGAATGGGCACGGTGGTGCTGGCCGGGACGCTCTTGGCGTCCAGCAGGGCGCGGGCCTGCCCGGTGAGGACGGGCGCGGTCTTCAGGTCCGCCTCGGACAGGACGAGCAGCGCCATCCACGGCGCCGCCTCCCACAACTCCTTGTCCTTGCCGTCCGGGTCCTCCAGCTCCCGCTCCCACGGCAGGTAGGGGTCCGCGATGGCCACGAACGGCAGCAGGTGGCCGAACGCTCCCGACGCCGAGGGCGGCGGGAAGCAGGCCGTGAGCTCGGCACCGGTCAGGGTGAAACGCGGCCCGCCGGCGGTGAGCCTCTGTGTGGGCGGGGAGAACGTCCACGTCGGTGCGCTGTCGCCGGTGCGGGTGACCGTATGGGTGGCGGTGATGGTGTAGTCGCCGCCGCGCAGGCTCGGACGCCAGGCGGTGAACAGAGCGGTGCCGTTCTCGCCGGTGTTCGTGAAAGGGGGTGTCGCCATGTCAGGAGGTCCCTTCCACCAGCCGGGGGACGGCGTCGAGGTAGTCCGCGCCGTGCCCGGCGAATGTGGACAGGTCACTTTCGGCGGGCAGTGCGAGGCCCGGGATGCCACGGGCGGCGAGGTCGGCGGCGACCGCGGTGCGGCGGGCGACCGTCGCGGCTGCGGTGATGTCCTGGGTGATCATTGCGAACTCGACCGTTCCCGCCGCCGGATCGAACCGGCCGGGTGCCGGCTCGTTGGTGACCGCCAGGGTGAACGGCTTGGTCTGCCACGCCTTGTCGGGGAAGAGCGTCTTGGCACTCTGCTCCTGCGCCGGGGAGGTCACCGTCACACCGGTGGCGTAGCCGTCGACCGGCTTCGGACTGTCCAGGTCCTGCGGGGCCGTCGACCAGAGGGCGCCCGGCACGCCGACGCGCGTGGTGGCGGCGGTCCATGACTCGTCGGTGTTCTGATCGTTGACCGGGACCTGGACGTCCTGGCCGTTCTCGCCGCGGCGGGTCAGCGTGACCGCCAGGTGGGAGGTGTAGCCGGGGGCAGCGGAACCGGTACCCTCCACGGGGCGGATGTGCAGTTTGTCCGTCAGTCCGCCGCCCGGATCCGTGGTGTTGACGGTGACCGCGGTCGCCGGGACGGCGGTGTCCACGGCGAAGCGGAACGTACCGCGTCCGGTCGACCACACCGCGGCCGGGGCGTTGGCGTCCGCGTCGGCGAGGGCGGGAAGCAGCCCCTCCAGCGGCGCGAGGTGGACGACCTTACCGTCGCCCGCCGAGCCGTCGCCTCCGCCGGGCAGCAGCCTTCGGCGGAACTCCGTCGCGCTGAGCAGTTGATCGGCCCCGCTGACGCGGTCGGCGCCGAATTCGATGGGGACCGACGTGACGAGGACCTTGAAGCCGGCCGAGCCTCCGACCGGCGGCCCCCACACCCGGCCGTCCGCCGACAGCTCCCCTCCGACACCCCAGATCGAGCCGCGGATCGTCCCTCCCCAGTCCACGTCGAAGTACAACGGGTCCCACTGGATCAGCGCGTCCGCGTAGACGGTGGCGTCCGCCTTCGCCGGGCCCCACTCGCCGTGCAGGGACGCGTTCAACCCGGCCATGAACGCGTGCGGCGTCAGCGCCGCGTAGCACCCGCCCCGCGCGTAGACGCTGCTGCTGATGTTCCAGTCGAAGCCGAGCCGCTCCACAGCCGGGTAGTGCCCGGGCCTGTCGAAACGGGGGTGGTAACCGCCGACGGTGACCACGAAGTCCCCCGGGTGGGCGCTGCCTGCGAACCACAACCTCGCCGCGAGTCCCCCGTGCAGCCGGCAGTTGCGGTCCAGGACGAACGAGCCGTCCGCCACCGCCGCGTCAAGCTCCAGCGTGTCGGTGCTGCGCCGGTATTCCGCGCGCACGTCCACCGCGAGCGTGGCCCACGGGCTGGTGCCCTCCTTCGGGAACCGGGCCTGCGCCCGCCCGTACAGGCCGACCACGAAGTCGTCCCCGAACTCGGCGATCGCCACCGCCGAGACGTCCACCAGCTCGTACACCAGCGCCCGAAACCCGGCCGCCAGCCACACCCCGCCCTCGGAGGGGCTGACCCAGGCCGGCTTCCCGCTGTCGCCGTGCAGCAGGTCACCCAGCACCTTCAGCGGGTCCGTGGGCGGCTGCGCGTCCAGCATCTGCAGGAACGGGAACGATCCGACCTCGCTGATCCTCGGGGTGCGCACCACGGAGTGGTAGCCGAAGCCCGCGGCCAGCGCCTGCAGCCGGAACACCGGCGGTCCCACCGACTTCTTCCCCAGGTCCAGCACCCCGAAGAGGAACAGCGACGGCTGCGCCGACTTCTCGGGCTGCGCGTAGAAGCCCAGCGCGGTGACACTGAGCGTCGGCAGGCCCACCACCGCGATCCCGCCCACCGCCAGCGTGTAGCCGGGGACGTCCTGGCGCACGAACTCGGCCGCCACCGTCACCGGCGGCCGCTTCAGCCCCAGCCCCAGCCCGTCCAGGTGGAACACCGGCGCCGGCGGCTCCTTCAGCGCGACGTCCACTCCCGCCCCCTTGACCGCCAACTCCAGCCCTCCGGCGCTCACCGACGCGTCGACCACCAGCAGCACCCGGTTGTCCGCGTAGCCCACCCCCAGCCGCTCCAGGCGCACCGGCCCCACCTCCCGGCCCGCCGACCACCACGCCACCGCGGAGGTGTTCACACCTCCCGGCCCGGGTGGTGCCGGCTGCCTCTTGGCGGACCCCAGGGGCACCTGGAACGTGTGCCGCAGGTCGGCGACCTGCGCGTCCAGCGCCAGGAAGGCACCCGCCTGCCCGTTCTGCGGCAGCGCCCCCGCGCACGGCCCCAGCAGTGCCGCCAGGCGGGCGCGCTGATCGGCTGTCGGGTCGGTGGAGAGGTAGCCCAGGCGCACCTCCGAGATCCCCGCCCGTGCCACATCGGGCATCAGCGTGTCCACCACCGGAAGCGTCAGCGACAGGTCGGCCGGCTCCGCCGTCGCCACCAGCGCCCATACCCGACCCGACCCGCCCGGCCCTCTGTTCACTCCAACACCTTCCGGCTCAGCAGCGACGGCACGTCAGGCCCCTTGATCCCGTCGCCGTCGATGACGGTGCTGTTCTTCACGCCGCCGTGCAGCGGCGTGACTGGCCAGTTGATGTTGTGGCCGCCGACGCCGTAGACCGCATTCGGGGTGACATAGCAGCGCTTGTCCTCGGCCGCCCAGAAATCCTCAATGAACACTCCCCGGCCGAGCTTCTTCCAGTCCCATCCGGGCTTTAGTTGCAAATCTCTGCTGACTGTCCCGTCCGCCTCTCCGACTGCGACGCTGCGTTCGTCGATGATATGGAAAAACTGAATGGATCGGGCATCGGAGACTTTCTTCGAAACTTTACCTGCGACGACCTTGGCCATGTGGCAGCCGTCCCGGTCCCGCCAGTAGACAACCGAGTAGACATCGCGGTAGGCGGCTGCGACTTCCGCACGGGAGGTGGCCGGGTTGAACGGATGCACCGGGAAGGGCGGATAGTCCGGAGTGTACGAATGATCCGTGTCCAGCCAATCGTGGAGCTCTAGCTGTCCGTCCTTCAAAGCGGCCGCGTAGATTTCGCGAAAGGAATACTTGGGGTGCTCGTCCGTTCTGGTGTCCAGAGCGGAGTAGAGGTAGACGAAGGCCGACCTCTTGACCAGGTCGTCCGGGTAGCCGGTTCTCACGTTCCAGGCGCCTTCTTCGCCGCCCACGAAGAGGCCGTAGACCTCGTTGCTGGGGAAGTTCTGCTCGTCCAGGTCCTGTGAATCAACCCCATAGAAGAAGTGTTTGAGCCCCTGCACCGCATGAGTGGCGGTGGTCTTCATGTCGATTTCGGTGATCTCGTCGCGGCCGCTCAGCACCGCGAAGCAATCGGGCCGGAGCCTGCGTTGGACGGTGGGGAATTCGGCTGGGGGGAGGGCGGCTGCGAGAGCGCTGTCGAAGTCCTGCGGGGGCAGGGCCCGGTCACTGTTCCCTCCCTTCCAGGTGACGTCCAGAACGAGGGCGGCCGACCGCCACAACTGGGCGACCTTGGTGTCCTGGGCCGTGAGGGTGAGGGTGGATCCCGCCGGGGCGAAGAAGGTCACGGGCTTCCCCGCCGACGCCGTGTCCTGCCCTGTCGGCTTGGTGGCGTGCGCGCCGCCGGTGGTGCGGCGGACGAAGGTGTGGGTGATGGCGCCGTTGGTCAGAGTGATCTGCACGTCGTGGGGGCCGGTCACCCCGGGGTCGGTCAGGACTGGCAGCAGGCGCAGGACGCGGTAGTGGGTGGCGAAGCTGATCGTGTAGTAGCCGTCCGCCGGGGCGGGGAACACGAGGGGCTTCTGCGTCGGGTCGAGCACGTAGTGGTGCACCGGCGTCGTCGATACGGTCGGGACGGTGAGTTTCCCGGTGATGGTGAGGTCGGTGAACGTCCCGTCCGACGACAAGACTTCCACCGTGGTCTCCCGCGAGTGGGACGTGCCGGTGCTCTTGTCCACTGCGGTGAGGACGAAGGTGGTTGGTTTCCTCAGATGGGGAACGACCGCCCTGCGGGCATCCGCCCCCAGGCACATCAACTCCTTGTCCCACTTGAGTGTGAAGCCCTGCGATGTGTCGATGTCGCGGGCCTTCCAGGACAGTCGTGCGGGCGTGTTGTAGGCGACCCGGCCAGCGGCGGGCGCCAGGTCGTCGAAGAAGAAGCCGGGCTTCTCCTTCACGACTGGGCGCGCCACCTTCTGCTGCGTCTCGCCGTGGAAGGCGGTGACCTCGATGGAGGCCGACCCCTCGGTGTTGTTCAGGCGCACCTTGGCCAGGGTCAGCCGCAGGCGTTCGGTGGCCGCCTTGCCTTGCGTCGGCGTCAGCGTGACCGTGTATCGGTCCGAGGCGATGTCCGGTGCCGAGGCCTGCCAGGCGTCGTCATCGACGCCGACCTGGGGGGCGATCGATCGGGCGGTGTCCTGATCGGGCACGAGGTCGCTCGGGCCCGCCCCGATCGTCAGCGATACCGTGATCTTGCTCAACTGCTGGAGGAGGGTGAGGTTCAGATCGATCTCCGCCAAGGACGAGGCCGTGGCGGTGGAGGCTGTCACCTCCGGAGGGATGGTGGTCAGCGCGTACTGAATGAGGTCGGGCACGACGGGCTCCTGCGGCGAGGCAGACGGGGCGGGTGATGGGTGTCACTTGCCGTCGGACGGCGACATTGTGAGACGTGAGACGGTCAGACGCCGGAATACCCGGTCGGCGTCGTCGACCAGGACGGTGGTCGTCAGCCTCACGGGGTCCTTGCCGCCGGTGGGGGTGGCGACGAGCAGGAAGGTGGTTGCCGCGGTCAACGGGCCGGTCTCGAACAGCCTCAGGTCGGGGTCGAGCACGATGGCCGGTGACAAGGGGAAGTCCGGTGTGTTGCTGTGGCACAGCAATTCCAGGCTCGCCAGGGCCGCCGGATCCGAGGTCGTCCAGGACAGCGTGGCGCTGTCCTCGCGGCTCACCGTCGTCTTGGAGGCGTTGAAGTCACTGATGAGGGAGTCCTTGTCGTTCACAGGAGGATCCGTCCTGGTGGGGGTCGGCGGTGTCCGTTGCGGTCTCACCCGCCGGTCAAGGGGTGATGTGGAACTGCGGGGTGCTGACGGCCACCTGCATGTAGGCGTTGAGGGTCGTGCCGGTCCACTTCCTCCAGCTTTCGGCCGGCTGGACCGACAGGGTCGCGCCGGCGGGCACCAGCACCGCGACCGGGGAGTTCTCGCCGTTCAGGAGCAGTTCGTCCTTCAGTTCGCTGCCGCCCTCGTTCGGGGTGATCACGACGTCCAGTGCGGGTGGGACCTTGCCCGCGGTCAGGCCATCGGCGTCGGTGACCGCGACCAGGGCCCACCGGTCGCCCGCCTTCTCCGGGTCCGTGAGGTCCAGGGGCGCGCCCTTCTGGTCGTTGGTGCGGTAGCTGACGCTCGTCGCCGACCGGTACCCGGCGTCGGGGAAGGACACGGACTCCAGGACCGTGACGTCGTGCAGGGTCACACTCGGGTCCGCGACCTCGACGATCGTCTGGTGACGATGGGAGAGCGTGGCGTCCGCGAACGCTTCGAGGGTGTAGCCGCAGGTCCTGGTCAGCTTTCCGGTGGACATCTCGGGGTCCCCCTTGGCCGGGGGGTTGCCCACGTCCTTGTCGTCGCTGGAAAGGACGAAGTGGTCGACGTTCTCGGCGGACCACATCAGCTTCGTCTGCTGGCCGTTCGCGACTTGGGGGACCTCCGGCGCCAGATAGTCGAAGAAGAACCGGGCCGGGTGCTTGGCCAGCACCGCCGTCCCCGAGCGCTGCTGGTCCTTGGGTTTTCGGGCGGTGGCGCTCGTCTCGGTGACCTGGACCGTGGCCGAGCCGGGTGTGCGACTGATTTTCACGTCCGGCAGGCTGAAGCGCGCCGCGTGCCCGCCGGAAGCCGTGATCGGGGGGATGGCGATGCGCGTCGCCTTTGTGCGGAAGGCGTAGGTCTCGTCTCCCGCCGTCGTGTCGTGCTTCCAGTCCTTCGGCAGCACCACCTTGTCGAGAGTCGGCAGGTCGCCCTTTTGGGAGCACACGGCGCTCTCGCCCTCGCCCGGCCTCACCGTCAGCGCGATCCGATCGCAGTACACGGTCGACGCTCCGTTGTTGCTGACCGTGAACTCCACGGCCGCGACACTCCCCGCGTTCACCGGCAGGTTGTCCTGGCCCGTGAGGGAGAATGTCAGCAGCGCCGGCTCGGAGCCGGTGTCGCCCGGGTCCCAGCCCGGCGGGTCCAGGCTCGTGCCGGACGATTCGCTTCCCCCTCTTCTGACGGTCAACCGGCGCACCTCGCCCCTCTCGCCGTCGTGCCGCACCAGAACCTCGGCCTCGCCACCGGTCCCGCCGGCGCTGTCGATCTCCACCCCCGATACGGTGAACGTCACCTCCTCGCCCGCCGGGAGGGGACTCCCGGAACTGATGAGGCAGTCGACGGTGTCCTCCGACCCGAGCTGCCCGCCCGCGTCCGCCTCGCAGACGATGTCGTCCCTGTTCGCGGAGGTGACCTCGATCCTCATGCCCTCCGGGATCCCATGGCTGTCCGCTTCACCAGCCGGGCGGGCGAGCAGATAGGAGCCGTCCGGCCCGGCCTGCCCCTGGGGCCGGCGGGTGAGGCCCACCCGGGTGGACAGCGGCTTCGCCGCGGCGGACAGGTTGCGAATCCTGAAGTGGAACGTGCCGCCACCTCCCGGCGGCAGCGGGTCAGGGACGGTGGTAACGGAGATGCCCCAGTCAGCCATGCTCAGGCCTTCCGTGAACGAGGAGTCGGCGCCGACAGACGGTACGACGGCCGCACCTCGGGAGCGCGCCGCACGGCGCCTGCCAGGACTGCATCCACCAGATGATTCCGGTGCGAACCAAGTAAGGTCTATCCGCCACGAGCCGCCCGCCACGCCGGAGCCCGCACGGCTGACGTCCAACAGCCGTGGGACCTCACCCGGAAGCAGCAGAGCCACCTCTCACCGCTGGTGGCGCTGGCGGCGGCAGTGCCCCTCCCATGGGTGGAGGCCTGGACGGTGCGGCACGCCGCCGACTGCCCGCCCCGGGGCGGGACGTCGCAGGCCGTGGCGAGCGGCTACGCGGACACCGACGCGAACACGAAGGATGCGCCGGCGCCGCCCGCCTTGGCCGTGCCGTCAGCCCCGAGGCCGACGGTGGCCGCGCACACCAGCTCGCCGTCCTGCGGCCAGTACTGCAACCGCACCGACGACAGCATCACCTTGTCGAGGAGTTCCGCAGGCAGCTCGTCAGGCGGCTTCACCCCCAGGGCGTCGCACACGTTCGCGGCGGTCAGGCCTTCCCCCTCCGCCGCCTGCCATGTGACGCTCACTCCCCAGCCCCGGACGGTGTCCTGCTCGAAGGTTCCTTCCAGGGTCATGGCACTGTCGGTCCCGGTCAGCCGCAGCCGCGCGGACACCCGGGTGGCGTTGCCGACCGTGCTGTGGGTGACACCCAGGAACAGCTGGGCGGGAGTCTGCCCCAGCGTGAAGTCGATCACCGCTTCGAACGCGAACGTACGCTGCTGCGACGCCCCCTCGCCGGAGGTCTCGATGGTGACGCTGAGGAAGCCGATGGTGACGTCCTTCAGGATGTCGGGCAGGTCCTTCTGCCACTGGCTCTTCACCCAACCCGACAAGTCGGAGAAACGGACCTTCTCGGCGGTCCCGGACTGGCGGATGAATCCCTGCGTCTGGGAGGTCACCTTCAGCCTGACGGGTGTGTCGCCGATCTGCAGCTTCCCGTACGCTTCGGTCTTCGATCCAGGCATCTCAGGCCACCTTCGAGAGTGGTCCGGGGCCGCCCCGGAACCATCAGGGCGTCAGTAGGGGTGCTGCACGAAATGGCAATAGTGGTCGGGGGTGTACCACGCCTGATCGTGCTGCCGGTCATAGACAAACCGCTCCGTGCCCCTGTTGACCCATCGATCGGTGCGGTTCCACACCAGAACGTCGTACTCGTCGTAGTCGATCCCGGCGGGAAAGTACGGAGCGAAGTTCGTGATGGCCGCGCCCGCCGGTGTGGGGTTGCCGCAGTAGCCCGGCACGGGTCGGGTCTCATCGAAAGGCCCCTTGTAGGCGATCCACCATTGGCCCATGGCACCCGTACTCGGGTTGCGCCCGTTGAAGAAGAAGCGCGAGTAGAACGGCGCGGGGGCGGCGGGATCAGGCTCAGGCCATCCGTGTGCACCGCCGTTGGCATAGCGGAGCGGCGCCGGCGAGTGGTCCCAAGGGGGGCCGGCGACGCGCATGGCCGGTGTGACGGCACGCCACCAGTCAGCCAGGTCCGAGACGTCCGCAGGAGGGACGTATGCGAGGAAGGGCGCCGAGCGAACGTCTGGTGCCCGCAGCCCGGCCGCACGTGCGGCCGGCGTGAACGGCGTCACGGACCCCGCGCATGCCAGCACGACAGCAAGCGCCGCGATGCACAGCGATCTCCACCCACGTTCCCGGCACCGGGCCCGGTCATGCGGTTGGCGAGGCACCCATCCACCTCCACAGCACAGGGATCGGAACTACTGGCACCCGGGCGACGGCGTCCGCCCGAAACTCCCCAACCCGGACGATCGCATACGGAAGATTCTGGTTGTGCACTGTACTCGGCCGACCGCTGTACCACCTCCAGCCGCGCAGGCCAGGCACCGCCGCTCGCGCATCCACACGGGTGCAGTAGCGGCCGATCAGGGACGCCAACGAACACAGGCTGCCGGGATCCGGCTGCTCCCCGCGGCCCACGCGGTGCCATCGAGCTCGGCTACACCCGTCCAGTTGCCGGAGAGGGTCACCATGTGCCGGCGTGGCGAGCCTCCCGGACGTCACGACCCGCCCGGGCCATTGCCACCGGCTGCCCGTCACATTTTCGACCCGATCCCATGCCTGAGCGCGAAGAACCTCGGGCGCCCGCCTCGACAGGAGCCATCCGCCCCGGACGAGGTGTCCGGGCCCGCAACTGTCGGCAACGAAGCGTAACGAGTCTCATTGGCGGGTCATACGCGATGACAAGGAACAGGGAGCCGCCGGCCGTGCAGGCCGCTGCTCCGGTGCAGCGTTTGCCAGGGATTGAGACGGCGTCGACACCGCCGAGTCCCCGTACGGCAACGTCGGGCTGGTCACGATCGTCCCGGCTGCCGGGGCGGAGCCGGTCGTAGCGGTGACGGCGGCCGCGTAGCGGGCCACGCCCTTGGCCCCGCCCGGGGCAATGCCGGCGGCCAACCGCAGCCTGCGCGCCGCCAACGCCCCGCCGAGCGCGGCAACGCCTCCCACCAGCGACTCGACCGGGGACACAGAACTGATCAAGACCACCGTCGTCGCCACCAGCACGCCGAACCACACCGCGATCTCGCACGCCGCGCCGCGCACAGCCGCCCCTCCCATCGAAGGCCGCACCCCGTGGTCTGACCTCCTGTCATTCTTCGGCGACCCGCCATGCGGCCCTTGCCGGGCCGGTCGGCGCGCCGACCGGTCACCCGGACGCAGTACCGCCCCGCCGATCGCCTCGCCCTGTGGCGTCAGTGCACGGTCACGTGCGGGCGGACGCCGTCGCGGGAAGCGACTGGGCACGGTCCCGGCGTCGGGCTCGCCCTCAGCCGCCCGGCCATCCCCCGCACCCTGGCGACCGCGGTGGCCGTGCCTTGGGCGGCCTGCTGCTGGAGGCTGCGGGCGCGGGCCCGGTCGTCGAAGCGCCCGGGCGCCCCGAAGTCCTGCCCGGTGTCGACCGGCTCGAAGAGGTTGTCCGGACCACCGGCGCCCCGGCGTTCACCGCTCTGCTGCGAGTCGAAGCCGGTGCGGGCCAGGTAGCGGTCCAGCAGACCCGGGACGATCGCGTTCGCTACCAGGATGACCACGGTGCTGGAAAACCCAAGGCGCGGGCGGCGACCTCCGGCTGGTGGATCGGTGGCACCGGCTGCGCCCTCTCGGGCAGTCGGGAGCGGACCCGTCGAACTGCTGGGTGTTGACCGCCGGCATCTGCACCATCGTGGTGCGCACCCGGGTGCCTGAGACGAGCAGTTCGCAGCGCAGCGCTTCGTGCCAGCCCTGGATGGCGTGCTTGGCTCCGCTGTAGGCGCTCTGCAGCGGGATGCCGCGGTAGGCGATCGCCGAGCCGGCCCTACGGCGATCCGGTCGGGTCGCCGAACGCCTGCCAGGGCACTGCGACGCAGCCCGCACCGGCCACCACGGTGGCCGGCTCGTGTGGTGGCTCCAGCCGCCCCTGAACGTCACCCTCCATCTGGACACCGACGGGCCGCCCCGCCTCGCCCACCTCGACCACCCTTGACCGGGGCAGCCGGCCTGCACGGTGCCGGCGTCGCGGGCGCGACCGCGCGCACCGGTCGGGCGTCAGCTGCGCAACATGGGCAGGACGTGCTGCCGGTAGGCGTCGAAGAACGCCTCCTGGTCGGGCCCGATCTGGCCGACGTAGACCTCGTCGAAGCCCGCCTCGGCGTAGGCGCGCACGGTCTTCGCGTGCTCGTCCGCATCGTCGCCGCAGGTGACGGAATCGGAGATCATCTCGCGGGTGACGAGCCGGCCGGCCTGCTCGAAGTGGGACGGGGTGGGCAGGATCTGGGCGAGCTCGCCGGGCAACAGCTCGGTCGGCCACAGCCGGTGCACGGTGTCGACGGCCTTGTCCCGGTCCGTACTCCAGCACACCTTGACCCCGCCGATCACCGGTTTGCCGGCGCCGCCGCCGTCGCGGAAGGACTTGACGAGGTCGGTGTCGGGGGTCATGGTGACGAACCCGTCGCCGATCCGTCCGGCGAGCTCGGCAGCGCTCGGCCCGAACCCGGAGACGTAGATGGGCAGCGGCCCGGTCGGCGGGGTGTAGAGGCGGGCGTTGTCGACCGTGTAGTGCCGGCCGCGATGGGTGACCAGGCGGCCGGTGAACAGCTCGCGCATGACCTCGATCGCTTCCTCGAGCATGGCGGCGCGGGCGTCGAAGGAGGGCCACCGGTCGCCGTGGATGTGCTCGTTCAACGCCTCGCCGCTGCCCACCCCGAGGGTGAAGCGGCCACCGAGCAGCACGGAGGAGGTCGCGGCGGCCTGCGCGGTGACCGCGGGGTGCAGCCGCACGGTGGGGCAGGTGACCAGGGTGGTGACGGGCAGGTCGGTGGTCTGGGAGAGAGCGCCGATCATCGACCAGACGAACGGGCTGTTGCCCTGGGCGTCGTTCCACGGGTGGAAGTGGTCGGAGATCGCCAGGCGGGTGAACCCGGCCTGTTCGGCGCGCCGGGCCTGCTCGAGCAACTCGGCGGGGGTGAACTCCTCGCAGGACAGGAAGTAGCCGTACTCGGTCATCGTCTCGCGCTCCCTTGCTCGTCCATGGTGCGGGCTCCGTGCTGCGGCTACCCCGCAGCCGCCCCAGGACACCAGCCTCACCCGTGTGGCCCTGGCCCACGCGAGGGCACGACAACTCGTGGTGCGGCACCGCCCGCCTGGCCGATCGGCTCACCCCCGGCGCCGGTCAGTCGGGCGGCGGTCTCGAGCATGAGGGCGTGGACGAAGGCCTGGGGCGGGTTGCCGCGCAGCTGGCGCCGGGCGACGTCGAGCTCCTCCGCGTACAGGCCCGGCGGGCCGCAGGCGGCGCGGTTGCGGTCGAACCAGCGCAGTGCCTCGGCCTGGTTGCCCTGCTGGTGGTGGTGGGCGAGGGCGACGAGGAATCCGCAGAGCAGGAACGCGCCCTCCGCGTCCTGAAGGGGACGCTGGTCGTGGCGGAAGCGGTAGCAGTAGTGGTCCTCGCACAGATCGGCGAGCACGGCGTCCAGGGTGGCGCGGCTTCGCGGATCGTCGGCCGGGACGGCGCCGCGCAGGGCGGGCAGGAGCAGGATCTCGCCGAAGCCGTCGAGCTGGAACTGGCGGCTGACCGGTTGCCGACGACGATCGGGACCTGCCGGTAGTTGGAGCCGTCGGTGGCGTAGGCGCCGCGGCTGCCGGCGTCGAAGCGGACTTCAGCGTCGACCTCCCGCAACGCGCGCTCCAGGGCCGCGAGGTCGAGTTCCTCGCCCGTGTCCTGGCCGGCCACGGTCAGTTCCCGCCGCTGCCGGGCAGGAACTCCTGGACCTTCGCCTTCACCCCTTGCCGGACGACGGAACCCCGGTCGCTGTCGCCGTGCAGGACCGCTGCGGCGGCGGCCTTGATCTGGTCCCAGGTGGCGTGCGGCGGGATCGGCGGCACCGCCGGGTCGGTGCGGAAGTCGATGACGAACGGCCGGTCCGCGGCCAGTGCCCGGCTCCACGCCGGCCCGACGTCCTCGGGCCGCTCCACCCTCACGCCGTTGAGGCCGAACGAGCGGGCGATGTCGGCGTACGGGATGTCCGGGAGGCTCTGTGAGGGCTCGAACTGGGGGGCGCCCTGCATGGCGCGCATCTCCCAGGTGACCTGGTTGAGGTCGTGGTTGTTCAGCACCGCCACCACCAGGCGCGGGTCCGCCCACTCGCGGTAGTACTTGGCTGCGGTGATCAGCTCGGCGAGGCCGTTCATCTGCATCGCGCCGTCGCCGACGATCGCGATCGCCGGTCGGCCGGGGTGGGCGAACTTCGCGCCGATCACATACGGCACCCCCGGGCCCATGGTGGCCAGAGTGCCCGACAGCGAGCCGCGCATGGTGCCGCGCAACCGCAGGTGGCGGGCGTACCAGTTCGCCGCCGACCCGGAGTCGGCGGCGATGATCGCGTCTTCGGGCAGCAGCGCGTCCAGCGTGTGGACGACGTACTCCGGGTTGATCGGTTCCGCGCTGACCTCGGCGCGGCGCTGCATGACCTCCCACCAGCGGGCGGCGTTGTCCTCGATCGTCTTGCGCCACGCGCCGTCGCTCTTCGCCTTGAGCAGCGGGATCAGGCGGCGCAGGGTCTGGGCGGCGTCGCCGACGATGTTCGCCTCGAAGGGGTAGCGCAGCCCGATCATGGACGGGTCGAGGTCGATCTGCACCGCGCGGGCCTGGTCGAAGTCGGGCAGGAAGTTGCTGTAGGGGAAGCTGGAACCGACCACCAGCAGGGTGTCGCAGTCGCGCATCATCTCGTAGGAGGGCCGGGTGCCGAGCAGGCCGATCGAGCCGGTGACATAGGGCAGCGTGTCCGGGAGGGCGTCCTTGCCGAGCAGGGCCTTCGCAACGCCGGCGCCGAGCAGATCGGCGACCTGCTCGACCTCGGCGCGGGCGTGACGGGCGCCCTGGCCGATCAGCATCGCGACCTTCTCGCCCGCGTTGAGGATCTCCGCCGCCCGGGCGAGGTCCTCATCGGTGGGCACCGGCGCGTAGTGGGGGATGCCGAGGCTGGAGGGAACGTGCTTGAAGGCGTGCGCGGGCGGCTCGTAGTCCAACTCCTGCACGTCGGCGGGGATGACCAGCGCGGTCACGGTGCGCCGGGTGCCGGCGATGCGCATCGCCCGGTCCAAGACGTTCGGCAGCTGTTCGGGGACGGTGACCATCTCGCAGAACTCGGACGCCACGTCCTTGTACAGGGACAGCAGGTCGACTTCCTGCTGGTAGGAACCGCCCATCGCGGTGCGGTCGGTCTGCCCGACGACCGCCACCACCGGGACGTGGTCGAGCTTTGCGTCGTACAGGCCGTTCAGCAGGTGAATCGCGCCCGGGCCGGAGGTGGCGGCGCACACGGCGGTGCGGCCGGAGAACTTGGCGTAGCCGACGGCCTCGAAGGCGGCCATCTCCTCGTGCCGGGCCTGGATGAACCGTGGCTGGTCCTCGGCCCGGCCCCAGGCGGCGAGAAGCCCGTTGATGCCGTCGCCGGGGTAGGCGAAGACGTACTCGATCTCCCACTCGCGCAGTCGCTGCAACAGGTAGTCGGCAACCTTCATCGTCTGCTCCTCCTGGTCCCGGTGCTGGCCGTCGGACGCGGCGCGGGCGCTCGTCGGTGCTCGGCCAACCGCAGGCGGCGGCCCGAAACCCCGCTGTCGGCGGTGGCCGGACGCGGACAGGTGAATTCCCGGGCCATGGCGGCAGTATCGCGAAGGCTTGGGCTGTGGGCGGGCAGGCGTGCCCGAGGGCGCGTGACCAGTCGCCCGCCCGGGGCTCCCCCACGGACCGCATGCCGCAGGGGCGAGGGCACCGCGGCGGCAGCCCGCGCCGCTCGGCAAGGGCGCACAGCAACCCGAGATCGCCGCGGACCCCGTTCCGGGCCGGCCGGGAGCCGGGCGGCGGCACCGAGGACCGCACCGAATGGCCGGGGATCGAGCTGCCGGAGGAGGCCGAGGGCGCCCCGGGACCCCAGGACGCCGAGGGAGAGACCCCCGGGAACCGGCTGAGCCGCGGCGCAACGCCACGACGACGGCCCCGGCTCCCCCGCGAAGGGGAGCCGGGGCCGCTGCCGCGCGGACCGCCGCGGCTCAGCCCGGGGTGATGCGGCCGCGCCAGCCACCTTCCGCCCGGCCCCGTTCCTCCATGAAGTCCTTGAACCGCCGCAGGTCGCCCTTGACCCGCCGGTCGACCATGCCCAGGGCGGATCCGGCCTTCTCCGCCATCCCCTCGGGCTTGTAGTCGATGGCCAGGCTGACCCGGGTGTGCGCGTCGTCGATGCGCTGGAAACTGACGACGCCCTTCTGGTCGACGTCGCCGTCGACGGTCCGCCAGGCGATCCGCTCGTCCGGCAGCTGGTCGACAACCTCGGTGTCGAACTCACGGCTGACCCCGCCGATGCTGGTCCGCCAGTGATTGTGGCGGTCGTCCAGTTGGGTCACCGCGTCGACGCCCTCCATGAACCGGGGGAACTCCTCGAACAGCGTCCACTGGTTGTACGCGTCGTGCAGCGGCACGTCGACGTCAACCGACTCCTTGACCATGCTCATCCGGTGCCTCCCTGCGGGTCGCGGGCCGGGCCCGTCCCGGCCTCGACCGCGCGCCTGCCCGGCCCGGGCACTGGTAATCACCGGATCCCCTATGGGCCATGCGGGTGTCACCCGATGACCGACCGGCGCCGTCCAGGACGGAAGACCGTCCCTGCTCCAGAAGGCGGCCGGCAGGTTCTGGTGTGACCACGGGACTGACCCGGGCCGGCAGCATGGCCACGACCCGCACGGCTCCTGATGTGCGGCCGTCCGGGCCGGCGGCCTCCGACACGCGGTGACCGGTCGCACCGGCGCTACGTGGCTGCCCTGCCACTCACTGCCGCTCTGCCACTCCCCCAACACCTGGCGTCCGGTGGAAGACCGGAGTCGGCGAGCGGGCAGGGTGTGAGGTGGGCTCTCTGGGGCAGGCGCGCGGCATGCTGCTGATCAGACCGCCCGGGGTCTATCCGCCCCAGGGCGACACCGAGCTCCTGATCTCCTGCCTGCGCCGCGAGCGCCTCGACGGGGGCTGCTGGGTGCTGGACCTGGGAACCGGGACCGGGGCGGTGGCACTGGCCGCCGCGCGAACCGGGGCGCGGGTCACGGCGGTGGACCTCTCGGCACGCGCCGTTCTGGCGGCCTGGGCGAACACCCGGCTGCGCCGCCGTCACGTCGAACTGCACCGGGGCGACCTGACCGGCCCCGTCCAGGACCGGCGCTTCGACCTGGTGACCGCCAATCCGCCCTACGTACCCACCGAGGGCTCCGGACGGCCGCGGGGGCCCGCCCTCGCCTGGGACGCCGGGCCGGACGGGCGGCTCGTCCTGGACCGGATCTGCCGTGAGGCGCCGCGCCTGCTCGACGCCGGCGGGGTGCTGCTGCTCGTGCAGTCGTCGCTGGCGGGCGTGCCGCAGACCCTGGCCGCGCTGCGCGATGCGGGCCTCCGGGCGGCCGTGGTGGCCCGTCGACGGCAGGCGTTCGGGCCGGTGATGACAGCGCGGGCCGGGCTGTTCGAACGGCTGGGGCTGATCGGGGCGGGCGTGCGCGAGGAGGAGTTGGTGGTGGTGCGCGGTGTCCGGTAGCGGAGACCCGGGGCGCGGCGCTCGTGCGCCGGTGCGGGTGACGGTCCTGGCCGAGGGGCCGATCCTGGTGGAGGGGCCGGTCGAGGTGACCGGGCCGGACGGTACGGTGCGGCTCTGCGAGCGCCCGGTGGTGGCGCTCTGTGCCTGCCGGCGCAGTCGGCACCGCCCCTTCTGCGACACCAGCCACCGCCGGCACGGCGGCCCCGTCGGAAGCCACCGCGATCCGTCGGCCCCCCGTTGACGCTGACCGGCACCGGACCGCGCCGCTCACCCCGGCCCGTCGGGCAGGGGTACGCGCAGCGAGCTGCGCCCGGCGCGCCAGTGGCCCAGCAGATGGGCGGCGAACCGGTCGTCCACCACCTCCGTCGCTGCCAGACCGAAGGCGATGTCCTCGGCCAGCGCGGGTTCGGCGGCCGTCAGTTCGTCGATCACCCCGCGTCGGACCAGTTGCTCGTGCACCGCGTCCGCCTCGATGTGCTCACGGTAGAACAGCGTGCCGTCCGGCCCCGCCCCCAGCCGCTCCAGGGCGGCGGCCAGCCGGGCCGCGCCCGGCGAGGAGGTGATCTCGATGGCGGCGAACTGGCCGACGGCCGCGCCGCGCAGCACCCGGTGCAGCCCGAACAGCGTCATCAGGTTGACCACCGCCAGCGCGGGCGCGGGCACCGCGTCGAGGTAGTGGCCGTAGGCCGGCTCCAGGCCGAGGTCGGCCATCATCCGGGCGAACAGCAGCGCGTGGGCGTTCTCCGGCCGCCCGGCGCCGTACTCGTCGAAGGTGACGGTCATCAGGACGGCCTGGGCCGGGCCGTGGATCCTGGGCAGCATCCACAGTTGCGGGTCGGCCTCCTTGAGGTGGTAGACCGAGCGGTGGACCAGGTACTCGCGGGCCTGCCAGCGCTCGCCCTCCGCCTCCAGGTACGCGGACGGGCCGCCGTCGCCCGCGGCGGTCAGCAGCCGCTCGACGGCCTCGGCGAGCGGCCGCACGGGCCTCGCCGCTTCCCGGACGGCGGCGAGGAACGGGCGTTCCAGGGTGCGCCGGAGCGCGAGCAGCCCGGGGTCCCACTCCCACCCGGCGTCGACGCCGGGCAGGCCACGGTCGTGCAGTTCGTAGCAGAGGTGCAGCGCGAGTTGGTGGTCCTCGCCCCACGGGTCACCGTCCCGAACCGCCTCCTCCCACGCACCACCGGACAGGTCGCCGGCCGGTTCGCCGGTCGGAGCGGCCGCCAGCAGGGCAAGGACGCCTTCGGAGAGTGGCCCCCGGGACGCCGGAGCCCGATGCAGGTCGAATGCCGCTTCAGCAGCCTGGGAATTCCGCGTCCGCCTGCCCATCCCCTTGTCTCCCTCCGATCAACCATCGGATCTGGTGGGGCGGCTTCCCCGGATCGGCCTGCGCGAACCTGTGGGTGAGGAGCGGTCCCAGCGGCCGCTGTGCGCTTCGGTGGACGGGCGGCCGTCGGTGGGTGGACACCGTTGCGCCGGTGCTGCCGCACCCCGGGGCTCAGTGCTCCGGGGGGACGGGAGAGTGCGCGCTGGGCCGCGGCGAGGACGGGGCCGGTGATCCGGCGCGCAGCGGGCCGGTGGGCGCGCAGGGCGGCCTGGGCGGCGTTGGCTCCGCAGGCGCCGTGGACCCCGCCGCCGGGGTGGGCGGAGGAGGAGGCCATGTAGAAAGTCCGGATGCGATGAGCGACGGCTCCGTCTTCCGCTGGTCGTGCCGCCGACCGACGCCGGCGGCGGCCGGTGCCGTTCGCCGCGGCCAACCGCCGGTCGGCGGGTCGGCGGGTCGGCGACCGAGCGCGGGCCGCACCTTCATGCTCGGGCGCCGCCTGTACCCGGGTGCCATTCGCGGAGAACAATGGTGGCATCGTCCTGCAGCGGCCGTGCTGGTGGTCGAGGCCCTCGGGTCGTTGCCGCGGGGTCGACTTCGCCGTGCGGCGGCGGCACGGGGGCAGGCGCGGCCGGGCCGTCAGCGGCTGTCAGTCCTCGACGGCCACCCGGACGCTCTCCAGTGCGGTGTCGGCGGCGTCCGGGACGAGCATGCCTGCCTGGACGCCGCTGTGCAGGTAGGCGACAACGGCGTCATTGAGGCGTTCACCGGGCAGTGCGGCCGGGATCCCCGGAGGGTAGGGGGTGAGCATCTCGGCCGCGATCCGGCCGCTCGCCTTGCCGATCGGGACCTGCTCGGTGGCGCCGAAGAAGGCGTCGCGCGGCAGCATCACCTGCTCCAGCCGCAGGTCCCGCGGGTCGGGCACGTCCACGGCCGGGCCCGGGCGCAGCCGGTCGGCCACGTCCGTCAGCTCTTCGAGGGCGGCCAGGAGCCGGGCGGTGGTCGCGGGGGTGTCGGCGTGGGTGAGCTGGGCGCTGATCCGGCGGTGGTCGCAGACGTGCAGGTCGACCTGGTGGTGGGAGCGCAGCCAGTCCCCGGCCCGGTAGCCGGTGCTGCCGAGTCCGGTCACGTCGATGATCACTTGCAGGGGGTCCAGGTCGAAGGCGCGGTGCGGGGCGCAGAAGTCGTCGCGGCTGTGGACGTGGAGCCCGTCCAGCTCCTCGATGCGCCGACGGACGTCACCGGCGAGGGCGAGCGTGCGGTCGTAGAGGGCGCGGCCGTGCTGGACCATCTGGCGGCGCCAGCCGTCCAGGGCGGCGTGGACGAGGACGGAGGGGCTGGTGGTGCCGAGCAGGTCCTCGCACTGCTTGAGCACGGCGGGGTCGACACGTCGGCCCTGGAGGTGGAAGACGGAGCTCTGTTCCAGGCCGGAGCCCATCTTGTGGACGGAGGTGACGCACACGTCGGCGCCGGCGTCCATCGCCCAGGTCGGCAGGTCCGGGTGGAAGGGAAGGTGCGCGCCCCACGCCTCGTCGACGATCAGCGGCCGGTCGTGTGCGTGGCACACCTCGGCGACGGCCTTCAGAGCCGCGCAGGTGCCGTACGGGGTGGGTGAGGTGACCAGCGCGCCGCGGGCTTCGGGGTGCTCGGCCAGCACCCGGGCGAAGGCGTCGGCGGACGGCGGGTGGGCCAGGTGCAGGTCCGGGTCCCACTGCGGGTCCACCCACAGCGGCCGGATGCCGGCCAGGATCAGCCCGGCCACCACGGACTTGTGCGCGTCCCGGCCGACCGCCAGTTGCTCGTGCGGCCCGGCGACCGCGAGCATCGCGGCCTTGACGGACAGCGAGCTGCCGCAGGTGGAGAAAAAGGTGTGCTCGGCGCCGACGGCCTCGGCCATCAGGGCTTGCGCGTGCTCCAGGATTCCGCGGGTGGACAGGCGGTCGTCCAGGCCGCCGGTCGCCAGCACGTCCGCGCGGAACACGTCCGCGCCCAGGACGCGCACCACCCGTTCGTCCGCGCCGCGGCCCTGCTTGTGTCCGGGCGGGGTGAACACGGCGTGCCCGTTGGCGTGG
Source organism: Kitasatospora sp. NPDC008115 (assembly GCF_042957205.1). Taxonomy (NCBI): domain Bacteria; kingdom Bacillati; phylum Actinomycetota; class Actinomycetes; order Kitasatosporales; family Streptomycetaceae; genus Kitasatospora; species Kitasatospora sp. NPDC008115. Next base: position 279,027 of record NZ_JBIBHU010000006.1, on the reverse strand, counting down.
TAGGCGGCCAGGGCTTCCAGTACGGGTGCCTGTGACTGGTCCATGCTCCGCGCGTTCCCGCCCCACCGCTGCGGAAACCGCCCGGGCCGCCTGCCCCGGGGCGGTGGCGCGGACGGGGGAAGGGGGCAGGCGCCCCCGGCGTGGCGGGCACCTGACCTGCGCGCGGACCCGGAAGGGTGAGGGCGATGGAACCAGTGGTGGACCGGATCGCGCAGCCATGGGGAAGCCGCACTCCCTTCGAACCAGGCACGCCCTGGCCCGCCAGGGTCGACGCCTTCCTGGCCGACGGCCTAGCGCCACAGGACGTCGAACGCTGGGTACCCGCCGCCTCGCTCCTGCACTCCAACGGCGACGCCATGGACATCGCCGTCCGCCACGGCCGGATCGTCGGAGTGAGGGGGCGCGCTTCGGACCGGGTGAACCGGGGCCGGCTCGGACCGAAGGACCTGTTCGGCTGGCAGGCCAACCACTCACCGGACCGACTCACCAGCCCACTGATGCGCAGGGGCGGGGAGCTGGTGCCGTGCGACTGGGACACGGCCATGAGCGCCGTGGTGGCGCGATCGAAGGGCCTGCTGGACGAGAGCGGGCCGGGGTCGGTCGGCTTCTACACCAGCGGGCAGCTGTTCCTCGAGGAGTACTACACCTTGGCGGTGATCGCCCGTGCCGGGATCGGCACCAACCATCTGGACGGCAACACCCGGCTGTGCACCGCGACCGCCGCCCAGGCGCTGAAGGAGACCTTCGGCTGCGACGGCCAGCCCGCCTCCTACACCGACATCGACCACTGCGACGCCCTGGCGCTGTTCGGGCACAACATGGCCGAGACCCAGCCGGTGCTGTGGATGAGGGTCCTGGACCGTCTGGAGGGCGCCGCCCCGCCGCGGCTGGTCTGCGTGGACCCCCGCCCCACCCCGGCCGCCGCACGCGCCACGGTGCACCTGGCCCCGCGCGCCGGCACCAACGTCGCCCTCCTCAACGCGCTTCTTCACGAGATCATCCGTACCGACCGGATCGACCGCGACTACATCGACCAGCACACCGTCGGATTCGACGAACTCGCGGAACGGGTTGCCGAGTGCGCTCCGGCCTGGGCCGCGCGGATCTGCGACGTCCCCGTCTCCCGGATCGAGCACGCCGCAGAGATTCTGGGCACCGCCCGGCGGCTGCTGTCCACGGTGCTGCAGGGCGTCTACCAATCCCACCAGGCCACTGCCGCAGCCGTCCAGGTCAACAATCTCCAGCTGATCCGCGGCATGCTCGGCCGCCCCGGCTGCGGGGTCCTGCAGATGAACGGCCAGCCCACCGCCGAGAACACCCGCGAATGCGGCGCCAATGGCGACCTGCCAGGGTTCCGGAACTGGGAGAACGACGCACACGTCGCCGAACTCGCGCGCCTCTGGAACGTCAAACCGTCACGAATCCCGCACTACGCGCCGCCCACCCCGGCGATGCAGATCCTCCGCTACGCCGAGCAGGGCTCGATCCGAATGCTGTGGATCTCCGGCACCAACCCCGCCGTCTCCCTGCCCGAACTGGCGCGCATCCGCTCGATCCTCGGCCAGGAGCGGCTGTTCACCGTCGTCCAGGACCTGTTCCTGACCGAGACCGCGCAGCTGGCGGACGTGGTGCTGCCCGCGGCGACCTGGGGCGAGAAGACGGGCACCTTCACCAATGCCGACCGCACCGTCCACCTGTCCGACAAGGCCGTCGACCCGCCCGGCCACGCGCGCCCGGACCTGGACATCTTCCTCGACTACGCCCACCGCATGGACTTCCGCGACAAGGACGACCAACCGTTGATCGGCTGGCACGACCCGGCCTCGGCGTTCGCGGCGTGGCAGGAGTGCAGCCGAGGCCGGCCCTGTGACTACACCGGCCTCAGCTACGAGAGGCTGCGCGAGCACGGCGGCATCCAGTGGCCGTGCACCGACCAGGCCCCTGACGGCACCGAGCGCCTCTACGGTGACGGCATCACCTGGGCCGCCCCGGAGACCTGCGAGACCTACGGCAAGGACCTGGTCACCGGCGCCCCGGTCTCCGAGACCGAGTACCGGGCGCTCAACCCGCACGGCCGAGCGGTCCTCAAGGCCGCCGAGTACCTGCCGCCGCACGAGGACACCGACGACGAGTACCCGCTGCAGCTGACCACCGGCCGCACCCTCTACCACTTCCACACGCGCACCAAGACCGGCCGCACTCCCCAGCTGAACGCCGCCGCGCCGGACGTGTGGGTCGAGCTGTCTGCCACCGAGGCGGCGCGGTGCGGTGTCGCCGAGGGCGACCTGGTCGAGGTCACCAGCGCGCGTGGACGGATCCGCGGCCGGCTGCGGGTCACCGCCATCCGCGACGGCACGGTCTTCGTCCCCTTCCACTACGGCTATTTCGACACCCCTGCCGGCCACCGGCCCGCCGATGGCGCACCGGGGCGGGCGGCCAACGAGACCACGATCACCGACTGGGACCCGGTGTCCAAGCAGCCGCTCTTCAAGACCGCCGCCGCCCGCCTCACTCTCGTCAAGCGGTCGGACGGGGCCGTCGCACCGGCGCCGACCATCACGGCCTCCGCCCCGCTGCACCCCCGCTCCTTCCCACCGACCGCCGGCGGGCCGGCCGCCGCGGCCACCCAGACCGCCGAAACGGAAGGTGAGCGGCCGTGAACGGCATCCGGGCCGTCCTGCGGGCCCTGCACGAGGGCGAACACCGGCTCGAGCGCGACCTGCTCACCGCCGCCGACCGGCACCGCGCCGACCACGAGATCCACCACGTCGCCACCGACATCGCCCGCTGGTCCCGCGAGCACACCGAGCGCCTCGCCGACGCCGGCCGGCACTACGACCTCGACCTGTCCGGCGCGCACGAGCCCGCACCCGGGCTGTGGGCAGGCCTGCGGGAGAAGACGGGCGAGGCACTTGGGCGCCGCCCTGAGCCGGGACTGCTCCTCCTGCACGACCTGAGCGGCCTCCACCTCACGGCCACCGAGAACTCCCTGAACTGGGAGATGCTCGCCCAAGCGGCCCAGGCCACCAGCGACCACCGCCTCCTCGGCCTCGCCACCGCCTGCCACCCGCAGACCCTGCGCCAGATGCGCTGGACCAACACCATGATCAAAACCCTGGCGCCGCAGTCGCTCACCAGCATGTGACGCAAAGCCGTGCGATCACGGGGAGTGATGGCGAGGGCGAGGTCCCTGTCCGACGGCGCGGCAGGGCCGTCGGACAGGGCCAGCCGAATGCCTCACCTGAGGAGCGCTCCACAGGCGCGCGCGGGCATCGACGTGTGGCGGCCCAGAGGAAACTCGGACCGAACGGCCGCCACCTCTCCGTGCACCGCTCGAAGTGGTCGCTGCGCTCATCCGCACTCGCCCGCGGCTGGTCGGCGCGGTCCCGTGGATGGCGCGGAGTACGGTGGGGGGTATGAGCGGTCACGCGCCGCGTCGTGCATCGGAGGCGCCTGTCTGCGAGGTCTGCAGCCGGGCGCAGATGTGGCCGCCGGGTGAGGTGACCGTGGTGACAGGCGCTGCCCGGCTCTGGAGAGCCGGGCACCTGGCCCAGGACGCCGACCGGCGCCCTGTCGGCGGTGCCTTTGAGGAGGCGGTGGGCGTGTCTGTTCACCAGCGGTATGCGGTTACCCTGCCCGGACCGGTCGGCGCCCACGAGCGGCTTACGGTGCTCCTGGTGCACCTGAGCGACGGGATCGCCCCGGGCGGCGGCCACGTGTGGACGGATGCCACCGGACAGTGGCGGTTGCGGATCGAGGGCGAGGTGGCGACGGTGCTGTCCGCGCCCGCGGACTACGACGGCCGCCACCCCTGTCTGGAGGCCGTCCCGATGCCCTGACCACGCCCGGGACACCGGCCACCTGTTTCCCGTCAGCTTTCCGTCAGCCGGTGCCCGTGAGGGCGGCGCGGACGCTGGGCCGAATCGTGAAGACCTCATCCGTGCCGGTCGCCTCCAGCAGCCGGCGGGCCTGCCCGGGGACGGCGGCCAGGGCCAACGCGGTCCCGGCGGCCTCGGAAGCAAGGCGGATGCGCAGCAGTTCGTTGAGGCAGGTGGAGTCGCAGAACAGCAGGTGGGAGAGGTCGACGACCAGCAGGTGCGGTCGCTCGGCCAGCGCCCGGTCGAGGGCGTCGTGCAGGCGGGCACGCTGGTCGTAGTCCACAGTGCCGTCCAGGCGCACGACCTCGGCCCCGTCCGGGGAGTGGGCGGTGGTGATCCGCAGCAGCGGAGCGGGCACGGCGTTGGCGCCGCGCACGGGATGCCGGGGGGACATGAGCGGACCTCCTTCGGCGCGGGAAGCTGTCCGCCTTCGAGCCTGCCCCGTCCTGTGCCCATTCGCCATTGCGTAAGGATGCGATCGTGACCTCGCAGCCGGGCATCCGAGCGGGCGTGTTGCTTCCGGCCCCGTGATCGATGGCGAAGCGGCGGCGGGATGACATCTTCATCGGCTGCGTGGCTGCCTCCTCCCACTGAACGTCGCCGGCCCACCGGACCGGCGGGCGCAGCACGCAACTGTGCGTGAGCGCTGGAGCACACCTCAGGGGGTGTACCGCTTCAGGAAGAGGTGCTTGCCGCACTCCTGGGCCAGCCACAGGCGCCGGTGCTCCCCGAAGTCCGCGAGGCGGGGGTTGTCGAAGGTGTGGGGGAAGTCGGATTCCGGGTTGACGGTGACCCAGACGCGTTCCAGGCACCAGGCGGGGCGGTGGCCGTCCGGTTCGAGGCGCAGGTACGTCGGGTAGCGGTCGAGGTCGTCGGTGTCCAACTGCGGCCTGCGGGGATCGTTGCGGCTCGGGTTCTCCACGTTGGACTCCTCGCCCAGGACGAAGGTCCAGTTGTCCCCTCGCTCCAGTCCTGCGCTGGTGTCGGCGGCGTTCAGGAGGAACTCCCGGCCCGCGATGCCCAGGTAGACCCAGCCGTGAGTACCGGCGTTCGGAACGTCCGCGGTCCGGACGCGGGCCTTGATCTTCTTGATGTCCGCCACCTTGATCCTCCATTTCCCGTCGACGTCATCGACGTCCGGTGAACGTGCACGATCTACACCCGATTATTCCTCGCTATGTGAAATTCGAACCAGAATCACGAACCCGACCTGCCGTCGCCGAGCCTGATTCACCGGCGAAGGTACGAATATCGCTTCGCCTCATCAAGCGCCACCGCCCGGCGGCCCGACCCGCACACGCCCGCCACACCGTCACGACCAGGGAAGTCTCCTGCCGGTCCCCCTGCAGTCGACGCTCGCATCCGAGGCCTCTTCCACCCCGAGTCACCGACGATCCTTCAGTTCTAAATTCACTTCTCCAGCACACGCACACGCCGGGCGTGCAATGCCAGGCACGCTCCCCCACCCCGGGGGAGTGCGACAGGGCGAACGTTTCCGGAACCGCCCGCGGGACAACATCAAGAAAGCCGATCAATTCAGTCCGCCGGTCGAAAACCCCCTCGGCCGAAGCCGCGCCGTTCCTCGAGGAGGCCCCATGTCCCGCCATCAGCGGTCCTCGTTCAGCCATGCCCTCCGTCGCATCGTCCACGCGGCGGAGGACCTGGTGGACGACACCCTGGACCGCGCCGGTGACTTCGAGCGCGGGATGCGCCACTCGGTCAGCCGCGCCCTGGACGACGACCCGGATCACCACGACCACGACCACCACCACCCCAGGCACCGCGACCGGGACCGGGACCGCGACGACTGCCACCACGACCACAAGGACTGCCAGCACGGCGGACACGGCCACCACGGCCACGGCGGCTGCCACGACGGCCACGGCCAGGGCGACTGCCACCACGGCCACGGCCACCACCCCCGTCGCGACGACCGGGACCGGGACGATTCGCGGGAATGGGACGGCCCCCGGGAGGGCGGCGGCCCCCGGGGCGACCGGACGGACGACCGGACGGACGGGCGGGACGGTCGCGAGACCGGCGAACTGCGCTCGCTCAAAGAGCAGTTGATGCACCTCGCCAACCGCATCGACCGGATGTCCGATGGCGACCGCTGACCGCCGGGCGGCCCGGCCCGGTTCCGGACGGCGGCGCCCGTGGTGAGCGGCGGCCGGGGCCGGCTGTTGATGGGGATCCTCGCCCAGCTGGCCGGCCAGGAGGCGGCGCGCGCGGTCAGACCGCACCGGGGGCCGGCGAACGGGCAGGACTCCGGAGCCGGCCGGCGCGCCCGGGACCTGCGTGACGCGCTGGAGCGACTGGGCCCGTTCTACATCAAGGTCGGCCAGATGCTGGCGACCCGCCCCGACATCGTCTCCCAGGAGATGATCGACGAGTTCGAGAAGCTCCAGGACCGGGCGGCTCCCGCCCCCTTCACCGAGTTCGAGCCGATCCTCACCGAGGAGCTGGGTCCGCTGTGGCGCAGCGGCTTCCGTGACATCGACACCGGCAATCCGCTGGGGACCGCCTCACTGTCGCAGGTGTACCGGGCCGAGCTGCACTCCGGACGCCAGGTCGCCGTGAAGATCCAACGCCCCGGGGTCCGCGAGACCGTCACCGCGGACATGAAGCTGATGGGATCGCTGGCACGTTTCGCGGCCCGCCGGGCCCGGCGGTTCAACGAGGTCATCGACGTCGAGGCGATGCTGAGCGTGGTGTTCGACGCGATGCGGCCGGAGCTCGACTTCGTCATGGAGGCCCGCAACATGACGGAGGCCGCCAAGGCCGCCGAGGACTTCGAGTACATCGCCGTCCCGGAGGTCGTCCAAGCCACTCCGCGGGTCCTCGTGCAGGGCCTCGCGCCGGGCAAGCCGATCCGCGAGGCGGACCGCGACGCGTTCAGCGCGCAGGAGCGCGCGGCGATCGGGCGCGATCTCCTGGCGTTCATGTACCGGGGCTTCTTCGTCGACCGGGTCTTCCACGCCGACCCGCACCCCGGGAACGTCTTCGTCCACCCCGGGCAGCCGGCCACGCTGATCGACTGGGGCATGGTGGGCCGGATCGACCGGCCGATGAGCAACAGCATCCTGCTCCTGCTGCTCAACCTGGCGATGAACGACGGAGCGGGCACCGCCCGGGCGTGGATCGACATGGGCAGCACCACGTCCTGGACCAACGCCTCCGCGTTCGCCGGGGACATGGCCGCCCTGGTGCCCCAGATCGCCACCGCGTCCCTGGAGGACCTCAACTTCGGCGTGACGCTCACCGCCGTCCTGCAGCACTCCACGAAACGCGGCATCCGCACCAGTCCGATGGTCTCCGTCCTCGGCAAGTCCTTCGCCAACATCGAAGGGTCCATCCGGCACCTGGCCCCCGAGATCTCGATCATCGACGTGTTCTCCGAGGAACTCACCGGCATCGTCATCGACCTCGTCAAGGAGTCCCTGGCCCCCCAGCAGGCCGTCCGCACCGCGCTGGAGATCATCTCCGCCGGCGCCGCCGCGCCCCAGCAACTGCGCGGGGTCACCCGGGACCTGTCCAACCGGGACCTGACGATGCGCATGACCCTCAACGACGCGGTGCGCGGGGCCCGCCGAGACCCGGCCCTGAGCCTGGGTGCCGCGGAGGTCGCGCTCACACTCGGCGCCGCGCTGCTCTGGCGCCACCAATCGAAGATGAGCTGAGCGGCACCCGTGTACGCCCGAGCCTCGACCGCAAGGAGTCCAGGTGAGCCCGAACACCCCGGCCGCCGATGTCCTCGACCTGCGCCGTCTGCGCACCCGCATCGACGCCGTCCTCACCGGATTCCTCCGGCACGCCCCGGTCGCCGCCGTGCCCGCCCAACGCGGCTCGGCCCGCGAACTCGCTAGAGCCCTCGACGACTTCGTCCTCGCCCCGGCCAAGCGCATCCGGCCCGTGCTGTGCGTACTGGGCTGGCACGCCGGCGGCGGCAGCGGGAACGAGGAGCGAATCCTCCGGTTGGCCGCCAGCCTGGAGCTCTTCCACGCCTTCGCGCTGATCCACGACGACATCATGGACGCCAGTGAGACCCGCCGCGGTCGTCCCACGGCCCACCGCGCCTTCGCGGCCCGGCACGCCGGCCGGTGCGATGCGGACGCGTTCGGCACCGGCGCCGCCATCCTCCTGGGCGACCTCGCGCTGGTCCGCGCGGACGAGCTGCTGCACACCGCGCAGCTGTCCGGGAGCGAGTACCGGGCCGTCCTGCCCCTGATGGACGCCATGCGGGCCGAGCTGGTCCACGGCCAGTACCTGGACCTGATGACCACGGGAACCATCACCCCCGACATCGAGTGCGCCATGGCCGTCAACCTCTACAAGACCGCGAAGTACACCGTGGAGCGGCCCCTGCAGCTGGGCGCCGCCCTCGCCGGCGCGGACCCCGCCCTCCTGCGCGCCTGCTCCGCCTTCGCCCTCCCGCTGGGCGAGGCGTTCCAGCTGCGCGACGACCTCCTGGGCGCCTTCGGCGACCCGCGGCTCACCGGCAAGTCCGCCTGTGAGGACTTCCGGTCCGGCAAGGCCACCGTCCTGATGGCCCTGGCCGTCCGCCGGGCGGGCCCCGACGAGAGGGAGCAGCTCGCCCGGCTGGTCGGCGACCCCGGCCTCGACGACGAGGGGGTCTCGCGGGTGCGCCGGATCCTCGACGGCACCGGGGCCCCCGAGGCCGTGGAGCGGATGATCACCGGCCGCTACGACGCGGCCCTCGCCGCACTCGACCGGTCCGGTTTCCCCGCCGACGTCGTCTCCGTCCTGCGCCGCCTCGCCGCCGCGACCGTTCACCGCAGTGCGTGAGGCACCGCGTCCACCGACCTGCCTGCCTGCCGGCCTGCCTGCCTGCCTGCCTGCCGACCACGATGTACAGGAGGAACAGTGGGCGCCGCCCTCGACATCCTGCCGTTCTACTGCCCCGTCCCGCCCGCCATCCACCCGGAGGTCGACGCCGTCGAGCGCCGGGCCCACGCCTGGCTCGACCGGACGGGACTGTGCCCCACCACGGCGTCCCGGGCCTGGACCGCCGGCACCAACAGTGCCGAGTTCTACGCCCGCTTCGCCCCCGACGCCGATCCCGACCGCCTGTGGATCGCCGTCTGCTGGATCTACTGGGGATTCGCCTTCGACGACGCGCGCTGCGACGAGGGCCCTCTCGCCGCGGACCCGGCCGGCTTCGCCGCCCTGGCCGGGACCGTCCAGCGGGCCCTGGAACTGCCCGGTTCCCTGGACACCGACGACCCCTACGCCGCGGCGCTGCACGACATCGGCGAGCGCTTCCGGGCCTGCGCCGGGCCGGTGCAGAACCGGCGCTTCCAGCAGGCCCACCGCGCCTGGCTCAGCGGAGTCCAGTGGCAGATCGGCAACCGCGCCGCCGGCCACATGCCCGACCTGGACGCCTACCTGAGCATGCGTCTGCACTCGGCCGGCGGCGAACCCACCTACGCCATGCTGGAGATCGCCAACGGCATCGACGTACCGGCCGCCGAGATGGACTCCCCCGCCGTGTGCGCGCTGACCGAAATGGCGATCCTGGTCGCCGCCCTGGACAACGACCGCCATTCCCACGCCAAGGAAGCCGGCCGCGGCCAGACCGACCAGAACATCTTCGCCGTTCTGACGGCCCGGCACACTCTCGCCCCCCGGCAAGCGCTCCACGAAGCCGTCGCGCTGCGCGACGCCGTCCTGGACAGGTTCCTCGCGCTGCGGGACGAGGTCAGCCGCCGTGCCGGCGCCGACCTGCGCCGGTACCTCGACGACCTGGGCCACGGCATCCGCGGAAACATCGAGTGGGGACTTCGCGTCCCCCGCTACCTCAGCCTCCGCGACGCCGCCTCCGGCCCCGGCACCACGACCGCCCCCGACCGCCTCCCCTGGGCCGAGCGGCCGCTCACCGGCACCCTCGATGTCCGTCGTCTGCCCACCATCTCGTGGTGGTGGCAGGACCTCGCCCGCTGACCCGCCCCGGGTCGAGCGCGGCCGTCCTTCGGGGCGCTCCGCGCCCTCTCGGAGGCGAGCGGGCCAGGCGCTGCCCCGGGCCCGGCCGCTGTCAGCGGCCGGGAAGCGGCGGCTTCGCGGCTCCGGCCGGGAACCGATTGGTCAGGGCGACGGCGGCGCGCACGACCGGCGTGGTCATGATCCCGGCGACGCTGGTGCGGCCGGCGACGTAGGCGTCGAGCCGGCGCCACGCCAGGGGCAGGCGGGTCAGGACCGTGTGGACGAGACCGGGGCTGCGGACGAAGAGGTCCATCAGTGTGCTGCTGGCCCGCATCTCCACCCCTAGGACGTCGTCGATCTGCCGCGCGTAGCGGTCCACTGCCTCGTGCGCATCCGCCGCGTCGGAGGCGTGGACGAGGCGGACGGCGGCGCTGCCGGCCAGGCCTCCCGAGCGCAGGGCGTACGAAATGCCTTCCCGTGACCAGTGGTCGAGCAGGGCCGCGGCGTCGCCGGCGACCAGCACCCGCCCCCGGGAGAGGGGTGACCCGGGGCGGCGGCACCGGGTCAGGTGGCCGGTGTCGTGGAGGGGGCGGGGACCGAGGAGACCGTGGCGTCCGAGGAAGTCCTCCTTGTAGGCGCGCAGGGCGACGGGGTTGCCCCGGGCGGCCACCACGCCGGCGGTGCAGACGTCCCCCTTGGGGAAGACCCATCCGAACGAGCCGGGCAGGGGCCCCCACTCCATGAGAAGACGGCCCCGCCATCGGGCGGACGTCCTTTCGTCGACCGGTACCTCGGCCTCCAGTGCGAGGTCGACCTGGGCACACTGGACTCCCACGTACCGGGCGACCTTGCCGGCGCTGCCGTCGGCGCCGACGAGGGCGCGGGCGCGGAGCGTCTCGCCGCGTCCGGTCCGCACGGTGACGGTGTCGCCGTCCTGCTCCAGGGCGGCCAGCGCGGTGCCGTCCCGGACCTCCGCGCCGACCGCGGCGGCGGCTTCGGTCAGGGCCTCGTCGAACTCGCTGCGGTGGACCATCGCGATGGTCGGGCAGGCGGAGGTGAGGGTGCGTTCCCTCCGGCCGTTGAGGCCGAAGGTGAACTGCCCCGCCGTGTCGTGGATGTTCAGCCGCAGGCCGGGCGGCAGGGCCGCGAGCGAGGCGCCGATGAGACCTCCTCCGCAGGTCTTGTAGCGGGGGATCGTGGCGCGCTCCAGCAGCAGCGTCCGGCAGCCGTTCTCGGCGGCGACGCGCGCGGCGGTGGTGCCGGCCGGGCCGGCACCGACGACGATCACGTCCCAGGCGCCGGGGCGGCGGGTGGGACCGGAGAACGGGGGCATGGGTGGTCACCTCTCGGTCGGACGGAACGGGCGGGTGGGACCGTCAGCCGGGAACGGCCGGCGAGGCGACGGCCGGTGCCGACTCGGGCGCCGCGTCGTCCTGCGCAGGCGCGGGGTGGAGGCGGGCCAGGAGGTACCGGGTGAGGGCGGAGGCGGTCGGGTGGGTCCACATCACCGTGGCGGGGATGTCCAGGTCCAGTTCGCGTTGCAGCCGGTTGCGAAGGGCGATCGCCATCAGCGAGTCCAGGCCGATCGTGACGAGGGACGTGTGGGCGTCGAACCGGTCGGCTGCCACGCGCAGGACCGCGGCGATGTGTTCGACGACCCGGGGCTCAAGCAACCGCTGTCGCTGCCGGGGGCCGGCCGTCTCCCGCAGTGACGCCAGCAATGCGCTGCCGGTGGCGGGGTCCGTGCCCGCCGCGGGCTCGGCCAGTTCGGCGAAGAAGGCGGTGCGGCCGACGGCGGGGCAGGACTCCAGCCACCGGGCGAAGTCCGCCGGGGTGTAGGCCGTACGGTCCCGGTCGTGGGAGAGGATGCGTTCCAGGGCCGCGATTCCTTCGGCCGGCGCGATCATGGCGTAGCCGCGCTCCTCCATCCCCGCACCGCGGCCGACTTCCGCCCAGGGGCCCCAGTTGACACAGAAGGTCGGCAACCCCTGGGCCCGGCGCCAGGAGGTGAACTCGTCCAGCCAGGCGTTGGCGGCCGCGTAGGCGCCCTGTCCGGGGCTTCCCAGCAGCGAGGCGGCCGAGGAGAAGCCGACCCACCAGTCCAACTCCTGGCCGGCGGCGGCATGGTGGAGCAGCCAGGCCCCGGTCGCCTTGGGCCGCCAGACCCTCTCCAGGAGGGCGGGCGTCAGGTTGGCGACGGTGGCGTCCTCGACGACGGCCGCGGCGTGGACGATGCCGCGCAGCGGGTGGCCTGTGTCCAGCGCGGTCCGTACGAGGGTGTCGGCGACGCCGGGCGCGGCGAGGTCCGCGCTCACGACCTCGACACGGGTGCCGAAGTCGGCGGTGACGGCGTCGAGGGCGGCGCGGACGGACCGGGTGGGGGCGCTGCGGGAGGTGAGCACCACGGCGGCGGCACCCCGCTCGGCAAGCCACCGGGCGACCAGGACGCCCAGGCCGCCGAGACCGCCGTGACCAGGTAGCTCGCGTCGGGCCGGACGACGGGCACGTCCCCGGGACGCACGGGCAGCAGGGTGTCGGTACCGTCGACGGGCCAGGTGAGGACGAGCTTGCCGGTGTGCCGGGCGGCGGCCATGGTCTGGAAGACCGGGGCCGCCTCGGCCACGGGGTGCTCGGTGACCGGCAGCAGCGGCAGGGTGCCGTCCGCGAGCAGGTCCGTGAGTTCGCGGTAGCCCTCGGCGAGGAGGGCAGGGTCCTGGCGCATCATCATCAGCACGTCGACGCCCGCGAAGGTGATGTTGCGCCGGAAGGACAGCAGCCCCAGCCGGGTGTTGGCGTAGATGTCCCGCTTGCCGAGTTCGATGAACCGTCCCCGGTGCGCCAGCAGGCCGAGACCGGCGGACTGCGCCGGACCGGTGAGGGAGTTGAGGACGACGTCGACGCCGCGGCCGCCGGTGAGCTCGCGCACCCGGTCGGCGAAGTCCAGGGTGCGCGAGTCCATGACGTGCTCCACCCCCAGGCCCCGCAGGTAGTCCCGCTTGTCCTCGCTGCCCGCGGTGGCCCAGACCTCCGCGCGGAGCACCCGCGCCAGGTTCAACGCGGCCAGGCCGGTGCCACCGCTCGCCGAGTGGATGAGCACCTTCTCGCCCGGCCGGAGCCGGGCCAGGTGCCGCAGGGCGTACCAGGCGGTCAGGTAGGCGCACGGAAGGCCGGCGGCGTCCTGTGTCCGCACCGCCCGGGGAACCGGGAGCAGGCAGTCGTCGCGGACGGTCGCGAAGGAGGACATGACGGCCGACTCCGCCCCGTCCACGAACATCGCGGCGACGCGGTCCCCCACCCGGACGTTCCGCACGCCGTCCCCAATGGCGGTGATGACACCGGCGCCGTCGAACGCGCAGACGTCCGCCTGCTCCTCGCCCGTGTTGAAGCGCTGGTAGACGCCCATGGCCTGGAGCACGTTGATGAAGTTGACGCTCGTGGCGTCGACCCGGACCTCGACCTCGCCCGGCCCGGGCCGGCGCCGGGGCTGGGCGACGAACTCGAAGGAGTCCGGATCACCGGGGCGCGCGAGGTGCAGGGCGACCCGGTCGCACCGGCGGTCGACCGGGGAGCGACGGCGCTCGCGCTCGTCCAGCGGGGCGTTGCGCAGCCGCGCCAGGTACCGTGTCCCGCCGCGGTAGGCCACCTCGTCCTGCTCGTCGGGGCAGGAGAGCAGTTCCGCGGCCATCTCCTCGGCCGTCGTCCGCCGGTCCACGTCCAGGACCGCGGGGCGCAGCTCGGGGTGTTCGTAGCTCAGGACCCGGACGAAGCCCCGCAGACCGGCCTGCCCCAGGTCCGGCAGGTCCCCGGGTACGACCTGCTGCGCCGTGGACGTGACGGTCCACAGGCGGGGCGCCGTCGCACCCTCCGCGGTGGGGGTGAGTGCGCGCGCCGCTTCACCGAGGCGGGCGACCTGCTCCAGCGCCAGGCGGTCGGGCGACTGGTCCGGTCCGTCGCCGGACGCCGGCAGGTACACCACCGCCTGGGACGCCGCTCCCGCGTCGGTGACCGGAAGCGGGATCGTGCCGTCCGGCGCGGGCGTCCGGAGGCGCACGGCGGCGCCGCGCTGTTCCAGTGCCTTCCGCAGGGCGGTCGCGTCGGGCTCCCGCCCGGTTTCCGCGAGGAGGGTCCAGGCTCCGGTCGGGTCCAGCGCCGCCGGGCGCTCGCAGGGCTCCCAGACCGCCCGGAACAGGCGGGTGGCGAAGCGCTGCTCCGCGCTCTCGGCGGGCATGTGGCGGAACTCGACTCCGGTCGCGTCGGCGACCACGGAACCGTCCTCGGCCCACAGGCGGAAGTCCGCGCGGTAGCGGTCGCCGTCGACGCCGGTGAGGGTGACCAGGCAGTACCCGCCGAGCGGGACCGGCCCGTAGAGCCGCAAGGTCTCGATGCCCCGGGGCAGGATGCCTCCCGCGGGCACGGCACCGCTCCGCAGCACGGCTCCCGCGACGGCCTGGAGGCAGGCGTCGAGCACGACGGGATGGCAGTGGAGCGCCCGCGCGCCGATCCGTCCTTCGTCGGGTACCCGAAGCCGGGCCAGGAGCCGGGCGCCCGGGCGGTCCGCGGCCGTCCCGTCCGTGTACAGGGCACGCAGCGCGAGGAACGGCGGGCCGTGGTGCACTCCGCGCTCCTCACGCATCTGCCGGTAGACGTCCGTCGCGTCGACGGCGTGCGGGAACTCCGCCGTCAGGTCGTGCGGGTCCCGGCCGTCCGGGACGGGCTCCGACGCGGGTACGAGGTGCAGGGACGCCTGGGCGTGCTGCACGCGGGTGCCGTCGGACGCCGTGCCGGTCACCCGCCAGCGGGCCGTGTCCGGGCCGACCGCCTCGGCGGTGGCGGTGACGGTCGTGCCGTCGGTCTCCGGAAGCAGCAGCCGCTGGAGGTCGATACCGGTGATGCGCAGGCGCTCCGGACCGGCGGTGTACAGGTCGGTGGCGGCGGCGACGGCCATCTCGCACAGCGCGGCACCGGGCAGCACGACGACGTCGTTCACGCGGTGGGCGTCCAGCCAGGGCAGGGTCACGGGGGTGATGCGGGTCTGCCACAGGTGGCGGCCCCCGCCGTCGGGGTCCTCGGTGTGCGGGCCGGTGAGCGGGTGCGGACGCCCCGCCGCCTGCCGCAGCGGTGAGGGATCGACCACGTACCGGGTGCGCTCCCAGGTGGTCGGCGGCACGTCGGCCAGGGTGCCGCCGCCGTAGCGGTCGGCCCAGTCGAGCGGGTGGCCCGCGCAGTGCAGCGCCGCCACGTGGGTGTGGAACGCCAGCGCGTCGTCGGCGTCGCGCAGCAGGGAGGGCACCACGGCGCTGTCGCCGTGGCCGTGCGCGGCGAGCGTGGCCTGCACCGGGTGGGCCAGGACGGGGTGCGGGCCGATCTCGACGAACAGCCGGTATCCGTCCTCGGCCGCGGCCCGCACCGCGTCGGAGAAGCGCACCGGCCGGCGGAGGTTGTGCGACCAGTACGAGGCGTCGAAGGCCGGGAGTTCGCGCGGGTCGTCGGTGACGGTGCTGTAGAACCGTGCGGCCGGCGTCCTGCCGGTGACCTCGGCGAGTGCGTCGGCGAGGTCGGGCAGCACGGCGTCCATGTGCGCGGTGTGCGAGGCGACGTCCACCTCGACCACGCGGATGCCGATGCCCTGCGTGTCCCATGCCTCGGCGAGCCGGCGGATGCGGTCGGCGTCACCGCCGACGACGGTGTTCTCCGGGGACGCCACGACCGCCACGCCGACCCCCCGCACGCCCTGTTCCGCCAGCATCCGTTCGACCTCGGCGCGGCCCAGGGCGACCGATGCCATCAGGCCCTGCCCGGCGGTCCGCAGGATCAGCCGGGAGCGTCGGCAGATGACCCGTACGCCGTCCTCGACGCTCAGTGCTCCCGCGGCCACCGCGGCGGCGACCTCCCCCATGGAGTGGCCGATCACCGCGGCCGGTTCGACGCCGTGGGAGCGCCACATCGCCACCAGGCCCAGCTGAATGGCGAAGATCACCGGCTGGACCCGGTCGAACCCGGTCACCACCTCCGGCCGGCCCATCGTCCGACGCAGGGAGAAGCCGGACTCCTCCGCGACCAGCGGCTCCAGTTCGTCGACGACCCGGGTGAACTCCGTGTCGTGGTCCAGCAGTCCCCGGCACATGCCCGCCCACTGCGAGCCGTGCCCGGAGAAGACCCACACCACACCCTGTCCGGCGCCCGCCACCGCTCTGCCGCTCGCCACACCGAGGGGCGCGGCCCCGGCCGCCAGTTCCTCCAGCCGCGCCACCAGCTCCGGCCGGCCGGACGCGACGACGGCAGCACGCTCCCGGGCCGGCGATCGACGCACGGCCAGGGTGTGCACCACATCCCCCAGCGGCACCGTCGCCCCTTCACCGGCCAGCCACCGGGCCAGTCGCCCGGCCGCCGACCGCAGGCCTCCGGGCGTGCCCGCCGACAGCGGGAACACCCGAGGGACCTGGCACGGCCGGACACCAGGGACCGGAACCGTGCGCCGGGGCACCGGGGCGCGCTCCAGCACCACGTGGACGTTGGTACCGCTGATGCCGAACGAGGACACGGCGGCCAGCGGCGTACGCCCCCGCACCGGCCACTCGATACTCTCGCCGGGCACGAACAACCGCGTGCCGCGGGGATCGATCTGCGGATTCCAGCCGTGGAAGTTCAGGCTCGCCGGAACGATTCCGTGCCGCAGGGCGGCGATCGCCTTCAGCAGGCCCGCCACACCCGACACCGGCTCGGTGTGCCCGATGTTCGTCTTCACCGAACCCAGGGCACACCGGCCCCGGCCCTTGCCGTAGACCGCGGCCACCGCCGCGAACTCGATGGGGTCGCCCACCGCCGTGCCCGGGCCGTGCGCCTCCACCATGCCGACGTCGCCGGCGTCGACACCGGCGCGCTCCAGCGCCAGCCGGTACAGGGCGATCTGAGCGGGCTCCGAGGGCGCGCTCAACCGGGTGCCCCGGCCGTTCTGGTTGACGGCCGAGCCGCGCAGCACCGCGAGCACCCGGTCGCCGCCGCGCACCGCGTCCGCCAGTCGCTTGAGCACGACCACGCCGCAGCCCTCTCCGCGGACGTAGCCGTCGGCGGCGGCGTCGAAGGCGTGGCAACGGCCGGTGGGGGAGAACACGCCCCACAGCGCCGGAGCGACGACGCCCTCGGGCCCCAGGGTGAGCATGGCGGCTCCGGCCAGGGCGATGTCCGACTCACCGGTCCGCAGGCTCTGGCAAGCGGCGTGCACGGCGACCAGTCCGGACGCGCAGGCGCTCTCGACGACCACCTGAGGCCCCCGCAGGTCCAGCATGAAGCCCACGCGGCCGGGCCCGATGCTGTCGAAGCCGGTGTACATCGCGTAGGCGGCGGTCTCCTCCAGAGGCCGCTGCACGCGAAGCATGTAGTCCTTCTGGTACAGGCCGAAGAACATCCCCGTCGACGTACCCGCGAGCCGCCCGACGGGAATTCCGGCGTGCTCGATGGCCTCCCAGACCACTTCGGCCAGCAGCCGGTGCTCCGGATCGACCCAGGGCGCCTCCTGGGCGTTGATCCCGAAGAACTCAGGCTCATAGGCGTAGACGTCGTCGTCGAGGAAGCAGCCGTAGCGCAACCGCGCCGCGACCTCGGCGGGAAGGCCGAGCAGTTCCGTCTGCTCCCACCGCTCACGGGGCACCTCCCGCACGGCGTCCCGACGCGCGGCCAACAGTCGCCACAACGAGCCGAGGGAACGGACGCCGCCGGGGAACCGGCAGGCGGCTCCGACGACCGCGACCGGTTCGTCCCGATCTGCTGCGGGCACCGCGACTGCGGGGTGCACATGCATGACCTGTCCGCCCTTCACCGTGAGACCGGGGAAGTGGCCGATTCCGGCACGTTCCGTTCCGCGCTCCGCATCGACCGTGTGATATCCGTTGTGTCGGTACGCGGCGGAGGCGCCCGAAGGGCGCTTTTACCAGCGGTTGGTGGAGTGCCAGGGCACATCGGCAATCGAACACGCCAGGTTCAATCCATCGAGTGAATCCCATCCGTCGACCCCGCACGGCTGGCTGCCTGTCGTGCGGCAGGACGGGTCGGCTTCCGGTCGTGGTGCGGCCGCGCCGGCCGCCGGTCCCGCGCCCGATGGAACGGTTGCCGCCGACGAGTCGGGGTACCCGCCCGAGCGTGATCACTCTGGGTGTCGAGGAGGAGTACCTTCTCCTCGATTCAGCGACCGGCCTGCCGGTGGCCCGCGCCGCCGCCGTGCGCCGGGCAGCCGGCCTCCACGACGCGCTGGCCGAAGGCGAAGTCCAGCGTGAGCTGCTGCAGGCCCAGCTGGAGATCGCCACCCCGGTGTGCCACTCGCTGGACGAGGTCGGCGGGCACCTCCTGCGGATGCGCCACAGTCTGGACGCGGCGGCCCGCGAGGCAGGCTGCCTTCTGGCGGCCTGCGGCGGTGCGCCGTTCAACTGGCGGCTGCCCGTGCCGGTCACCCCCACAGACCGCTACCGGGCGATGCACGCGCACGCCCCCCGCCTGACCGACGAGCAGCTGATCGCGGGCATGCACGTCCACGTCGGCGTCCCTGACCGGCAAACCGGCGTCGTGGTGTTGAACCGGCTGCGCCCGTGGCTGCCGTTGCTGGTCGCGCTCGCAGCGAACTCACCCATGTGGCAAGGGGTGGACACGGGCTTCGCCAGCTGGCGCACCCTGGTGTTCGGCCGCTGGCCCGTCAGCGGCGCACCACCCTCCTTCACGGACGCCACCGACTACCGGCAGCGGGTCGACGCCCTGGTGGCCAACGGCCTGATCCCGGACACCGGCCAGATCTACTGGCACATCCGGCTGTCGGAGCACTACCCGACGGTCGAGGTCCGGGCCATGGATGTGCAACTGCGGCCGGACGAAGCGGTGATGCTCACCGGCGTCGTGCGGGCGCTGGCCGCCCGTGCCCTGACGGGCGGGCACGGACACCACCCGGTACCCGAGCTCGGGTTCGAGACCCTGTCCGCGGCGCTGTGGCACGCGGCCCGGCACGGTACGGCGACGGTCTTCGACCCGGTCACGGGCGGACTCGTCCCTGCCACTGAAGCGGTGGCCACGCTCCTCACGATCATCGACGACGGCCCGGAGGGCGACCGCCGGCACATCGTTCCCGTACTGGAGCGGCTGCTGCGCGAGGGCAACGGTGCCGTACGACAGCGGCGCACGCTCCGGTCGGGAGGCACAGCGGGCCTGCTGAGGATGATCACCGACGAGACAGGTGGCGCCTGACCGCGTCACGGGTCGCCTCAAGAGCGCCCGATACCGCCCGCCGGTGCGGGTCGGCCCCGGGCAGGGGTGCTCCGGGTGGGTCGGTTCAGGATCTGCCGCGGCCGCTGACGAAATCCCGGGCCCTTCGTCACCCCGCCGGAAGACGTCCCCCACCGCCGGCCGACGGGCACATGTCCAGGCCGGGCGGCCGGCTCAGGCGGCCACCCGGCCTCGTTTTCGAATCTCCCGACAGGGCAGCCGCCCAGTGGCGCGGGCGGCGGCCGAATGTCACTCCGACCGCCGAACAGAGCGCGCTCTCCCGACTGAGCGAGGTGGCACAGATGAAGGCCCTGACCTGGCACGGCAAGCGGGACGTACGCGTCGAGACGGTGCCGGACCCGAGGATCGAGGACCCGACGGACGTCATCGTCAAGATCACATCAAGCGGCCTGTGCGGATCGGACCTGCACCTCTACGAGGTTCTCGGAGCCTTCCTGGAGGAAGGCGACATCCTCGGGCACGAACCCATGGGCGTGGTCCAGGAAGCCGGGCCCGACGTCACCGAGGTCGCTCCCGGGGACCGCGTGGTGATCCCCTTCAACGTCTCCTGCGGCACCTGCCGCACCTGTGGCGAAGGCCTGCACTCCCAGTGCGAGACCACCCAGGTCCACGACTACGGCAACGGCGCCGCGCTGTTCGGCTACACCAAGCTCTACGGCCAGGTTCCCGGCGGCCAGGCCGAACTGCTGAGGGTCCCCTTCGGCAACACCCTGCCGATCAAGGTGCCCGACGGACCCCCGGACGACCGCTTCGTCTTCCTCTCCGATGTCCTGCCCACCGCCTGGCAGGCTGTCCAGTACGCCGACGTTCCTCCGGGCGGCAGCCTGGTCGTCCTCGGGCTCGGGCCGATCGGCGACATGGCCGCCCGCATCGCCCTCCATCGCGGCGCCGGCCAGGTGATCGGCGTCGACCTGGTACCCGAGCGACTCGAACGCGCCAAGGCCCGCGGCGCCACCGTGCTGAACCTCGCCGACCACCGCAAGGAACTGCCCGAGGTGATCCACGACCTCACCGACGGCCGCGGACCGCACGCCGTCATCGACGCCGTAGGTATGGAAGCCCACGGCTCCCCCGCCGCCGAACTCGCCCAGAAGGCAACCACGCTCCTTCCCAGCCGAATCGGCGCCGCCCTCATGGAACGCGCCGGCATCGACCGACTCCACGCCCTCCACCTCGCCATCGACGTCGTGCGCCGCGGCGGGACCATCTCGCTGTCCGGCGTGTACGGCGGCCAGAAGGACCCGCTGCCGCTGCTCACCATGTTCGACAAGCAGGTCCAGCTGAGGATGGGGCAGGCCAACGTCCGCCGCTGGGTGCCCGACATCCTTCCCCTGCTGCTGGACGGCGATCCGCTCGGCGTCGACGACTTCGCGACCCACCACCTCCCTCTCTCCCAGGCCCCACAGGCTTACGAGATGTTCCAGAAGAAACAGGACGGCGCCGTCAAGATCCTCTTCCGTCCCTGACCCGCACCGCCCGCAACGGTGGAGGCCCACCATGGCACGCCCTTCCCGTAGCCGCCACGACCGAGCCCAGCCCAGCGGGCCCGCGTCCCGCACCGCCGCCCGCACCACGCTGGTCACCGGAGCCTCCCGCGGCCTCGGCCTACTCATCGCCCGCGAACTGGTCCAACGCGACTGCCGGGTGATGCTCTGCGCTCGCGACCACGACGAGCTGCGGTGGGCCGAGCGGCGCCTGGCCGCCAACGGCGGGGCGGTCGCCTCCGTCACCTGTGACATCACAGCCCCCGAAGCGCCGCAACAGATCCTCGCCGCCGTCCACGAACGCTTCGGCCCCCTCGAACTGCTCGTCAACAACGCCGGGATCATCCAGGTCGGGCCCTTCGACGCCCTGCGCGAGGAAGACTTCCGCCAAGCCATGGAAACCATGCTCTTCGCACCGCTGCGACTGATCACCGCCGCGCTGCCCGACCTGCGCCGGACCGAGAAGGGGACGGTAGTGAACATCACTTCGGTCGGAGGCCGGATCCCCGCCCCGCACATGCTCCCCTACGTGGCGGCGAAGTTCGCGGCCACCGGACTCTCCCAGGGGCTGCGTGCAGAACTGGCGGCCGGCGGGGTCTCGGTCACCACCGTGCTCCCGGGCCTGATGCGCACCGGCTCCCACACGGCGGCACGGTTCCACGGCCGGGCCCCGGCCGAGTACTCGTGGTTCGCCGCCGCTGCCTCTCTGCCCCTGCTGTCGATGGACGCCGAACGCGCCGCCCGCGCGATCGTCCGCGCCGCCGACCGCGGGCGCGCGGAACTCGTCCTCACCCCGGCTGCGTGGATCGGATCGCGTGTCCACGGCCTGGCACCCGCAACCATGACCAGGCTGCTGACGCTGGCCGCCCGCCTACTCCCCGGCTCCAGCCCCGACCCCGTCCACGATGTACCGGGTGCAGAAGCGGCCCGGACATCTCCGCTTCCTCGCTGGGTCACCACTCTTGGAGACCACGCCGGCGACCGGTTCGGCGAACCTCGCGCCGGCGACTGAACGATCTTCCGCGTCCGGTACCGGTGGCCATCGGGCCGATCCCCCGCCGGGGTGCCGGCAGCCAATGCCGAGACGCCGCTCATGTTCGTTCGTGCTTGGAGTTCGGCGGGTAGGTACCAGCCTTCGATGGTGGTCCTCGCCGGGGATGAACCTGCGCACCGTCATCGCCAGGCCGGCCGAGCGGTCGACCAAAGCGGCGATCGCGGCGGTGACCCGTTCGCCCTTGATCGACTGGCCCTTGCAGGCGGGCTTGCCGGCCGTCTTCGCGCACCGGAAGCACTCGTAGACCTTGCCGTTCTTGGCGAGGTTCACCTCGCCGCCCGGACCGCAGCCCACTCCTCCTCCTTGAACAGTGGCTTGGCCATCCGGATCGGCAGGCCCTTCCCGTCACGGGCGATCTTGCGCGCCTTCACGGAGTGGCCGGTCAGCTTCAGCCCCGCCGTCGCCGGCGAGCGCAGGCTCTTCCCCACGCTGAAGGCGTTCCAGTGCTTCGGCGGAGCCTTCTTGCGCTTGCTCGAGTACGACTCGCCCTGGTTCTTGAACGCATGGGTCGACCGCGCCTCGCGTGAACGGCCCGGGCCCGGCTGGTTGCCGAGCCCGGGGACCGGGTCAGGAGAGGGCGAGCTCCGTGACGTTCTCGCCCACGATGGTCCACGCGGCGTAGAGGGTGCCGTCCTTGACGTAGGCGGCGCCGTTGTCCTTGACGATCCCGATGCGCTTGCCGGACAGAGCGATCTGGTTGGTGTCGTCGGCCTCCAGGGTCCAGTCGGCGTCCAGCGCACCCTCCTTGACCAGGGCGTTGCCGTCGTCCGTCAGCACGCCGATGCGGTCGCGGGAGAGCTCCA
Source organism: Kitasatospora sp. NPDC008115 (assembly GCF_042957205.1). Taxonomy (NCBI): domain Bacteria; kingdom Bacillati; phylum Actinomycetota; class Actinomycetes; order Kitasatosporales; family Streptomycetaceae; genus Kitasatospora; species Kitasatospora sp. NPDC008115. The sequence goes on along the minus strand of NZ_JBIBHU010000006.1, from coordinate 256,604 downwards.
ACTGGGCGGCGCCGTCGGCCTCCAGGGTCCACTGCGCCCCCAGCGAGCCCTCCTTGACCAGGGCGGTGCCGTTGCCCCTGAGCACGCCGATGCGGTTGCCGGACAGGGAGAGGTGGAGTGTGTGGTCGGCCTGCCCGGTCCACGCGGCGTAGAGGGGCCCTTCCTTGACCAGGGCGTTGCCGTTGCCCTTGAGGATGCCGATGCGGTTGCCGGAGAGCTGGAGTTCCTTGACGCTCTCGCCCTGCTGGGTCCACGCGGCGGAGAGAGGGCCTTCCTTGACGTAGGCGGTGCCGTTGTCCTTGAGGATGCCGACGCGGTCGCCGGACAGTGCGAGCTGCTTGACGTTGGTGGCCTCAAGGGCCCACGGGGCGGAGAGATCGCCCTCCTTCACAAGGGCCGACCCGTTGTCCTTGAGGATGCCGATGCGGTTGCCCGCGACCACTATCTGCTTCACGCCGTCGCCCTCGACGGTCCACGCGGCGGAGAGCTCGCCCGCCTTCACGAGGGCGGTGCCGTCGCCCTTGAGGAGGGCGACGCGGTCGCCGCCGTCGCCGGAGACGGTGCCGGGAACGGCCGCGCCGGCCGCGGTGGCCACGACGGCCGTGGCGGTGAGCGCCGCGAGCGCGGCTGCGGTGAACGACTTCTTCATGGGGGCCTCCGTACGGGAAAGTGGAATGACCTGGGCATGCCAAGCGACGAACCGCCCGGTGCCGAGGAACAGGAGATCACCGGACCCCGGGCGCACGGTGCGGCGCACCGCGAGCGCACGGGAGCATTTCTTCACACGGAGAACACACCCGTCATCTACGACCCGGCTCGCCGACCTGGCCGTTGTCCCGGACGACGCCAGGAACGAGGCGGCCTCGCACTTCTCCGAGCCCCAGCCGGCCCCCCTCGTGCCCCGGATCAGCCTGACCGACTTCCTCAACCGCATCAACGCCATTACCCGCCGGCCCGTCGGCACCGCCCGGTAGGCGCGAGGGCGGCGCCACGGCCGTGGTGAACCTGCCGCGGCTACGCGGTGAGGGCGTGGGCCGCGGCCGGGCTCGCCGAGCAGGTCGTCGGAGGGGCTGCTCGCCGGACGGCGCCGAGCGCTTGGCGGCGACCTCGACGGCCACACCCTCCGGGAGTTGCGCGACCACCGCGCCCGCATGGCGAAAGCGCGCCAGGAGGCGGCGGAAGCTGGCCTCAAGGTCGTCCAGGAGGTCCTGGGCCACTCCACGATCGCCCTGACCGCCGACACCCACACCTCGGTGCTGCCGTCCCTCGACCGCGAGAACGCGGAGAAGGCAGCCGCCCTGGTGCCGATCACGAACCGGCGCACCGCCACCGCGCACGCCTTCGTGCTGCACCTGGGCGGGTCGGCGGTCGCCACGGCCACGAGGGAGACGGCGGCCGCCCTCGTCGCGGAGTGGACCGCCGAGTTGCGGCACGGCGCCCCAACCGCCGACCCACCGCCCGTGGAGGTGCCTGCCGAGCCGGTGCCGTGGAACGGGGAGGGCCGGCTGTGGGAACGGCCTCCCCGCCATCAGACCCGTTCATCTCCTCGCCGCCGCACTCCACAGGCAGACCGGTGCCGTGAATTCATCGCGCGTGGCATCCTTCGAGCCGTCGAGTACGACTTCCTGACCGGGAGCCGGCTCAGCTCAGCCGCACTCGCCCAGGTCATACCGGCGCATCACCGCGGCGTCGGCATGATCACGCAGATGAAGCACCTCCGCCAGCGAGGCCGCACTACTGGCCGCGCGTCCCTCGCTCCGAGCTCAACCTCACGCGCCACCCAGCCGTCGTCATCGGCCTCAGAGTACTGCCAGAGGCCCTGGAAACTGTGCCGGGCCGCCGGTCCGTGTCCTTGGCCCGGCTGCTGCTGGTCAGAGGGAGGTGATGGTCAGGGTGGTGGCGCCGTAGTAGCCGGGGACCGTGCCGAGCCCTGCTGTGCAGAGCAGGATGCTTGCTGCCGGGGCGGTGAAGTTCAGGACGACGCTGTCCCCGGCGAACAGGCCGGAGGAGACGTTTCCGGTGAAGACGGTCACGATCGCCGCACCCACCACGGTGTTGACGGCGTTACCGGTCAGGGTGCTGGTCTGGCCGGTGTTCCAGGTGATGGTCCAGCTCGCTGACGACGGGGCGAGCAGGTCCAGGCAGGACCGGGTGGCGTTGAAGTTCAGGACGGCCGACCCCGACGTCACCGCGGGGTGACTGGGCGACACACATGGCCCGTACTGGTTGTTGATGTTGACGTTGACGGTCTGCGGGGCGAGGGTCAGTGGCGGGCTGTAGGTGATCGTGGTGCTGCTGGGAGGGACGCACGTGAGGTCGGCGACCCCGGCTGAAGCCGGTGAGGCGGTGGTCAGAAGGCCGGTGGCGGCGAGCAGGGCGAGCGCGGCGGTGACCGTGGCGAGACGGAACCTGGACATGTGGACCCATTTCAGCCTGGGGGAACAGGGCGGATTCCACTGTGCACTGCGCCTCCCGGCCTCGCGAGGGTACTGACCGGACCATCGGCCCGATGTCCGGCACAGCCCCGCCCGGTAGCGGGGCGCCAACGGGCACCTTCCTCTCGAAGGCGGGAGAACCCCCTGGTCACAGCGTCGAACCGTCAGCGGGGACCGAGGGTGGTCGCGTGGTGTCGCGTGGTGTCGTGCGTCTGCCTCCCCGCCCCGGCGATTGACCTGGGCGAGTGACCCCGGCGAGCACTCCCCCTGGTCGGCTCGGGAAACCCGGACAGCGTCCTTCGTCCTCGGCGGGCACATCAGCCGTCGGGGCGTTCTCCTCACGCGCCGGTGCGAGCTTGCGGCGGGGTGGGGCCTGTACGCGGAACCTCGTTGGGATGGCGGCAGGAGGTCGCGGCCGCCCGGCGCCGGCCGTCCTGAGGAAGCGTCGCTCCGGGCCCGGGACGGCGCCGGTACTCCGGGCGCTATCCCGCGTAGAAGACGGTCGTGCCGTCGATGTGGGTGAGTCCGCCGGGGCTCTGGCACGCGAGCAGGTCGAGGTTGCGGTCGGTGATGACGAGGCTGGCGGTGTCGCCGTTGAACAGGCCGCTGGTGATGGAGCCGTTGAGCGAGGTCACGGAGTTGCCGTTGACGAGGCTGAAGGTGCGGGTGTAGGAGAAGGTGCTGGTCTGGCCGGTGTTCCAGGTGATGTCCTGCGATCCGGTGCTGGTGGACAGGAGATCGCTGCACTGGAAGGTCAGGCTGGCGGAGCCGGAGCTCGTGCCCGACGTCAGCGACGGTGTCGTCAGGGACACGCACGTGCCGAGGTTCACGTTGTACGTGATGGTGGAGACGGCCGGGGTGTTGGTGATGCCGGGCGAGAACGTCACGACCTGGCTGCCCAGCGGGCACAGGGCGTCGCCGATGGCGGCCTCGGCGGCTTCGGCGGGGTCGGAGGCGATGACGGACGCGCAGAGGAGGGAGGCGAGCGCGCCGATCATCGGCACGCCACGCTTCACAACGCGGCTGAGGGTGCGCACAGTGGTGTCTCCTGCTCTCTGATTACGCTGCGGTGTCGGCGGAGAGCCTGTCGTCGGCGAGGGTTCCCGTCCCCGCGAACCGCGCAAACGGTCGGGCGTGGGGAGGGCCCGTTCGGCCCCGCGTCCTGAAGGCTCCCATCGCCCTGGAGGCCGCTCCACGGCGCCTCACCCGGTTGCTCGTAGGGGTCGCCGCCGGGCGGCGCCAACCTGCGGAGTATCCCGTCACCTGGTGCTCCCCAGGCCGACCACCCGCTGCGCTCGTACCCACCGCCCACCGCTCGCCGCTGTTCGACGCCGTCCCATCAGCGCTTCAACCGTGGTCGGCCGGTTTCCTCGGGTTGTCGGGCCGGGTGAGGGCTCTGGGCCCGCTGTTCTGGCGGAGGGGCCAGTCGGCGCATCAGGGGCACGGTCATGGCGGTGGAGGCCAGGGCCATGAGGACGAGCATGGTGAACAGGACCGGGCTGAGCACGCCGAGGGAGAGGCCGATGTTCAGGATGCAGCTCCTCCTCATGGACGTCGTGGGACTCGTGGCACCCCTCGCAGGACTTCTTCGAGCCGCCCTGAGAGCCCTGGCGCGCGGCCCCAGGGGAGGTGTCCCTGGTCGGCTCGCGAGCCGATTAGGGCTCGGGAACTCCGCGCTCGCGGCCCGGCAGCGGACACCGCTGCGCCGGAGCCCCGCCCCTGAGGTCGGAGCGATGGCCAAGGCAGGGGACCCCTGACCGGCGGGCGGCTCTCTCGGATCCTTCGGGTGGGCACCCGGGTGCCGGGTGACCACCCGAAGGTCGACACCCCGGAGGCGCCGGAAGCGCGGCAGCGTGGCCGGCGCCAGGGGAACGGTCTTGTTCTGCAGGAGAACGTGAAGGGGCGGGTCGGGCGCGCGGCGGCGTCGGGGACGGCGTGGAAGCCGCCGTCCGGCTGTTGTCGGCGGGCGATGCCCGTACGGCCGCCCGCCCGACCGCGCGCAGGGCGCGGTCCCGTCGCTCCGGAGGACGTCCGGAGCGGCGGGACGCACCGTTCGGCGCCCCGGGCCGGGAGGGCTCGGGGCGGTGGCCGGGGCGATGCCCGGCAGCCATGCCCGGCAGCGATCACCGGTCGTCGGATCACCCCGACGGCACCTCCACCGATCGGTGGTACCGCCACCCAAGCCCGGATCCTTCGTACTCCGCTCAGGCCAGGGTGAGGTGGGGTTCGAGCGTCACCTCGAAGAGGCGGTCCCAGGGCAGTTCGATGTGGATGTCACCGACGGCGGCGAGCTTGGCGGTGCGGGTGGTCGCGCCGCGGTGGCCGAGGACGAGGTGGTGGCCGGCGAAGTGGTCGGTGAAGTACTGGCGGGTCGCCGGGGCGAGGCGGTCCCGGACCCAGTTGTCGAAGAGGGCCTTCTGCTTGGCCGTCAGGTTCAACGGGTTCCACCCCTTGGACCTGGCCTCCGCGTAGGCGGCCTTCTGGAGGACGTTCTTCCAGTGGTCGTCCTTGACGAACCGGTAGAGCAGGTACTCCGCGTGCGCCCGGCCCGGGTCGGTCAGCGCCGGTACCCCCATGCCGCTGGTCGAACGCTTCAGGAAGGCCCAGCGGGCGGTGCCATGGGCCAGGGCCAGGCCGAGGGCGTTGCCGCCGGTGTTCCAGCCGGAGTACGACAGCAGCGCGGCCAGGTCGACGCGCTGTTCCAGCCCGGCCACCAGGTCGTGGTCGGCGCGGTTGACGAAGACCGGGTCCACCACGACGACCGACTCCCCGGCCGCCGTCAGCCCGGCGACCCGACGGGCGAACGCGGCGAGGTCGGCCGCCCGCTGGTCCTTGTTCGCCGAAGGGGTGTTGACCATGAGCACCAGGTCGGCACGGCCGTCGACGACGGTGCCGCCGACGGACTTCACGTGCCGGCGGATGTTCTCCGCGAACGGGATGCCCTCGAGTTCCGCCGTCCACTGCTCGCCGGAGATCCCGGCGTACTCCACCCGGTAGGTGGGCGAGGTGCCCGCGGCGATCAGCCGGGCGACCAGCAGCGCGTCGACCTCGTCCGCGCCGGGGAAGACCTCGACCCGCCGGCCGACCCCCAACCGCTCGACCAGCGCTTCGAGCTCGACGCGTTCGGCCCGGGCCAGGCCCACCGGAGCGGTGTCGTCCTCGGAGAGCACCAGATGGCTGATGGTGCCGTCGGCGACCCACTCGACCATCTGCCGGTTGACCTCGTGGTTGCGGGCCCGCGCCTTCAGGTAGTCGTCGACCACCGCGTCCGGGATGGTGGCCCGCACCGCCGTGAGCCGGGGCCGCAGCTCCTCCCGGCCGAGGTTCTCCACCTGGTCGTACAGCTTGGCCCACTCGACCAGCGCGGCCACGTACTGTTCGAGGTCGGGGTTGCCGGGGGTCAACGCGAGGCGCTGGATGGTGTCGTGGACCACGATCTGCGCGCTCGGCCGGGCCGCCCGCAGTGCCCGGATCGCCGCGATGTTGGCCCGCGCCGACTCAAGAGTGGGCGCGCCCGTGCGGGAGGCGATCAGACCGCCGTAGGCGAGCATGCTCACCGAGATCACGTACTCGTCGGTGCCGACCGAGCCCAGCCAGCGGGCGACGGCCGCGCCGTCCCCGGGCTGGAAGAAGCGGCCGAGGGTCTTGCGCGGCGGCAGTACGAGGTCGACGCCGGCGACGGCGGCGGTCATGGTCGGGCAGTAGACGTTGACGGGCCGGTCGTCGAGAGGGACGAGGGCGATCCGGCGGCTCGGACGTGAGGCCGCGGTGGCCGCCTGCGGGGTGAGGCCCAGCAGCGGGGCGGCCAGGACGGCGGCTCCGGCGGTAAGGACCGTGCGTCTTCTCATCAGGGGTGCACTCCGTTCGCGTCGGCGTGAGCGGGTACTGACCGGGCCAGCTCCCTGGTCAGGTACAGGGGTGAGGTGATGGCGTTGCCCACCACCACGGCGTGCGCCCCTGCGGCGTAGGCGCGTCGCAGGTCGTCCGCCGTGCGGTAGCGGCCTTCGGCGATCACCGGAACGGACAGCCGCGTGACCAGGCGTTCCAGCAGGCCGAGGTCGGGCCCCGGGGTCTTCGGGGTGTGTGAGGTGTAGCCGGAGAGCGTGGTGGCGACGGCGTCGGCGCCCGCGTCGGCCGCGGCCTGTCCCTCCGCCTCGGTGGACACGTCCGCCAGGACGAGGGCGCCGGCGGCGTGTGCGGCGGCGACGACGGCGGCGAACGGCTCGGGCCGCGAACGGTCGGTGGCGTCGATGGCGACCAGGTGCGCCCCGGCCTGTGCGACCGCTCGGGCGTGCCTGCTGGTCGGCGTGATCACGACCGGCCCGGGGCCGTCCTTCCACAGGCCGATGACCGGCACGTCCACCGCCGCCCGCACGGCGGCGATGTCCTCGGGGGCATTGGCGCGGATGCCGACCGCGCCGCCGAGGACCGCGGCGGCGGCGACCCTTGCCTGCACGGATGCGTCGCGCATCGGGTCGGCGGGTTCGTCCGGCAGCGGCTGGCAGGAGACCACCAGGCCGCCGCGGAGGGTGTCGAGAACGTTCACTGGGGCTCCGTTTCGGTGGTACGCGGGAAGGTGACCGACCGCGGCGGGCTGCCGGGTTCGGCAGGACCGGGACCGGCCTGCCCACCACCGGCAGGCCCCGGACCGGACGGCAGGCACCTGGCCCGCCGGGTCATCGCCGCCCGGGCCGCGCCGACGGCGACCGCTGCGTCACCGAGCGCGGCCGGGACCAGCGTCACGTCGGCGTGGACCGGCAGCCGCTCGGCGGCATACGCGCTCCGGGCGTACGGCAGCAGCGCTCCGCCGGCGCCTCCGGCCACCACCACCGTCTGCGGATCGAGCAGCGCCACCAGACCCGCGAGGGCCCGGCCGAGGGCGTGGCCGGCCGTGGCGAGGACCTCCACGGCGGCCGCGTCGCCGGCGGCGCAGCGGGCGGCGACCTCACGGCCGGTGACGTCCACCCCGGTGCGCAGCCGATAGGCGCGGGCCAGGCCGGTGCCGGAGGCCACGCCCTCCAGGTGTCCGGTGCGCCCGCAGCCGCAGGTCAGCTTGTCGGCGTCCGGCGCCGGAAGATGGGCCACCTCTCCGGCGCCGCCGCGCGCCCCGTGGTCGACGGCGCCGCCGCGGACCAGGCCGCCGCCGAGGCCGGTGCCGACCGCGACCAGCAGCACATGTGCGTGGCCTCGGGCGGCCCCGGCCCAGCTCTCGCCGAGGGCGGCGGCGTTGACGTCGTTGTCCACCACCACGGGCCGGCCGATGCGCCGGGCCAGCTCATCGGCCACCGGTGTCCCGGCCCAGCCGGGCAGGGAGTCGGTGGCGTACCGGACGACGCCGGTGGCCGGGTCGATGAGACCCGCGGCGCCGACGCCGACCGGACCGGCGCCGCCGAGGCGCCGGGCCAGGCCGGCGGCGGTCCGCAGCACCGCGTCCGGGCCCTGCGCGGCCGGAGTCTCGGCCCGCGCCCGGTCGAGCACGGCGCCGTCGGGTCCGACGAGGGCGGCCAGCGTCTTGGTGCCGCCGATGTCGATGCCGAGTGTGGCGTTCACTTCAGCCCCGTATGGGCGAGGCCCTCGATGAACTGCTTCTGGGCGATGACGAACACGATCAGCACCGGGACCGCGGTCAGCGACGCCGCGGCGAGCTGGACGTTCCACATGGCCCCGCCGTAGGAGTCCACGTACTGGGTGAGCGCCTGCGGCAGGGTGAACATCTCCGGCGAGGAGAGGTACACCACCGGTTCCAGGTAGAGGTTCCAGCTCTGCAGGAAAGTGAAGATCGCGACGGCGCCGAGCGCCGGCTTGGCGAGCGGCAGGGCGATCCGCCAGAACGTGCCGAAGTAGCCGATGCCGTCGATCCGGGCGGCCTCCTCCAGTTCGTTGGGCAGGCTGATGAAGAACTGCCGCATGATGAACGTGGCCATGACGCTCGGCGCGCCGAAGATCGGCACCAGGATCAGCGGCCAGTGGGTGTTGGTCAGGCCGAGGTCGTTGAACATCTGGAAGAGCGGGACGATGGTGACCTCGCTCGGGATGAGCAGGCCCACCAGCACCACCAGGAACAGCGCGTTCTGGCCGCGGAACCTGATGCGGGCGAAGGCGTACCCGGCGAGCGAGGACACGATCATCGTCCCCGCCGTCACCAGCGCGGCGATGTAGAGGCTGTTGACGTACTGCTGGACGAACGGGCGCCCGTCGAAGACGTCCTTGTAGGCCGAGACCGTCGGGTTGGTCGGGAAGAGCTTCGGCGGGTAGGAGAAGATGTCGGCGATCGGCTTGAACGACGACGTCACCATCCACCAGGTCGGGAAGACGAAGGGGATCGCGAGCACGCAGAGCAGGCCGTACAGGGCGACCCGGGTGCGCAGCGGGATTTTACGATTCATAGAAGACCCACCTCTTGCGCATCTGCCACTGCAGCACGGTGAGCGCCAGCACGATCAGCAGCAGCAGGATGGACAGGGTCGCGCCGTAGCCGAAGTGATGGAACTGGAAGGCCTGCTGGTAGAGGTAGTAGACGAGCACGGTGGTGGACAGCTTCGGGCCACCCTGGGTGAGCACCGCGATCTGCGCGAACACCTGGAGCGAACCCACGATGGTGATCACCGACGTCAGCAGGATCGTCGGGCTGATCAGCGGCAGGGTGATGGACCGGAACCGGACCCACGCGCCGGCCCCGTCGACCCGGGCCGCCTCGTACAGCTCCTTGGGCACGCCCTGGAGGGCGGCCAGGAACAGCACCATGTTCAGACCGACGTTCTTGAACACCTGCACGACGATGACCGAGAGCATGGCGGTGCCCTCGCCGCGCAGCCAGTTGGGTCCGTCGATGCCGACGGTGTGCAGCAGGCCGTTGATGCCGCCGTTGTTCTGGAGCAGGAAGCCCCAGACGATGGTCCAGGCGACCAGCGACACCACGACGGGCGAGAAGAACAGCGTGCGGAACACCGTCATTCCGCGCAGCTTCTGGTTGAGCAGGACGGCGAGCAGGAGGGCCAGGGAGAGGTTGAGCACCACCAGGCCGACCGAGAACAGGGCCGTGGACTTCAGTACCTCGGGCAGGTTGGCGTCGTCCAGCAGTTGGGTGTAGTTGTCGCCGCCCGTGTAGGTGAAGTCGCCGGCCAGCACGTTCCACTCGTACAGGCTGTACCGGAAGACCAGGGCGATGGGCAGCAGCACGAAGACGGCGCTGCCGAGGAGTTGGGGCGTGATGAACGCGAAACCGGCGAGCTGGTCACGTCGGCGCCGGGTCCAGAACGGACGTCGCGGCGGCTGCCCCGCGGGAGCGGACCCGCCCTTGGGCGGGTCCGCCACCGCTGTTCGCGGGGAGACGGACATGGTCACTTCTCCAGCAGCGGGGAGATGTTCTTGCACAGGTCGCCGAGAACGCCCTTGACGTCGGCGTTCGGCGTCCACAGCGGGTCCAGTCCGGCGCGGACCCGCTGGGCGAGTTCGGCCTGGCCGGCGTGGCCCGGCTTGACCACACCCTTCTTGACGCCGTTGACGACCACGCTTTCGAGCTGCTCGTTCTTCAGCAGCGGGTTGGTCTTGGCCAGGTTCTCCGCGGTGAGCTGGGACTCCCGGGGCGGCGGGAAGTAGGCGGCGAGCCTGGCGGAGTTCTCCGGGTTGGTGAAGTAGGCGAGGAAGTCCTTGGCCTCCTTGGTGTGGCCGCCCCGCTTGACCACGCCGATGCCGGCCTGGCCGATCACCGAGTAGTCGCCGGCCGGTCCGGCAGGCAGCGGCACCAGGTCCCACTCGAACTTGGCCCCGTCCAGCAGCGCCGCCCGGCTGATCTGGGAGATGGTCATCGCCGCGTCGCCGGTGAAGAAGTCGGCGGACTCTCCGGGGCCCGGCATCGCCTTGTCCTCGAAGATCCCCTTGTGCAGGGTGGTCATCGCGTCGACCATCGGCTGGCTGTTGAAGGTGCAGGTCTTGCCGTCGGCGCTCCAGGGCTCGGCCTTCCAGCCGCCCCAGAAGGTGGCCGCGTTGCTCCACTCCTTGTACTCGAAGTCCCGGATCACGATGCCGGCCTTGCCGGTGGAGCGGTGCACCTCGGCGCCCTCGGCGAGCACGGTCGTCCAGTCCCACGTGCCCGCCTTGATGAGCTCGTCCGGGGTCTTCTGGCCGGCCTGCTTCAGCAGGTCGCGGTTGACGAAGACACCGAACGGCGAGGTGGAGAACGGGTACGCGTACAGCTTGTCGTCGCGCTTCCAGAGCTTGGTGGTGCTCGGGATCAGGTCCTCGTACTGGTAGCCGCTGGTCTGCTTCAGGGTGTCGTCGAGCGGCACCAGGGCCCCGGAGCTGACGAAGTCGACCGCGTCCGTCTCGAAGACCCACGCCAGGTCGGGGGCGTTGCCGCCGGTCATCTGGGTGGTGAGCGCCGTGCTGTAGCTGTCGAACGGCAGCGGGTCGAACTTGATCTCCTTGATCTCGGGGTGGGCCTTCATGTACTCGGCGGCGATCTCGTTGAAGAGCGTCAGGTGCGGCTTGTTGGACGTCCAGACCGTCATCCGCAGGCTCACCGGACCCTTGTCGCCCCCCGAGCCCTCTCCACCGCACGCGGCCAGGACCAGCGTGGCGGACATCGCGGCGGCGGCCGTGGCCAGCCCTCTACGTATCGACATGGTGTTCTCCCTCGGTGTGCGTGGAGGCCTAGTAGCCCGTGATGTCGGGCCAGCGCAGTTCGACGCCGGCCGCGGTGAGCTGGTCCTGGAAGGCCGAGAGGAGTTCGGGGTTCTCCCGGACCGCGCGGGGGCGGGTGCCGTGGGCGAGGCAGAAGGCGGCGAGCGCGCCGGCGGCCTCCCCGATGTTCCACTCGACCGGGTGGACCCGGTAGGCGCCGTTGGTGATGTGGGTGGTGCCGATGTTCTTGCCGGCGGGCAGGAGGTTCTCGACCCTCTGCGGGAGGAGCGCGCCCAGCGGGATCTCGAACGGGCTGCAGCCGACGTCGATGTAGGTGTCGCCGCCCGTCGAGGGGTGCAGGTCGATCCGGTACATGCCCAGGCCGACGGAGTCCGGGTACCGCACGGCGCCCCGCTCCCCGCGGACGGCGAGCGAGAGGTCCTGCTCGACGACGGTGTAGTCGGCCTTGATCCGGCGCGCCTCGCGGATGTACGGGGCCTGGGCCAGGCCGTCGGTGCCGCCGGTGATGTCGCCGCGCAGCCGCAGCCCCGGGAATCCGGTGCCGCCGTCCGGGCGGGGCGCCTCGGTCTGCATCCAGTACAGGAAGGCGAAGCTCAGCTCCCTGGCCCGGCGCAGGTGGTCGGCGGCGTCGGGGACGTCGAGGACCGGGCCTTCGAGGTAGTCGATCATCGGCCAGTTGACCAGGGTGATGTCGCTGGGGTATGCGCCGTCGGTGAAGGTGCGTCGGGCGGCGATCCGGCGGAACGTCCACAGATTGGCGTTGCCGGGGTTGACGCGCTGGTCGGCGTTGACCGCCAGCGGGTCGTCGCTGGGGTTGGGGCTGAAATCGTGCCCGACCCGCTCCAGCGTCCTGGGGTGCGGGTACTGCCAGGACAACAGCGGTCCGCCCCACACCTCGGGCTGATAGGACCGCCAGAAGTCGTACTCCGCGGGCTTGTCGATGGTGTGGTCGCCGTCGACGTGGTCCATCGCGAAGCACACCGATACGGCCTGCATGTTCAGCGGCTGCGCGACCTGCGGGGCGCTCGGCTCGCCGGTGTCGGCGGCGGACTCGAAGCCGGTGACGTACTCGGTGCCGGTGAGCGGCAGCAGGTCGCCGGTCTCGGTGGCGTCCAGTACGTAGGAGGCGGTGGCGTGGACTTTCTCGCCGGTGTCGCGGTGCGTCAGGGTCACCGCGGTCACCCGGTCGCCGTCGGTGTCGGCGGCGGTCGGCCGGTAGGGCTGGAGGACGGTGAGCCGCCCGGCGGCGCGGTAGGGCGCGAGCATCGCCTCGATGACCGCCACCGCGACCCGCGGTTCGTGGCAGAGCTTGCTCACCCAGCCCCCGCCGGGGTTCAGTTCGAGGCGCGCCCTGGCCCGTTCGGTGAGCGGGTAGTGCCGGCGGTAGTAGTCGCGAATGCCGTCGCGCAGGGCCCGGTAGCCGGCCGTGACGCCGAACTGCTCCACCCAGGAATGCTCGTCCGGCGGCACTGCCTGGCTGGTGAGCTGCCCGCCGATCCAGTCGAACTCCTCGGTCAGCACCACGGTCCGGCCGGCGCGGGCGGCGGCGAGCGCCGCGGCGACGCCGCCCAGCCCTCCGCCGACCACCAGCACGTCGCTGCGTATCTCAGTCAAAACGGTCCTTTCTCGGTTCGCCGAGGGTCCGCCCCTCGACGAAGTGGCACGGCAGAAGCCGCTGGAGCGTGGTGGCCGACTCGTCTTCCAGTAAGGCGGCGAGGAGTTCCACCGACTGCCAGCCCATCTCCCGGCGCGGAATGCGGAAGCCGGTGCTCGCGATGCCGGCGTCCGCCGACTCGGCCGGTACGCCGGTCACCACGACCGACAGGTCACCGGGCACGTCGACGCCTCGCTCGCGGGCCGCCCGGATCAGCGCGACCCCGTCGGCGTAGCCCTCGACGACGGCGACGGTCACCCCGGCGGCGAGCAGCGCGTCCAGGGTCTCCCCCGCGGATCGGCCGGCTGTCCGCTCGTGCCGGCCGCTCCCTCGGGTGCCCGCACGGAACCCGTTCATCCGGTCGTCGGCGGACTCCGCGCCCTCGCCCGCTCCGACGTAGGCGAACTCCCGGTGCCCGAGCTCCCGGGCCCGCTCGACCAGCTGCTGGGTGGCGGCGGCGTAGTCCGCCCCCACGCAGGGCACCGGACCACCCGCGTCGTCGCGTCGGCCGACCGCCACGAACGGGTAGTTCTCGCGGTTCAGCCGGGCCAGCTCGTCGTGCGGTATGTCCCGGCCGAGCAGGATGCAGCCGTCGGCGATCCGCAGCCGGTTGTTCTCGTGGAACACCTTGCGCCGCCCGTCGGTGACCGGAGCGCTGGTGAACAGCAGCAGGTCGCGCCCGAGCTGCTCGGCACACTCCTCGATGCCGCGCAGGAACGGGTAGTAGAAGTCGGCGCTGGTGCTCGGGAACACCGATTCGTAGGTGAACACGCCGATGATCTGGTTGAGCTGACGCACCATGCGGCGGGCCACGGGGTCGGCCGCGTACCCGGTCTCGCGGATCACGTCGAGGACGCGCTGTCTGGTCTCGGGAGCGATGCGGGTCGTCGCGTCGGTCCTGTTGTTCAGCACGAGCGAGACCACCGCCTGGCTTACGCCGGCGAGGCGAGCGATGTCACGCTGCGTGATCCTTGGCACGGGGAACTCCTCCGGAGGCTACTGAAGCCCTCGCTGATAATACGTATTATCAACTCGGTGATCAGTGACGCTACTCGGGCCGTTACGCGGTGTCAACGATCCTGGTGGACTTTGCCAAGGAACTTGAAAAATCCAGGCAGATGGTCGATATTTCGTGATACCGATCGATTTGCCCCACCCCGGTGTTCCCGAGGTGGCAAGCATCCGTTCATCCGCTGCCCGGTGGGGCGGTGCCCGAGCTCCGGCCACCTCTCCTGGGCCCTTGCGCCGACTACCATCTGTAAGCAGCCGAGGCCGCCGGCTCATCGGCCCTCATCGACGCAGTGCCGAGCGACTCCGGGATCGAGGCGGGTCGGCCGTCCTGAGTACAGGGATGACGAGCCGCCGGAACGGATCGCCGCGCGCCGCACGGAACTGGACGAACTCGAAGAAGCACTGGCCGGAAAGCCCGCGGACGTGCGGGCCGGGCGGGCCTGACTAGCCGTCGCAAGCGGGTACTTGAAAGCCGGTGAGCGCCACCATGCCGGTCACGGCGGTGAGGTCGGCACGGATCCGGTCCATGTCGGGCCCGGTCTCGCGCAGGTCCGCCTCGGTGTCGTCTGTCGGACCGCCGTACTGTCCGGAATGCGGAACGCGGTGGTGTTCGCCACTCAAATGTGGTTGCCTGACCGCATGATCACGCTCGTGACCCGCCGCCACGTGGACTACACGCGTGTCACGACCATGAGTTGTCCCGCTGCCCGCTGACGCGGCGCCGTGGTGATCCCTTCCGCGCCGTAGCGCGATCCGCGCGCCGCTCCACCCGGAGCGTCCCTGCGCCCGTTCCCCGCACCCGCCGCTCACATCGGCGCCGGCCCGGCCCGCCGGGCTCCACATGTGTACGAGGAGAAGCATGAGCCAGCCGACCGACGCCGTCACCGCCGACCGCACGCCCGACGGCGAATCCACCGGATCCACCGCCCCCGCCTGGTCCTTCGAGACCCAGCAGCTGCACGCCGGTGCCGTGCCCGACCCCACCACCGGGGCCCGGGCGGTCCCGATCTACCAGACCAGCTCGTTCGTCTTCCGGGACACCCAGCACGCGGCCGACCTCTTCTCGCTCGCCGAGGCCGGGAACATCTACACCCGCCTCCACAACCCCACCCAGGACGTCTTCGAGCAGCGGATCGCCGCCCTGGAAGGAGGGGTCGCCGCCGTGGCGGTCGCCTCCGGCCAGGCCGCCGAGACCCTCGCCGTCCTCAACCTCGCGAGCGCCGGCGACCACATCGTCTCCAGTGCCTCCCTCTACGGCGGCACGTACAACCTCTTCCGGCACACCCTGCCGAGGTTCGGGATCGAGGTGTCCTTCGTCGAGGACCCGGACGACCTCGACGCCTGGCGGGCCGCCATCCGGCCCGGGACGAAGGCCCTGTTCTCGGAGACCCTCGGCAACCCGCGCGGCAACGTCCTCGACATCCGCGGCGTCGCCGACGTCGCCCACGAGGCCGGGATCCCGCTGATCGTCGACAACACCGTCCCCACCCCCTACCTGCTGCGCCCGATCGAGCACGGGGCCGACGTCGTCGTCCACTCGGCGACCAAGTTCCTCGGCGGCCACGGCACCACCCTCGGAGGCGTCGTCGTCGACGCCGGGACCTTCGACTTCGGCGCCCACGCCGAGCGCTTCCCCGACTACAACGAGCCGGACCCCAGCTACCACGGCCTGCGCTACTGGTCCGCCCTCGGGCCCGGCGCGTACGCCGTCAAGCTGCGCGTCCAGCTGCTGCGCGACCTCGGGCCGGCCATCGCGCCGCACTCCGCCTTCCTGCTGCTGCAGGGCGTGGAGACGCTGAGCCTGCGCATGGAGCGCCACTCGTCCAACGCCCAGGCACTCGCCGAGTGGCTGGAGCAGCGTGACGAGGTCTCCGCCGTCCACTACGCCGGGCTGCCCTCCAACCGCTGGTACGAGGCCGGGCAGCGCTACCTTCCGCGCGGCGCCGGGGCCGTGTTCTGCTTCGAGCTGCGCGGCGGCGTCGAGGCGGGCAAGCGGTTCGTGGACGCCGTCGAGCTCTTCAGCCACCTCGCCAACATCGGCGACGTGCGCAGCCTCATCATCCACCCGGCCTCCACCACGCACAGCCAGCTCGACGAGGAGCAGCTCGCCGCCACCGGCACCTCCCCCGGCCTGCTGCGGCTGTCCGTCGGCATCGAGAACCTGGAGGACCTCAAGGCGGACCTAGAGGCCGGCTTCCGCGCCGCGAAGGCGGCGTCCTGAACCCCGCGGACGGGACCGCCCCGCACGCGGCTCCCCCTCCCGCCACCGGTGCGTGGCGGGAGGGGGACCCGCCCGGGCGCCGCAACTGGTACGACCGTACGGAGCCCCTGCCGCTGGAGGCCGGCGGTCAGCTCCCCGGCGTGCGGCTGGCGTACGAGACCTGGGGGCGGCTCGCGCCCGACCGTTCCAACGCGGTCCTCGTCCTGCACGCGCTCACCGGCGACAGCCATGTCGCCGGACCGGCCGGGCCCGGTCACCCGACCTCCGGCTGGTGGGACGCCCTGGTCGGGCCGGGCCGCGCCCTCGACACCGACCGCTGGTTCGTGGTGGCGCCCAACGTCCTGGGCGGCTGCCAGGGCAGCACCGGCCCGGCCTCGCCGCGTCCTGACGGGCGGCACTGGGGCGGGTCCTTCCCGCGCCTGACCCAGCGTGACCAGGTGCTGGCCGAGACCGGGCTCGCCGACGCGCTGGGCATCGAGCGCTGGGCACTCGTGGTCGGCGGCTCGATGGGCGGGATGCGCGCCCTGGAGTGGGCCGTCTCCTACCCGGAGCGGGTCTCCTCGCTGTTCCTGCTCGCCACCACGGCGGTGGCGAGCGCGGACCAGATCGCCTGGACCACCGTCCAGTTGCACGCGATCCGCGCCGACCCGCACTGGCGCGGCGGCGACTACCACGACGCCGCTCCCGGGCAGGGCCCGCACGCCGGTCTGGGCGTCGCCCGGCGCCTCGCCCACGTCACCTACCGCGGCGCCGAGGAGCTGGACGTCCGCTTCGGCAACCGCGCCCAGGAGGGTGAGGACCCCGGGGCGGGCGGCCGCTACCAGGTCGAGTCCTACCTGGACCACCACGCCGCCAAGCTGGTCCGGCGCTTCGACGCGGCCAGCTACGCGGTGCTGGCCGAGGCGATGAACGCCCACGACGCGGGCCGGGGACGCGGCGGCACGCGCGCCGCCCTGGCCCGGGTGACCGCCCGGACCCTGGTGGCGGGGGTCGACACCGACCGCCTCTACCCGCTCGCCCAGCAGGAGGAACTCGCCGCCGGCATCCCCTCCGCCGACCGGGTCCGGGTGATCTCCTCGCCGTACGGCCACGACGGGTTCCTCGTCGAGACGGCGCAGGTCGCGGCGCTGATACGGGAGCTCGTGGACGACGTACGGGAGCCGTCGGCCACCGTCCGCGCCGGGTGAGGACCCCGGCGCGGGCCGGCAGAAGTCGCTGCCGGCCTCGTCGGACGCCTCCGGCGGCACGCTCCGCGCGCGGGCTGCCACCCTGGGCCTGACCGATGTCAGGACCACCATCCAGGGCACCACCATCACCGTGACCGCCCCCGGCGACGCCGGTGGGAAACTCACCGCCCTCACCAGGCCCGGGAAGCTGCTCATCCGCCCCGTCCTCGCGCTGGCACCGTGCCTGACGGCGCCCGGCCCGTCCGCCGCAGCGACCGGTGCCACCGGTGCCACGGTCGAGGCCGCTCCCTCCGGCCCGACGGACGCGCTCCCCCAAGGCACCCTCCCGCCCGAACTGGCCGCCCGGTTCGCCGCCCTCGACTGCGCCCCGGACCGCAATTCCCCGGGCCTCCAGGTCGCCGCGTCCGCTCCCGCACTCGCCTTCAGCGCCGCGGCGGAACACGACGTCCGGTACAAGTTCGCGCTGGGCCCCGCCTCCGTGGACAGTGCCGACATCATCGGCGCGGAAGCGGCTTTCGCCGCGCAGGAAGCCGCCGGCTGGCAGGTGCGGCTGTCCTTCAACACCACGGGCACCAAGGACTTCGCCGACAGCACCGGCCGGCTCGCCGCCCTGCCCACCCCCGCCAACGAGTTCGCGATCGTGGTGGACGGGGAGGTCGTGTCCCACCCCTATGTGAGAGAGGCCATCACCGGGGGCGAGGCGGTCATCAGCGGCTCCTTCACCCGCGAGATGGCCGAGCAGCTCGCTTCGGCGCTGGCCCACCAGCTGCCGATCGAACTCGATCAATCGGCCGTCGCCACGCTGCCACCCGCCAGAGCGACACCGTAGGACCTCGCCGCGGCCCGTCCCGCGGCCGGTCCGGTCCGACGGCGGCACCGGCCGCCGTCACCCGCGCGGAATCCGCCCCGGTGACGGCGGCACCGGGACCGTTCGGTCCCGCAGGAGGCCGATGACCAGACGTTCCAGAGCGGCTCTGATGACGCGGCCGTCCGAAGGAGTCTCCCGAGTGGGGTCACGCCTGCCCGGGGGTGACGAGGCGGGCCTTGTAGAACGGCTCGTCCAGGTGCGCGGTCTGCTTCCTGCCCTGGGTGACGAGGCCGATCGTGGAGGTGTCGGAGGCCTTGCCCATGGTCTGGGCGTACAGGACCGTGTCGCCGTGAACGCTCAGGCTCTTGAGGTTCGTTGCGGAGGGATGCTCCGTCAGGGGGTCCTTCGGTTCCACCTCGGACTGGAACGTCGTGCGCGGCACCGGCTCGGGCGGCGTCTCCAACGTGTCGAGGTCGAAGGCCACGACCCGTGACTCGGTGGCGATCCACAGGGTGTTCTCGTCGGCGCGGGCGATGTCGTGGGGACTCTCGTTCCAGCCCGGCTGTTCCATGTAACCGAGTTCGAGCGGCTCGGCGACCAGGGTGAACTGGTTCACGTACTGGAGCGGGCACTTGAGGTCCTTGCCCAGGCCGTACTGGCGCAGGACGCAGGTCCCCCGGTCCTTCGTGTCACGCGCGAGGGTGGTCCGGCCGATCGCCCACAGGTAGCCGCCCCCGGAGGCCTTCGCGGACTCGACCCACACCGAGCCGTGGCTGTCGACGAGGTCGTACGGCACCATCGCCTCCGGCCGGTCGTGCGGGATGAAGATCAGGTGGTCGCCGTCGTTGGCGTCCGCCTTCGGCGCGTGGACGACGACGTGGTCGCCCGGGAGCAGCGTCGCCGAGTGAACCCCTCCGCCCAGGTCCCCGAGTTTCGGGTCGCTGCGCCAGACCACCTTCCCCGTGGCGTACTCGATGACGAGCACCCGGGGATCCTTGCCCCAGCGCGCGGCGAGGACGACCTCGCCCCAGGTCGCGGAGCGGACCAGCTTCGCGTCGGTGTAGTGCGTGGACTCGACCTCGTCGGCCTTCGCCGGAGCCCAGACCTGCTTGGCGTCCAGCTGCCCGGCGGTCGCCGACGGGGTCAGTTCGAAGACCCTCGGCCCGTCGCCGCCGGGCGTGCTGAGAACGAACGGATTGCTCATGCCCCTGGCGTCCTCTCGTGGCGGTCGGCCGGCTGACCGGGATCACGATCGGCCACGACGGCAGCGGTACATCGGATCGTCCTGCCGCCGGGAACGGGGGTGCCGTGAGGTGTCCACGCGCCCGTGCCCGGGATCGGCCGCCCGGAAGGCGGCGACGCCTCCAGGCTCACCCCTCCCCCGGCCCTCGTCGTCGCGGGTGCAGCCGACGGAGCGAACGGCCCCCGGGGGAACAACCCGAACAGCCCCGGCGCCACCGGGGTCGGCCGGCTGCGGCTTGAGGCCGGTGGGCACGCGGAGCGGCGAGCACGTTCACCTCACCCGGTATGGACGTCAGCGCACCGGGCGGCGCCTTCTGTCAGCGGTTCCTGGCTGTGGGCTGCGTCTTCTGGTTGTAGATCTCCTCGCCGTCCGCGTTGAAGGCGTGGATATAGGAAGCCGGGGGTGAGGTGTTCGTGTTGGGGTCGGTGGCGATGGCGGCCGTGTAGGCGAACGCGCCGCCCGCCATGACGGCCGGGTACTGGGCCGGGTCGTCGCCGTAGCTGATGGTGACCTTGGCGACATCGGGTGTGTAGTGCCCGGCGCCCAGCGAGAGGAACTGCCCGGCGCCGGCCCGCGCAATGAAGCTGTCGAAGAACTCGATCAGGTGGCCGGCGCCCCACAGGCGGCCGTTGATCAACGTCGCGGGGACGGACAGGCTGTTGCCCTGGTTGCCCTTCGACTCGCACTGCACGTACTGGCCGGCGGAGTCGACGGCGATGACCACGCCGTCGGTGTCCGACGAGGCGACGGGAGCGCGGACCGCGATCACCGCCTGGTACTGCGACGCCGCCGAGCCCAGGCAGGAGGCCAGGATCCCGGCGACGGCCCCGGCGTCGATCGGAGTCGTCGTCGTACTGGTGACGGTGAAAGCAGCCGGGGGGTTGGGGGGAGCCGGCACGGAGGGGGTGTCTGTGGTGGCTGCTCCCTGCTGTGGTCCTGGTGAGCTTTGTGGCACCGGTGAGTGCCGTGGCCCCGGTGAGTGCAGAACGGACGGGAGAGCCAGGCACAGGGCCGCTACGGTGCAGACCGCGGTCACGCCCAGGGCCTGCCGGCGGTGGCGGCGCCGGTCGGCGCGTCGGCGGACCTCCGCAGCGGGCAGGGTCGGTGCGGGCATCTGCGTGCCGAGCAGCCGCAGCCGGTCGGCGAGGCTGTCGTGGGTGGGGTCAGACACGGAGCTTTCCTTCCTCGCTGGTCGGGGTCCGGTCGGCGAGTCTGGCCGCGAGCGCGGTCCGGCCGCGGGCGAGGCGGCTCTTGACGGCGCTGACGCTGGCGCCGGTCTCGGCTGCGACCTGCTCGACGGAGAGGTCGCACATGTGGTGCAGGACCAGGGCGTTTCGCTGTGCCTCGGGCAGGTCGCGGAGCGCGGTGACCAGCATCAGGTGCTCCTCGGTGGGCGGCTCGGCAGCGGGTGGCTCATGGCGGTGATGGCGTCCGGCCAGGTGCAGGCCCCGGGCGAGACGCCGCCAGCGGGAGTGGGCCAGCCGCCGGGCCGTGGTCCGGATCCACGCCTCCGGGGCGTCGTCCGGGGCGAAGGTGCGCCTTCGGTCCCACGCGCGGATGAAGGCCTCCTGGACCACGTCCTGCGCTTCGGACCAGTTGCCGGTCAGCGCGTAGAGCTGCCCGGTCAGGCGGGAGAAGGACGCCGCGTAGAACGCGTCGAACTCCTGTGGCGTCATCAAGGGCCTCTCCTCCGGGGCTGTCCGTCAGCTCGCGGCACAGGCGATGCACGAGGAGGCACTCCTCGGTCGCGGCGGTGGAGCCGTGCGTCCTGGGCGCGGCTCCCGCCTTGTACGCACGAGCGCCGTCCCAGGGTCGCACCGGCGGGCTATGAGCTGGATCACATGTGCGGGATGCGACCTGCCGGACGGCGGGGGGCGTACAGGGGTGCCGGCGTCAACCGGACGCCCGCAGGAAGGACACGGATTCATGCGTATCCGCCCGATCATGCTCATCGCCGCCACCGCCACCGCCGCAGCCGTCGCGGCCGCAGGGGGAATGGCCACCGCCGCAACCGGCACCTCCACGCCCGCCCCCACCGCCACGGCCCACGGCAAGCCCTCCGGTACGCCCACCGCCACGGCCCACGGCTCCGGCCCGGCCGGCGCCCCGGTTGTCTCCGGCGGCGGCTCGTCCGCCACCCCGGTGACCACCACCCCGGCTGCTTTCACCGTCACCAGTACGACGACAACTCCGATCGACGCCGGGGCCGTCGCCGGGATCCTGGCCTCCTGCCTGGGCTCGGCGGCGTCGCAGTACCAGGCGGTGATCGCGGTCCGCGCTCCCGTCGCCTCGTCGGACACCGACGGCGTGGTCGTCGCCGTCGACTCCGCCGGCCAGTACGTGCAGTGCGAGTCGAAGGGCAACCAGGGCACCAGCCTGTCCTCCCCCGCGACCTTCATCAACGACCGCCTGTGGGGCACCGGTCACCTGATCGAGTTCTTCGACAGCTTCAGCGCGCCGGCCGGCGGCCCCGGGCAGTTCCTCTCGCTGGGCGCCGGGCACTACACGCCCGATGTCGCCAAGGTCACCATCAGCTACGGCGACGACCCGACCCAGTACCCCACCATCATGGCGGGCGGCGCGTTCGCCTACACGGCCGCCGTCTCCACCGACCCCGACACGAACGCCTTCCGCCCGGCCCCCTACGTCCACGCCTTCAACGCGGACGGCAAGGAGATCTACAACCAGAAGACGCAGCCCACGGCCAAGGGCGCCCCTCAGTAGGCGTTGCCAGGTGCTTGGTGGTGGGGCGGTCCTCCCCTCCGCTCCACCACCCACCTCCTGCCGGCCTGGATCGGGGCGGGGGCGTCCTTGCGGGCGATCGCGCGTCGAAGCCCAACTCTCCGAGCGTGCAACGGTACTTGTCGCCGACGTGACCGCGGCCCGGGTTCGCTCCGGAATGCCCGCCGACCTCGCGCCGGGGGCGGGCGTCGGGGCTGCCGGGCCGTGACGGCGCTGCGCGGGACACGAGGGGGTGCGGGAACGGCCGGCGCGGCCCCGGTGGCGTGGACGGGAGCCCGGGCACGGCGACGCGCCGGGCGGGGACGCACCGGAGGGTCGTTGAACCCGGTCGCACCCGAACCTACAGTGACGCCACCCGGCCGCTTTCCGTCACAACCGCTTCACCAGGCGTGATCCCTGCTGCGAGGAACGGTGGCCTCCGGCAGCGCGGGCGGCCCCCCTTCCACCCCGACGAGGCCTCCCATGCCCATGCTGCTCGTCCACGGCACCTACGACATCGTCAAGACCGAGCCTGACGGCGACACCATCGCCTTCATCCCCACCGACCCGAACGTGTGGGACAGGCTCCGCGCCTGTCCGGTCGACCACAAGCCGGAGACCGGCAGGGCGAAACTCCGGCTGGAATCCGTGGACGCCCTGGAGACCCACTACGAGGCGAGCGGCCCTCGGACCCACCAGCCGCTCGCCCTCGCCCACCAGGCGAGGAACGAACTCCTGAAGTTCCTCGGCTTCACCGACGTCGAGTTCGACCACGAGGAGGTCAAGAGGGCCACGCCGGCCAATCCACCCGGCTGGATCCTCACCCGGGGTGCCGACTCCTTCGGACGCTGCGTCGCCCTGGTCGGCACCGGCATGCCGCCGGGCGCCGACGGCACCCAGATCCCGGTGGACGTCCCGCTGCTGCGGACCACGGCGAACCATCGCCTGATCGCCGACGGTCTGGCCTACCCGACCTTCTACAAGGGGTTCTTCGACGACCTTCGCGAGGAGCTGAGGGCCGTCGCCCGCCAGGCCCGGGCCGACCGGAAGGGGGTCTGGGAGTACGACGTCACCACCAGCCCTGCGGGCGCGTACGTCCCGGACAAGCGTTCCCTCACCAAGGTGGTCATGGTTCCCAAGCTGTTCCGGCGGCTGGTGGAGCACTACAACCGGGTCGGCGAGGACCTGAGCACCTTCCCGATCTTCCTGGCCGGGGCCGGAGACACCGTCAAGGTGGTGCTCCCGACCGACGAGATGGAGGACAGCCTCGTGCCGCTGGTCCACGTCCTCGACGACAGCACCGTCCGGATGACCGCCGACATCGAGAACCTCGTCTTCCAGAAGGGTTGACGGGCCCGTCAAGGCCGCTCGCGGCGGTCGCCGGAAGCCGTCGGCCCGGAGCGGCCCGGCCGGGGCCGCTCCAGCGCGTGCTCGGCGGCGTCGGCGATGTCGTGCCGCCCGCGCGCTCTGGCGTCGAGCGCCAACTCGCGCATCGACACCCGGGCGTCCTCCGACTCCACCGGCACGGTGCGCAGCCGGTGGAGGTCGAGCACCCGGGGCAGGGTGCGGCAGCGTCCCAGTGCGCCGGCCAGTTCCAGGGCGGCCATGGTCCGCAGGCACTTCTCGCACTCGCCGCAGTTGTGGCCGGGCCGGCTGCGCCAGCACACCCCCAGGTTGTCCAGCGCCAGCGCGGAGCCGACGAGCCGGCGCTCGACCTTGCCCGTTCGGGTGGCCTCGGCGCCGTCGTGGACGATCTCCAGTCCCTCGGTGGACCAGAGGTGGTCCAGCAGCGGGTGCGAGCCCAGCGGGGGCAGGTGGCGGTACTGGTCGCTGGCCGCGATCAGGCAACGGCCGAGCAGGCCCTGCAGTGACAGTGCGACGCCGCCGAGCGCCGCGCCGTGGTAGGCCTCCCACGTGGTCAAGGGCTCGGCGAAGGAGCGGATGTTGGTGTCCACCACCACGGCCCGGCAGCGGCTTCGGGCGGCCACCTGCCCGATCCGGGCGACCAGTCGGTCGTGGTCCGTTCCGGAGTCCTGTTCGAAGTTCGCGAACAGCAGGTCGGTGACCGGCTGGTGGTGGGGCTCCGTGCGGCGCTCGCCGTCCTTGAGCAGGCTGTAGAAGCAGTCCACCCCGGTGGTGAAGAACAGCCCGACGGCGTCCTCGCCGCCGGTCGCGACGGCGGTCCCGGTCGCCGTCACCCGGACCGGGCGGAGCCGTTCCCACCAGGCGGAGTAGATCTCCATCACGGTACGGGCGGATCTGAGCAGCCGGGGGGAGACCGGGGCGTCGACCAACAGGTCCTCGCCGAGGCTCATGGCGGGCATGACGAGCGCGGCGAGGAAGGCGTCGCCACGCTCCGGCAGCCGGTCGGCTTCACCGCCGCGTACGGTGAAGTGCAGGCGTCCCACGCCGAGCGCGGCCTTGGCGCGCACCCGTGCGGACAGCTCCCAGCCCTGCGCGGTCCCGGTTCGCCTGACGTCCTCGACGATCAGCACGGTCGCCCTCCGTTCAGACGATCAGCATCGAGTCGCCGAATTCGTGGAAGCGGTACTCCCGGGGGATCAGCTCCCGCCGGTAGACGTCCAGCAGGGGCGCCCGTCCGGTGAACGCCGAGGTGAGCAGCAGCTCGGAGCTCTTCGGCCGGTGCAGGTTGGTCAGGAACCCGTCGCAGGCGTGGAACCGGTGCCCCGGGACGATCCGCAGCCGGGTGAAGCCGGTGGCCGCCGGGACGCGGCCGTCCTCGCCGGTGACGCTCTCCAGTGTGCGCAGCGCGGAGGTTCCGCACACCATGATCCGGCCGCCGCGAGAGCGGCGTTCGTTGATGGTCTCGGCGGTCCCGGCGGTGACCTCGTAGCGCTCGGCCCCCGGGAAGTCGAATCCCTTGACCTGAGTGGCGCGGTCGACCCGGTCCTCGGCCGCGATGTCTCCGACGCCGCCGGCGGCGACCTGCTGCTGGAACAGCTGCCGGACGAAGTGGTGCGACCGTGCCGCGAGCAGCAGGGTCACCTCGGCGACGGCCACGCCGCGGGCCCGCAGCTCGTCCAGGACGGCGGGGGTGAAGTGGCGTCCGGCCGAGGGGAAGAGGACGGCGCCGGGGCGCGAGGCGTAGGTGGTCTGGTAGTACTCCGGGTCGGCGGGAGCCTGCTTGAGGTAGCCGGGGTAGATCGGTTCGGCGAGCCGGTAGAGGGTGTCGCCGTCGGCGGGGTCGAGCTCGATCCGCCAGACGCCCGGATCCGCCTCGGCGAGCAGGCGGCCGGCGACCTGGCGTTCGGGGCCGAGGACGAACCGGGCGCCGGGCCGGCAGACCGCTTCGGGTGCCACCAGGCAGTGCCAGGTGCCGTCCTCGTTCGGCGAGTGGATGCTCACCGCGACCACCTTGCCGTCCTGGTCCTCGCCGTGCAGCAGGGTCGGCACCACCCGCGCGTTGTTGACCACGAGGACGTCCGACGGCTCGAAGTACTCGGCGATTTCGTGGAAGCCGCGGTGCTCGACCTGATCCGTGCCGCGTCGCAGCACGGCGAGGCGGGCATCGCTGCGCCGGCCGCCGCGCGCCTCCGGCGGCTCCTGCGACACCAGCTCTCCGGGGAGGTCGAACTCGTAGTCCCCGGGGTACTCCGTGCTCTCCACCATGGCCTCACACCTCATGAAGGACGTATGCGGACCGGTCGAAGGTATCCCGGGCGACGGTGACGATCACGCTGTGACACACGGTCAGTCGCGTCGAGTGGTCGATCGCTGCAGTCGTGGCGCGGTCGGCACCGGCCGTCATCTTTCCGACCCGATCCCATGCCTGAGCGCGCGGAACCCCGGGCGCCGCCTCGGCGATGCCCGTCATGCCGGGTCACACCTGGAGAGCTGCCCCCGGTCGGACGGCCTGGCTGCCCCCCGGTGAAACGGCGGCCCGGCCGCGATTGCCGTCGATCGCCGCGTCGCTGCCGCGTCAGTCCCGGCGGTCGCCCGATCGGCGGCGGCCGGGGCTGCGGTGCGGGCCCAGTTCGCCCAGTGCGGCGTGGAGTTGGGCGGGGGTGAGAGCAGGGGCGGGCAGCGGCGGCGTGGTGGGTACGGCGCGCAGGCCGTCGACGAGCAGGGCGAGGGGGCGACGCCAGGCTTCGGCGGACGCCGCCGCCGTCAGCGCCGGGACCGCACGGCCGAGAGCGGCCAGGGCGAACAGGACGTCCTCCACGGTGACATCGGGCCGGACGCTGCCCTCCGCCCGCCCGCGTTCCAGTAGCAGTTCCAGCGTGCGGCGGTTGTGCGCGTGCACGGAGTCCAGGGACTCGACGCCCTGGAGGCGTGTGGTCATGAGGTCGTTGGTGCCGCGATCGGCGGCCAGCACCGTGAAGACCGCGTCCAAGTAACCCGTCAGCGCCGCCCAGGCGTCCGGAGCCGTGCGGGCCCGTTCGCCGACCGCCACCGTGTCGGCCAGCGGATCGTGGAACACCGCGTCGACGAGCGCGGCCCGGGTGGGGAAGTGGCGGTAGAGCGTCGCGTTCCCCACGCCCGCCCTCCGGGCGATGACGTCGAGTGGCGCTTCGAGCCCCTGCTCGGCGAACACCGCGTGGGCCGCCTCGACGAGCAGCTCCCGGTTGCGCCGCGCATCGCGCCGCGACGGGGGCGGCGTGCGCTGGTCCCCGGTGGTCATCGCGTCCTCCGTCGTACCTCTCGACCGAAAGCGGGGAGCATTCCCCGTTCGGGATGCTATCGTCCCGGCAGGAAACAGGGACTGGTCCCCATTTCCTGCCGGGCCCCTATGACACGCGGGAGGCGGACCGTGGACGGAACGGCACTGCTGCTCGGCGTCGGCGGCCCGCCCCCGCGACTCACCACCGGAGAGCCCCGTGAAACAGGCACCCACCTTGCAGGAACTGGCCCCCGACGGCCACGACCTGGCGGCCGACCCCTTCCCCCTCTACGAGCAGTTGCGCGCGAAAGGCCCCGTCCACCGCATCCACGTACCGGAGAGCGGCGCCTGCTGGCTCGTGGTGACCCGGGACGCGGCACGACAGGCCCTCACCGATCCCCGGCTGCGCAACGACATCGCCCATTCCTCGTCATGGCGCACGGACGGCGGTCACGCCATCGGCCGCAACATGCTCCAGAGCGACCCGCCGCAGCACACGCACCTGCGCCGACTGGTCGCGGGCCACTTCGCCCCGGCCCGCATCACCGCGCTGCACGGACAGATCGAGGCCATCGCCGACGACCTGCTCGCGACGCTGCCGGAACGGGGAACCGTCGACTTGGTGCACCGGTACGCGCTCCCACTGCCCGTCGCGGTGATCTGCGCACTTCTGGGTGTACCGGAGGCGGACCGCGCCCCGTTCCACACCTGGTCGACCGAGCTGGTCCTGCCGTCGTCCCCGGAGGCGGCAGCGGCGGCCTCGGCGGAACTGGCCTCCTACATCTCCGACTTGACGGCAAGCGCCGACCCGATCGGCGGTCGGGCCCAGGGATCGGACAGCACGCTGCTCGCCGACCTGGCGGCGGCGGAACGCGCGGCGCGCGGACCGGGGCCGGGAGCGCAGGCGGCGGGCCTCACCCGTGAGGAACTCCTCGGGATGGTGTTCCTCCTCCTCGTCGCCGGTCACGAGACGACGGTCAACCTGATCTCCGCCACCGTGCACAGTCTGCTCGCCCACCCCGCCCAACTCGCCCTGCTGCGTGCCGATCCCGCACTCCTCCCCCGTGCCGTGGAGGAGTCGCTGCGGTACAACACCCCGGTCCGCGCCTCCGCGTTCCGGTTCGCGGCCGAACCACTGGACCTGGCCGGAACCCCGGTCGCGGCGGGCGACGCGGTCCTGGTCTCCCTCGCCGCGGCGTCCCGCGACCCGCTCCCCTTCCCCGCACCCGACCGCTTCGACATCCGCCGCCAGGGCCCCGGCCACCTCGGCTTCGGCCACGGACCGCACCACTGCCTCGGCGCCCCGCTCGCCCGCGCGGAGACCACCGTCGCGCTGCGCCGCCTCCTCGAACGTCATCCGGCGATCGACTTCGCCACGGACCCGTCCCGGCTGACCTGGCGGACGAGCACGCTGCTGCGGGGCCTTGCGGAACTGCCGGTGCGTCTGGGGTGATCGCCGATCTCTGCCGGCCGGGACGCCGCGGAAGCGGGCCGGCCGTGCGGGGACGGGGGCGGGGCGGGTCAGCAGTCGATCCTCGAACCGTCCACGGCGGCCTCGGCGGAGGTCCGGAACGTTCCGTCAGCCTCCGCTCCCTGTGTGACGAACGTGATCGTCAGCGTCTCCCAGCCCAGTTCCGACTTCCTCGTGAAACACGTCCGCACGACTGTGCGGGACCTCCAGGGCCGCGCTCAGATGGCGGCGGCGGCGAGGGTGACGGGGATGTTGCCCCTGGTCGCCTTGGAGTAGGGGCAGGCCTGGTGGGCGGCCTCGGCGAGTTCGTCGGCGGTGCGCTGGTCGACGCCGCCGACGCGCGGGGCCAGCGTGGCCCGGAGCGAGAACCCGCCGTCGTCGGCGTGCTGGAGGGTGACCTCGGCGGTGACCGCGGTGCTGGTCGGCCTGATCCCGCGCCGGGCGGCGGCGTGGCGGAGGGCGCCGAGGAAGCAGGCGGCCCAGCCCGCGGCCAGGAGCTGTTCCGGGTTGGTGGCGTCGCCCGCTCCGCCCAGTTCCCCGGGGATGGACAGGCGGTGCCGGAGCAGGCCGTCGGTGGAGCGGACGGTGCCGCCGTTGCGGCCCTCGCCGGTGGCTTCGACCGTGGCGGTGTAGTTGACGGCCATGCGGCGCCCTTCCTGCGTGCGGATCGGGGGACGTGTGCTCGATCGCGTTGATCGTCTTCCCCGGCGCCGCCCCGTCGAGCCGGTGCCGGACCCTGGTCACCCCCCGGCCCGGGTACTGGCCAGGGTTCGGCACCGGCTCGACGGGGCGGCGGTCCCGGGATCGTGATCGGTGGACGCGCGGTGAGGGCGGCGTCGGAGGGGAAGGGGAAGGGCGGGCATGGAGTCCATCAGCACGACGATGGTGGGCCGCGAGGACGAGCAGGCCAAGCTGGCGGCGTTCGTGCGGTCCACCACCGGCCAGGCGCTGGTCCTGCGCGGGGAGACCGGGGTCGGCAAGAGCTCGCTGCTCCGCCACGCCGCCGCACTGGCGGAACGGAAGGGACACCTGGTCGTCCGGGCCTCCGGCGTCGAGGCGGAATCCGCGCTGCCCTACGCCGGGCTGCACCAGGCCCTCCACCCGCTGCTCGCCGACGTCGCACGGCTGGAGGACGGGACCAGGGCGGTGTTCGACGCCGTGTTCGGCGGGGTGCGGGGCGATCCGCCGTCGGTCATGGCGCTCGGCATCGCCGTCCTCACCCTGCTGTCGCTCCCCGCCACCGCGCAGCGGTCGCTGCTGCTGGTCCTCGACGACGGGCAGTGGCTGGACGATTCCAGCGCCGACGTCTGCGGCTTCGTGGGCCGACGCCTGAGCGGCGGCCAGGTGAAGCTGCTGGTCGCGGTCCGCACCGACCTCGCCTCGCGCTTCGACACCGCCGCGCTGCCCGAACTGCCGGTCGCCGCCCTCACCGACGAGGACGCGGCGCGCCTGCTGGACCAGCGCTACCCGGACCTCGGCCGGCAGACCCGCCGCATCGTCCTGGAGCAGGCGCAGGGCAACCCGCTGGCCCTGCTGGAGCTGCCCGCCCACTTCGCCGGCCGGTCGGACGACCTCCCGGCCGACGACCTCATCGGCCTCATCGGCCGGCACGGCGTGCCGCTGCCCCGCCGGCTGCAGCGGCTGTTCGGCGCCCGCATCGCCGGCCTCGACGAGCGGCTGCGGGCCGAACTGCTCATGGGCGCGCTCGACGGCGCCGGGACCGCGAGCGGCGCCGACGTTGTCCCCGGCACCCGCTACGCCATGCGCGACGCCGACCCGGCCGTGGCCGCCGGGCTGCTGGAGGTCGAGGCGGCCACCGGTGAGTTCGTCTTCCGCCACCCGCTGGTGCGTTCCGCCGTCGTGCGGACGGCCACGCCCAACCAGCGTCGCGCCGCGCACCTGGCGCTGGCGCGCGTCCACCGGGAGAACCTCGAACGCCGGGCGACGCACCTGGCGGCGGCGACGGTCGACCCCGACGAGGAGGTCGCCGGCGTCCTGGAGGCGGCGGCCGAGTCGGCGACCCGGCGCGGCGGCGCGCTGGCGGCGGTGACCTGGCTGACCCGGGCCGCCGAGCTCAGCGAGAACCGCACCCACCGGTCACGGCGGCTGGCGGACGCGGCCTTCGTCGCCGGTCACGCCGCCCGCCTCGGCCAGGCGCACCGCCTGGTCCGCGCGGACCTCGCGTCCGGATCGACGCAGTCGCCGGCCGCGGTGCTGGCGGCCTCCTACCAGGCGCTCTACCAGGACGGGGACGTCCGCTCCACCCACCGGCAGGTCTCGGCCGCGATCGAGCGGCTGCGGGACGACGGAACCGCCCGGCCCACCGCCGGCGGGACCGAGCGGGAGGACGTCCTCACCCGGCTGGTGGACCTCCTCCTGGCGATCAGCCAGTACGCCGGGGACCAGGCGGCCTGGGAGCGGACGCACGAACTCCTCGCCTCCCTGGGCGGCCTCGTCACCGAGCGCTCACGCCTCTACAGCGGCACCTGGAGCGATGTCACCAGGCACGGAGCCGGCTGGGCCGGGCCGGTGCGGGACGCTGCCGCGAACCTGCCGGGCCTGGAGCCCTGGCACGTCACGCGGTTGGGCGCGTCCGCGTACCACCTCGACATCCTGGGCTACTACCGTCCGCACCTGCAACGCGTGGTGGACCGCGAACTGGAGACCGGGGCCGTGGCCACCGGCATGGTGATGCTGCACCAGATCACGCTCGACCGGATCTCGGTCGGCGAATGGGCCGACGCCGAGGAGACCGGACGGCGCGGCCTGGACCTCGCGACCGAGCACGGCCACCACCTGTTCGCCGCCCAGAGCCGCGCGTACCTGGCCCAACTCGCCGCGCTGCGCGGCGATTGCGGGCGGGCGCGGGACCTCCAGGCCGAGGTGGACGCCTGGGCCCGGCCACGCGGACTGGGGTTCCTGACCCAGGTCGCCGACTCCGCCGGCGCGACCGCCGCGCTGGGCTCCGGCGACTACGAGGCCGCGTACCTCTACGCCATCGGCATCACCCGGCCGGGCACGTTCCGGCCCTACGCGTACCAGGCCTCGCGCACCCTGCTCGACCTCGTCGAGGCCGCCCGGCACACCGGACGCGTCGAGCAGGCCCGGGCGCACGCCCTCGCCGCCCGCGACGCCGGCCTGCCGGACGTCTCACCGCGCCTCGGGCTGGTCACCTACGGCGCGCTGGCGATGACCGCCGAGAGCGAGCGGGAGGCCGCCGGGATGTTCGCACGGGCCGAAGCCCAGCCGGACGCCGCCCGGTTCCCGTTCGAGCTCGCCCGGATCCGGCTGGCGCACGGCGTCCGGGTGCGCCACGTCCAGGGCCGGGCGGCGGCGCGGCAGCACCTGGTCCCGGCGGCCGAGGCGTTCGAACGGCTGGGGGCCGCCGGCTGGACCGAGCGGGCACGGGCCGAACTGCGCGCCACCGGCGCCCCGCCCCGGGCTTCGACGCTGAGCCTGGCCTCGCTGACCTGGCAGGAGCGCCGCATCGCCGATCTGGCCGCCAGCGGCCTGACCAACAAGGAGATCGGCGAGCGGATGCACCTGTCGCCGCGCACCGTCAGCTCGCACCTCTACCGGGTCTTCCCCAAGCTGGGCATCACGGCCCGGGCGGCGCTGCGCGACGCGCTGAGCCGCGCCGAGGAGGTGCCGCAGGCGCAGGCCTGACGTGCGATCAGGACGGCTCGGCGGGCGGTCAGTCCTGTTCCGCGGCCACGGCCTCGACGCCGTTGGCGGCCAGCCAGGCGAGGACGTGGTCGGCGACCGAGTGCCAGCCGCTGTCGAACACCAGGGAGTGCCCCCGGTCGACGAACTGCTTCAGCTCGGTCACGGCGGAGGAGTCGCCGTAGAGCTTGTAGACCGCGCGGGTCACGGCGTCCGGGACCATCCGGTCCTCCTGACCGGACACCAGCAGGAGCGGCCCGCGCGCCGGGTTGGCCGTGTCCACCACCGTGCCGCCCGACCCGGTGCCGGTTGACGCGGTGCCGGTGCCGTCGAGTCCGAGGTCCGCGAGCAGCCGGAACGGGGCCGGGACGGCGTACCGGTCGAAGAGCTTCGCGGACTCCGTCTCGCCGACCGCGTTGGCGACGACGTGCCGGAACCGGGTCCGGGGCAGCGGCTCGCAGGACGGGTACCGGATCGAGCCGGCCGGCAGCGGCGACCACAGCCGGGGACGGGGCCAGGGCCGGGGCCGGTCCTGGTCGTCCAGCGGCACACCGCCCGCCGGCAGCGGCGCGATGGCCACCGCCGCGCGGCCGTGGCCGGCGCCGAGGAGGTGCTGGGCGATCAGGCCGCCGGCCGAGTGCCCGATGAGGACCGGCGGTCGGTCGAAGGAACGCACGATCCGCTCGTAGTGCGCGGTGAGTTCGGCGAGCCCGAGGTCGCGCAGCGGGCCGGGATCGCGGCGGGCCAGGTCGGCGGTGTCGGCCTCGCCCGGCCAGGCCGGGACGGAGACCGCGTAGCCGTGCGAGGTAAACCGTTCGGCCCAGCCCGCCCAGGAGGACAGGTGGAACCACGCACCGTGGATGAGGACGACGGGGGTTTGCTTCACGGTCGGACCTTCCGGTTGCACACGACGAACCGCCGGCGTGGCGGCGCTTCATCGAGGATCGCCGGACGGTGGCGCGGCGGGAACAGTCGGATGACTGCATACGAAGGTGACCGTCACCGTACGGTGCGCCGGTGCGCCGCACGCCCGGCGGCCCCGGGCTCATCGGTCGGGGAGCGCTCCGACGATCTCGCGGCGCGAGGAGATCCCCAACTTGGCGAACACCTTGCGCAGATGCCACTCCACCGTGCGCGGGCTGAGGAACAGCTGCGCGCCGATCTCGGCGTTCGGGTGCCCGGTGGCCGCGAGCCGGGCGATCTGCGCCTCCTGCGGGGTGAGGACCGGCGCGCCGACGGTCCGCCTGCGGACGGTCTCACCGGTGGCGAGCAGCTCCCGGCGGGCCCGCTCGGCGAACGCCTCCATGCCCATCGCCGCGGCCGCCTCGTGCGCCGCGCGCAGCTCGGTGCGGGCCTGGGCCCGCCGGTTCTGGCGGCGCAGCCACTCGCCGAGCAGCAGCCTGGCCCTGGTCTCGAACACGCCGAGCGGGCCCCGGCCGAAGTGGTCGACGGCCTCCCTGAAGTGGTCCTCGGCCCGCTCGGGCGCCCCGGTCAGGGCGTCGGCGACCGCCAGCGCGCCGAGCGCCCAGGGCGTCCCGGCCCGGCCCCAGTCGGCCAGCCGCTCGCGCGCCCGCGCCGCCACCGCCCGGTCGCCGACCCGGGTCGCGGCCTCGACCAGCTCGCTGCACGTCCAGTTGTGGACGACCAGGTCGTGGTACTCCCCTCCCCTGAGCGCCGCCTCCACGGCGAGCGGATAGTTGCCCAGGCCGTTGTTGAGGACGGCCCGCGCGCACGCCGCCATGCCGGTGAGCCGGCCCAGGCCGCGCTGCTCGCCCTCCCGTTCCATCGCCTCGATCAGGTCCAGGGCAGGACGTTCCCGTCCCCGGTACGCGCTGATCAGGACGGTCGAGACCATGCGCGTCGCCACGCCCGCGGCCTCCTCGACGGCCTCGGCCTCGGCCAGCAGGTCCTCGGCCTCGGCGAAGCGCCCCGCGTAGCCGAGCGAGGCCGCCCGGTAGGGCAGCGCCGTCGAGAGGACCGACAGCGCGCCCGTCGTCCGGGCGAAGCGGACCGCCCGGTCGGTGATCTCCAACCAGGCTCCGAGATCGCCCAGCTCCACCGCGGCGTTGGCGGCCGGCCACAGCACGGCCAGGTCCTCGTCGTCGGTGAGGGAGCGCAGCGCCCGTGCCAGCAGGGGGAAGGCGGCGACCGGGCCGTCCGTGGTCCAGGTGACCAGGGCGCGGAGGAAGACGCCCGCCTTCTCGTCCCCGGGCGGCAGGTCGCGAACCGCCTCGGCGACCCGCCGCCGTCCGCCCTCGTCGTACCGGCCGGCCCAGATGGCCGCGCCGAACGCCGCGAGGTAGGTCTCCCGGGCGGCGGCCGGGTCGAGGTCCCTGAGCCGGCCCGCCGCGTCGAGCAACGGCTGCACCGCGCCGAGGCCCGGGTTGGTCATGGACGAGGCCTTCGCCCGCAGGCGGCTGGCGTTGGCCTGCTGCAGCGGGTCCAGCGGCCCGAGTTCGGCGGCGGCGAGCAGGTCGGGAACCCGCGCCGGCGCGCCCGCCGCGACGTGCGCCGCCGCGGCGGCCAGGGCGCGCCGTGCCCGCTCCCCCGGGCTGGGGGTGAGCGCGGCGGCCCGTTCCAGGAAGGAGGCGGCGGCCGCCCGCCCGCCGCGCGCCAGGGCCCGGTCGGCGGAGCGTTCCAGCGTGGCGGCGACCTCCTCGTCCGGGCCGACCGCGGCGTGGGCCAGGTGCCAGGCCCGCCGGTCGGGGTCGCGCCCGGCGTCGGTCGCCTCGGCCAGCGCCTGGTGCGCGGCGCGCAGTGCGGCGCCGTCCGCGCCGCGCCAGACGGCCGAGCGCACCAGCGGGTGCCGGAACCGCACCGGGGCGCCCAGCGTGATCAGGTTCGCGGTCTCGGCCGGTGCCGCGGCCTCGAACCCGATGCCCAGCAGGCGCAGCGCGTGCCACAAGAGCGGCCCGTCGCCGACCGGTTCGACCGCCGCGACCAGCAGCAGCGCGCGGGTGTCGGCGGGCAGCGCCTCGACGCGCCGGCGGAAGCCCTCCTCCACCCTGGTCGCCACCGGTCCCGCGCCGGGCCCCCCGAAGCCGAACGCCAGCTCCGCCGGTGACAGCCCCCGGGGCAGTTCCAGCAGCGCGAGCGGGTTCCCGCCGGTCTCGGCGACGATCCGGTCCCGCACCCGGGCGTCGACCGGCCCCGGCAGGACGCTGTCGAGCAGCGACCGGGCGTCGTCGTCGGCCAACCCGCGCAGCGGAAGGTCCGGCAGGCCGGCGAACCCCTCCTCCGGCTGCCCGTCCGCGACCCGCTCCGCGAACACCAGCGCCACCGATTCGGCGTCCAGCCGGCGCCCGACGAACGCCAGGATCCGCTGGGACATCAGGTCCAGCCACTGCGCGTCGTCGACCAGGCACACCAGCGGGGACTCGGCCGCGGCCTCCGCGAACAGACCGAGGACCGCCATCCCGACCAGCAGCATCTCGGGCGGATTGCCCGCGCTCAGGCCGAACGCGACGCGCAGCGCGTCCTGCTGCACGGGCGGCAGCCGGTCGAGGTGCGACAGCAGCGGGGCGCACAGACGCTGCAGGGCCGAGTAGGCGAAGTCGGACTCCGCCTCCACACCGGCCGCACGCACGGTCTGCAGCCGCGCCGCCCGCCCGGCCAGATGGTCGAGCAGCGCCGACTTCCCGACCCCCGCCTCGCCGCGCAGGACCAGCACCCGGCTGCGCCCGCCACGCACCTCGCGCAGCAGGCGCTCCAGTGCCTCCAGCTCCCGGTTCCGCCCGAGCAGCTGGTGTTTCGCGTGTTGCGGCATGTCCCCTCCGACACCGTCTCCCTCCCGGAGGAGCTGCGCCCATCCTACGAACAGCCAACCCGGTGAGCTGCACGGATTCCGCCCCTGGCTGCCCGTCGTCGACGCGGCGCCGGCCGGCCGGGACGCGTTGGACCCACCGCACGTGGAAGGCCGTGTTCACGACCGGCCGTTCACGTTCGCCGCCGTGGCGGCCAGTGGGCCGGTCCGCCTCGCGCACGCCCGGCGGGAGGGTGCCGGCGGACCTCCGCCGCACCCGTGCCGCAGGGCGGGGGAAGCGGCCCCGGTGCCGCTCGCCCCCGCGGCCGCCGCTGTGCTGTGCTGGAAGGGCCAGCCTGGGAGAGCACCATGCGTACCATCACGGTGGAGAAGCAGCCGCTGCGGACCGGCGTCCTGATGCCCGCGAGAGACCTGACGGTGGCGTGGGGCCTGATCGTGGTGATCGCCGCGCTCGCCTGGACGATCACGGTCGCGCAGGCCGGGGACATGGGGATCGGACCGGGAACGATGGGGATGGCGCTGCCGCTGTTCCTGCTGCTGTGGCTGGCGATGATGGCGGCGATGATGCTGCCCTCGGTCGCTCCGGTGGCGGTGACCTGGGCGAGGAGCATCGCCCGGCAGTCGGGCGGGGCCTCGCGGGCGGTGCGGACCACCGGGTTCCTCGGCGGGTACCTGCTGGTGTGGACGGCCTTCGGGCTGGTCGCGTACGGCGGGCTGACGGTCACCGGGCACTGGGTCGACCGTGAGCCGGAGGCCGGGAAGTGGATCGGCGCGGCGGCGTTCGCCCTGGCAGGGCTCTACCAGCTGGGTCCGCTGAAGTACGTGTGCCTGCGGCACTGCCGCAGCCCGATGGCACAGCTGCTGCACTACGCGAGCTGGCATCCGCCCGCGCGGGACCTGCGGGTGGGACTGCACCACGGCGGGTACTGCCTGGGCTGCTGCTGGGCACTCATGGTGGTGCTGGTGCCACTCGGGGTGATGAACGTGGCGGCGATGGCCGTCATCGCGGTGGTGGTCTTCCTGGAGAAGCTGTGGCAGCGCGGCCCGGCGCTCGCCCGGGTGGCGGGCGTGGTGTTCCTGGCACTGGCGGTCCTCGCGCCGTTCCAGGACTGGCTGTTGCCGGGTCTGACGCCGGACGCGATGGGCCCGATGTGATCGGCGCCGGTGCCGCTCGGGGCGCGTTCCGCCCGAAACCCGCCCGCCGGGGCTTTCGGTAACCGTGCGCGAGCGGCAGGCTGGAAGGGAGGCCGTTCGCGATCCCGGCCGAGGACTCGGGACAGCGGTCTCGCCCGCCGGTCGGCCGCGCGCACGGCCGACGGCAGGAGGTGAAGCGCGATGACTGGACAGACCGCCGCCGGGGACACCCACTGGCACCTGGCGGGCGACTGGTTCGACACCTGCAAGTGCGCCATCCCGTGCCCCTGTACGTTCGCCCAGCCGCCGACCTACGGCGACTGCGAGGGCGTCCTGGCCTGGCGGATACGTGAGGGGAACTACGGCGACGTACGCCTCGACGGCCTCAATGTGCTGATGCTCGGCTCCTTCGTCGGAAACGTGTGGGCCGGCGAGCACACGGAGCCGTACGCCGCCGTCTTCCTCGACGAACGCGCGGACGAACGGCAGCGGGCCGCGCTGGGAACGATCTTCGGCGGAGAGGCCGGCGGGTGGCCGGCGCAGTTCGGCGAGATGTTCGGGGCCGAGATGCGCGGGATGGAGTTCGCACCCGTCCACGTGAGCGTCGACGACGATCTGGCCACCTGGAGCGCCGAGGTGCCCGGACGGGTACGGGCGAGAGCCGAGGCGCTCACCGGCCCGACCACACCCGAGGGCGCACGGGTCCAGGTGCACAACGCACCGGGTTCCGAGGTCGGGCCCGGCCAGATCGCGACCTGGGGGCGGTCCACCGCCGACCACGCGGACGCCTTCGGCTTCAGCTGGGACCGCACGGGACGGTCGAGCAAGCACTTCCCGTTCGACTGGAGCGGCCCCTCCTGACGGGCCGACGGGCTCGGGCACGTGGCGGGGGCTCGGGCACGTGGCGGCCGCGGCGGGCCGTGGCGCCGGCGGTCCGTACGGGGCCGGTCGCGGCTGCCCGATCGGGCAGTGTCGGGGTGCGCCACCCGTTCCCCGAAAGCACACCGTTGACACCGAAGTTGGTCTAGTCCACCGTGAGTGAGATCAAGGTCGTCCGGGGCCGCCAGAGCGCCGTTCAGGATACCACCCGGCCGTCAATTGTACGCCGGTGCAACAAATCTGACGAACAGTTGGAGAATCCCGCACATGCAACGAGTCTGCCTCGCCCTGCCCACCATGCGTTCCTGCCCCGGCACCATCGTGGACCTCGCCGAGGAGGCGGCCTACGCCGTCGCGAACTTCGAGGTCGAGGTGCACCTCCTGATCCTCGACACCACCGACGCCACCGACCCCGCCGGCTTCGCCAGGAACGCGGACGCCGTGGCCTCGCTGACCCTCGCCCCGGGCGTGTTCGTCCACCACCTCGGCGAGGTGCGGCAGCGGGAGTTCTTCCGCCGGGTGGCCGAGCGCTCCGGTGCCGCCGACCCCGAGGTGCTGCTCGACATGATGGTCCCGCAGGAGGTCGCGTACGGCTCCTGCGTCAACCGGATCTTCCTGGGCGCGGCCGCCCTGGGCTGCACCTCGGCGCACCTGCGCAACGACGACGCCGACTTCCAGGTCCTCGACGGCCGGAAGATCTTCCCGATCCACCACGAGCTGCTCTCGATCGGCAAGCCGGCCGGCGAGGCGGTGGCCGGTGTGACCCGCTCCGAGCTCGACCCGGCCGACGCGGAAAAGCCGGTGATGCTGGTCAGCGGCTCCTTCATGGGCGAACTCAACGTGGACATCGGCGAGATCCGCGAGCTGGACCCCGAGGTCTACCGCGACGTGGTGCGGCTGTGGACCCCGCCGGTGTGGCCGGACGAGGACCGGGACGCGATGGTGGAGGTCTCCTTCAGGGGCACCGGCACCGAGCCGTTCACCGCCGACCACTCCGTCCTCGGCGTGCCGGACATCTGGGACGTCTTCATGTGCAACGTCGCCCTGGACCACCGGGGTTACGAGGTGCTGCCGCTGCTGCCCTCGGTCCGGACCCTGGGCTGCGACTACGCCCTGCTGCACTCCCTGGTCCACGCCCGGCTGCCCGGCGTCGTCCACAACCGCCACATCGTCAACTACTACACGCCCGAGCGCCGCACCGGCGCCGGTTTCATCCCCTACCAGATGGGGTTCGTCAAGCTCCTGCTCTCGATGCTGTACCTGTACCCGGTCTACGGCGGGATGATCGACCTCGGCCGCAAGCTGCTGGACGAGCGGCACGGGCTGAAGGCCGAGCCGATCCTCGACCTGGTGCGGGGCAGCGTCGACTGGGACCGGTCCGGCAACGAGCACTGCCTGGACGTCCTGGACCGCTCCTACCGCAAGCTGGGCGGCAAGTACGCCGAGCTCGCCGACGTGGTGGCCGAGCAGCGGCAGCAGCTCCTGGACGAGGCGCAGGAGGACGCCAGGCGCTGGGCGGTGCTGATCGAGGCCTGGGCGCCCCTGGTGGCCGCCGCCCGCGCCGAGGGCCTCCACTCCGGCGCGGCCGGGGACGCCGGGTGAGCGAGGACTTCCTGATCCGGCGGCTGGCCGACGACGACTGGGACGCCGTGGTCGCGCTGGAGCACGACGCCTACGCGGCCGACGGCCTGTCGGAGGGCCGGGAGGCGCTGCAGTCCCGCGCCCTCGGCTCGCCGGAGACCTGCTTCGTGCTGGAGCAGGGCGGCGCGGTCCGCGGCTACCTGCTGAGCCTGCCGTACCCGCCGCTGCGCTGCCCGGACCTCGCCCACGCGGAGGACGCCGCGTACGAGTCGGGCAACCTGCACGTGCACGACCTGGTGATCGCCGAGGACCTGCGCGGCCGGGAGGTCGCGCTGGGGTTCATGCGGTACTTCCGGGCGCGGGCGGAGGAGTTGGGCTTCGAGCGGATCTCGATGGTCGCGGTGCGCGGGGCGGACATCCTGCTGCGGCTCATCGGCTACCGCGCGCACCGGGAGGTGGCCGTGCCCGCGTCCTACGGGCGGCGGGCGGTCTACATGTCGATGCCGCTGAGCTGACTCCCGGGGCCCCGCCGGTGTCCTCCGGACCCGGTCAGCGTCCGGAGGACTCGCGCACCGTCAGGTCCGGCAGCAACTCCAGGTGGTGCACCGGCAGGCCGCCGCTCCCGGTGGCGGCCAGCCGTCGCACCAGGAGGTCCACCGCGGCGGCGCCGACGGCGCGCTTGGGCGGGGCCACCGCGGTCAGTGGCGGGGCGCCGAGGGCGGCGAACACGTCGTCGTAGCTGACCAGGGCGAGGTCCTCGGGGACCCGGACGCCCCGGGCCCGCAGCAGGGGCAGCAGTTGCAGGGCGTCCTGGTCGTTGTGCACGAGCGCGGCCCCGACCCCGTCGGCGACCGCCCCGGCGAGCCGGCCGGCGACGCCGTCGACGTCGGTGGCCGGGGTGCGGATGTCGATGACGGGCTCGGCGGGCAGGCCGAGCGTCCGGCAGGCCTCGGCGTAGCCCAGCCGGACCTGGTGGGCCGTCCAGGTGTCGGCGCGGGCCGCCAGCGCCACCCGCCGGTGGCCGAGGCCGGCGAGGTGGCGCAGCGCGAGCAGGACGCCGTACCGGTGGTCGGAGCCGACCGCGTCGAGGACGGCGGCGGGGCTGCCCGGGGCCGGGAGGCGTTCCAGCAGGACGGCGGGGACGGGGAGTCCGGCCATCCAGGCGTGCTCCTCGGGGCGGTCGTCGGCGGTCCAGTTGGGGGCGAGCAGCAGGCCCTGGACGCCGGAGGCGAGGAGCTGGTCGACCTGGACGCGGTCGGCACTGGCCTCGTAGGAGGAGATGCCGAGGACCAGGTGGACGCCGGCCTCGGCCGCGGCGGTGCGCGCGCCGGCGATCACCTCGTCGAAGTACTGCACCACCGCGGGGACGAGCAGGCCCAGGGTGGCCGCCTCGGCCGGGCGGACCGGCGCCGGGGCGGACGCGGGCGCGGCCGAGGGGCCGGACGCCGCGCCGGCGGACGAGACGGAACCGTGCGTGCGGCGGAGCAGACCGGACTCGGCGAGGGCGGCGACGTCCCGGCGGACCGTCACGGCCGGCAGGCCCAGCCGCTCGGCGAGGTCCACCACCCGGACGGTGCCCAGGCCGCGCACCGTGTCGAGGATGCGGGCGCGGCGATCGTCCGCCGGGATCGGCATGGCACTCCCTGTCGGTGGGCCGGTCTGTCGAAGTGGACAGAACCTACCACCCGGTCACCGGACGGCCGGACGGTGCCGGACCCCGGCGGCAGGAGGGTGCCGACCCCGGCGGAGGCGGACCGGGGTGGATCAGGAGCCGTACCGCTCCTCGGGAACGACCGGGCCCAGGTCGGGGCCCGCCACCAGGTCGACGTGGTCGCCCGGGCGGTGGAGTTCGAGGATCAGCACCTCGTTGGCACCGGCCCGCCAGAGCGGAGCCGGGGCGTAGAGGGTGCGCTGCGGGCCGATGTCCCAGTAGCGGCCGAGCGCGAACCCGTTCAGCCAGACCATGCCCTTGGTGAACCCGGGCAGGGCGAGGAAGCCGTCGGCGGGGGTGTCGACGGTCAGTTCGGCGCGGTGGAAGGCGGGCCCGTCGGCGGTGGAGGGCTCGCCGAGGGCGAGGGCCGTCGGGTCGTCGAGGGGCAGCGGGCGCACCTCCCAGCCGAACTGGTACTGCCGGTCGACCCGCACGCCGCCGGTGATGCCCTTGGGATCGTGCAGCAGCGGGCCGTAGTTGATCCGGCCCTGGTTCTCGACGAGCAGGTCGAGCACGGCGCCGCCCTCGGGCACCCGCACCGGCAGGGCCTGGTCGGGGTGGTCGCGGTCGAGGACGCCGAGGGGTTCGCCGTCGAGGAAGACCTGGGCGCGGTCGGCCAGGCCGTCCACCCGCAGTTCGCCGTGGGCGAGCGGGCCGCGCAGGCGGGTGCGGTAGTGGATGAGGCCGAGGTTCTGGCCGAGTTCCTCCATCGGACGGGGCTCGGGGAGGTGGTGCGCGGTGGAGAGTTCCCCGAGCGCGCCGTCGGCGCCGAGCAGCGGTCGGCTCGCGGTGACCGGGGCGGTGCGGGGGGCGAGGCGGGCGGGCAGCGGCGGCAGCGGGTGGGGGTTGGGGCCGAGGTGGCGTTCGATCACCTCGCGGAAGAGGTGGAACTTCCCGGTGAGTTCGCCGGCCTCGCCGACCGGGGCGTCGTAGTCGTAGCTGGTGACGTCCGGCTGGTAGGTGGTGCCGTCGTGGTTGGCGCCGTTCCACCAGCCGAAGTTGGTGCCGCCGTGGCCCATGTACAGGTTGACCGAGGCGCCGGCGGCGAGCTGGGCGTCGAGCACGGCGGCGGCGTCCGCGGCGTCGCGCACGTGGTGCGGCGTGCCCCAGTGGTCGAACCAGCCGCACCAGTACTCCATGGTGACCAGCGGGCCCACCGGCTGGTGGCGGCGCAGACAGGCGAGGGACTCCTCGGGGCGGGAGCCGAAGGTCCCGGTGGTGAGGAGTCCGGGCACCCGGCCGCCGAGCTGGAAGCCGTCCTCGGCGCCGTCGGCGGTGAACAGCAGGACGTCGACGCCGCGGGCGACCAGGGCGTCCCGCAGGTGTTCGAGGTAGGCGGTGTCGTTGCCGTAGCTGCCGTACTCGTTCTCCACGGCGACGGCGACCACCGGGCCGCCGTTCGAGGAGAGCAGGGGGAGCAGCACGGGCACCAGGTGGTCGAACCAGGCCTCCACGGCGGCGAGGAAGGGCGGGTCCAGGCGGCGCAGCCGCATCGCGGGGTCGGCGAGCAGCCAGCCGGGGAGGCCGCCGAACTCCCACTCGGCGCAGATGTACGGGCCCGGGCGGACGATGACGTCGAGGCCGAGGTCGCCGGCGGCGCGGACGAATCCGGCGAGGTCGCGGTCGCCGGTGAAGTCGGCGCGGTCGGGCGTGGGCTGGTGGAAGTTCCAGGCGACGTAGGTCTCGACGGTGTTGACGCCCATGGCGCGCAGCCGGGTGAGGCGGTCGGTCCACTGTTCGGGGCGGATGCGGAAGTAGTGGACGGCGGCGGAGACGATCCGGTGCGGACGTCCGTCGCGCAGGAAGGTGTCGCCGTCGGTGGTGAGGGCGGGGTGGGGGGCCTGATCGGCCATCGGGTCCTCCGCGGGAAGGGGCGGGAGTGAGGGGGCGGGACCTGGAACGGGTCCGGGCGCACGGCCGCACGGGTGGCTGCGGCAGGCCGGCGGCGGCGGATCGGCGGCGGCCACCGGGGACACCCTAGGAGTTCGGTGATCGCACGGTCAATCGATCGGCGATCATCGGCATTATTGATCAATTTTCGATCGAACGATACTCTTCGATCGGAATATCACCGGGGGACCGCTCCCGGACGACGCTTCGGCGGGCATGACATTGGGAGGCCAGGATGGCCATTTCGGGGGAAGAGCGCCGCAGGCTCATCGTGTCGGCCGTCGGCGAGCTCGGCGGGCGGGTCCGCCTCACCGAGCTGGCCGACCGGCTGGGCATCCCGGCCGTCACGGTCCGCCGCGACATCGCCGCACTCGCCGACGCCGGCCGGCTCTCCCGCTCGCACGGCTTCGTCTCCCTGGAACGCCCCGACGCCGCCGGACCACCGGCCGCCCCCGGCCCCGGAGCGGGCCGCGCCCTCGGCCTGCTGGTGCCCTCGGTCGGCTCCTACTTCGACGAGGTGATCGCTGGGGCCCGGGCCGCCGCCACCGCCGCCGGGGCCCGGCTGGTCCTCGGCATCGCCCCGTACGGGACCGGCGGCGACCGGTTGCAGGCCGAACGCCTGCTGGAGTCCGGCGCCGAGGGCCTGCTGCTGGCCCCGGGCCTGGTCCCCGGCCGGGCGGCCGAGGACTACGCCTGGCTGGACGCCCTGCCGGTGCCCGCCGTCCTGGTGGAACGCCGCTCCCCCGCCCCGGACGGCCCCGGCTCCGGGCTGGACACCGTGGCCTCCGACCACCGCCACGGCGTGCTGAGCGCCCTACGCCACCTGGCCGGACTCGGCCACGGGAGCGTGCTGCTCGCCGCCCGGGGCGACTCCTGGACGGCCGCCGAGGTCCGGGCCGGCTACCTGGAGGGCACCCGGCTGCTCGGGCTGCCCGCCCTCCCGGCACTCGACACCCTCGGGCCCGGCAACGTGCCGGCCGATCCCGAACTGCTGGTGACACGGATCGCCGAGGCCGTACGGTCCGGAACACGGGCGGTACTCGTCCACAACGACCAGGACGCCCTGCGACTGCCTCCCCTGCTGCGCGCGCAGGGCCTCACCGTGCCCGGTGACGTGGCGCTGGTCGCCTACGACGACGTCTTCGCCGCCCTCGCCGCGCCCCCGCTCACGGCCGTCGCCCCGCCCAAGCACGCGGTCGGCGCGGCAGCCGTCGACCTCCTGCTGCGCCGCCTCGCGGCCGGCACCG
Organism: Kitasatospora sp. NPDC008115; assembly: GCF_042957205.1. Lineage (NCBI taxonomy): Bacteria > Bacillati > Actinomycetota > Actinomycetes > Kitasatosporales > Streptomycetaceae > Kitasatospora > Kitasatospora sp. NPDC008115. The sequence goes on along the minus strand of NZ_JBIBHU010000006.1, from coordinate 212,721 downwards.
AGCTCCCGGTGCACCGCACGGCCCTGCTCCCGGCCCTGCACGTCCGCGCCTCCTGCGGCGCCGACCGGGCGACACCCCCGGCCTGACCCGCGCACACGGCCGCGCCGACAGGACGGCGGTCGACGCCCGCCCCCAGATGCAGAACCCATGCACGGGTCCAGGCACCGCGCCCCAGGCCCGCGGGGCGCGGTGGAGTTCCGTGGTCGACCCGTCGCCCGCGGGCGACGGCGCGCCCGCGCCGAGTGCCGGCGGGTCGAGCGAACCGGCCGGCCCCGCCGGGGCACGCGTCGCCACGAAACGGCCCGACCCCGGAGGCCGGGCCGGGCGGCACCGGGAGGCGGCGGCGGTGTCGTGGGGACCGGATAGGTTGCGCGGATGACTGACACGGACCCGCTGGTGCCCGTTCTCGCCGGACTGGTCGTCGACATCGTCCGGTTCCTCGACAGCTGCGGGGACGACGAGGTCGACCCCGACGCCGCGGTGCGGATGACCGAAAGCGTGGGCCGGGTCCTGGGGCGGCTGCCGCGCGACCGGCGCGACCGGTTCCTGACCGTGCTCGCGGACCTGGCCGAGGCGGAGACGGAGCCGGGTCGGCGGGAGTTCCTGGAGGCCTTCCCCTTCGCCTGCGGCCTGGCCGAGGACCAGGCACCCTGAGCGAGTCGGCGGGGGTGAGCCGACCCGCCCCGGCCCGCCCCGGCCCGCCGGCTACCGGGTGACCCAGATCGCCGCGGTTCCGCATACGGCAAGGGACACGAAGACCTGCGCCATCATGGCCGGAGGCCACGTGTTCTGCTCCGTCTCGCCCCGCCGCTCGGCCTCCGCCAGGCGCCGCGCGAACTCCCTGCGGTGGCCGATCATCCCCACCGGGAAGGACACCACCGCGAACGAGTACATGGCGAGCACCACGGCCGTGTCCAGGTGCTTCACGTAGTGGCTGCCGACGCCGAAGAGCGCCATCGCGGCCGGCGCCAGCGCCATGCTGATCCGGTGCGTGCGAGTGGGCATTCCCGGCACCAGGACCGCCCAGAACAACGCCGTCGCCAGGATCGCGATCCACCACCACGACACGACGCCGAGCCCCAACGGATACACCACGCGCCCCCTCGCCCCGGCCGTTGGCCCGTGTCGAACGCGGGCTCCACGGCACCGTTCCGTCGCGGCCGTTCGAACACGGCCGATCCCCCGCAGCCTAGCGGCGACCTTGATCCGGAAGAAGGGCTCGGCGTGGCCGCAGCGCCGACAGGTACCGCGCCCCCGGCCCCAGCCGCGGCGCGAGGGGCGCGGCGTTCGGGTGCCAGGGGGCCTCGTACTCCCAGGCCGCCCAGGCGCCCGGCGGCAGCAGGCGCAGGCAGTCGGCGATCGGCAGCACGCCCGCGCCGAGCGGGAGCGGGGTGAGGTCGTCCGCCGAGGCGACGTCCTTGACCTGCGCGTATCCCAGGTGGGGGCCGAGCGCCCGGTGGGTCTGCGCCGGGGTCTCGCCGGCCAGCCAGGTGTGCAGCAGGTCCCAGAGCGCGCCGACCGCCGGGTGGTCCACCTCGCGCAGCAGCGGCGCCAGTGCGGCGCCGGCGCGGTGCGAGTCGTGGGTCTCGACGAGGATCCGCACGCCGAGGGCCGCCGCCTGCGGGGCCGCCCGGCGCAGCCTGCGGACCGCGCGCCCGTCGGCCTCGGCCACCGGGCCGGGGCCGCCGTGCGGGAAGACCCGCAGGTGGCGGCAGCCCAGGTCGGCGGCCAGCCGCAGGTGGGCGGTCAGCCCGGCGAGCACCGGCGCGTCCGGTCCGGGGGCGGCGACGCCGACGTAGGAGGCGAGGGTCAGCGGGACCACCCCGGCCCGGGACAGCAGCCGGGCGGCGGCCCGGCGTTCGTCCGCGTCCATCCCCAGGCGGACCGGCTGGTCGTCGGCGCAGCGCAGTTCGAGGCCGTGCCAGCCGTACTCGGCGGCGAGGCCGGCGGCGCGGTCGAGCGGCAGCCCGGGCAGGCCGAGGGTGGCGAGGGCGAGGGGCATGACGGTTCAGTCCTGTTCAACGGGTCGGCCGACGACCACGCCCGGCGCCAACCGCCCCCGCAGGCGCCCAGCGGCCGCGAGGGCGAGCGGGCGGGCGGCGGTGCGGTCGGACGGCGGCCTCGGCGGGCCGACGGGGGAAGGGGCACCGCGGGACGGACAGTCAGCACAACAGCCGCCGCGCCCCGCCCGGCCGGCCGGGCCTCCACGGGCGCAGCCGTGCTCGTCGGCGAGGCCGGCGGGTGCGGTCGAGCGGCAGCCCGGGCAGGCCGAGGGTGGCGAGGGCGAGGCGCACGGCGGCTCAGCCCTCCTCCACGGCGCGGACGGTGACCGCGCCGGGCGCGAGCCGGATCCGCCGGCCCGGGGCGCCCGCGAGCCGCACGGTCAGCACGACCGCCCCCGGCTCCTCCTCGTCGGGCCGGGCCTCCAGGGTGACCGCGTCGGCGAGGGCGGACGGCCGGTCGGCGGCGGTGAGCCGGGCGGCGCAGGCGAACAGGGCGGGGCCGGCGGCGGGCAGTTCGCCGGTGAGCCGGGGCAGCGCCGCCTCGGGGCCGAAGGCGGTGCCGCCGGGGACCCGCTCGCTGTCGGCGGCGGTGAAGCCGTGCAGGGCGTGCAGCTCGGAGGCGAGCCGCCCGTCGGCCCGGACGCGCGCGCCGGCCCGGTGCTCGGTGTCCGCGCCCGCGACCGCCCACCCGGTCTGGGTGACCGGGGTGCCGGCCGGCCCGCCGGTGACCAGGTGGGCCCTGACCTCCTCGGCGCCGTGGGCGAGGGTGAGCGAGGTGACGGTGACGCCGGGCAGCTCGCGGCCGCCGGCCCGCGGGTGCCAGCGGGAGGCGGCCCAGCCGGGCCCGGTGCCGAGCGGGTGGACGCGGCCGCGTTCGGTGGGTCCGTCGTCGGTCAGCAGGGCGAGGTGGTTGTCGGCGGGGCCCTCGAAGGCGGGCCCGGTGGCGGTGGAGTGGGCGAGCCGCGCGTAGTACGGATCGTCGGGGCCCACCGCGTCCGCGGGCTGGTCGTCGCTGCCGTGGTTGTGCAGCCGGACCAGGCCGTCGGCGGCGGTGGACTGCACCAGCCAGCCGGGCCCGGGCAGGGCGAGGACGGTGTCGCGCTCCTCGACGGGGGCGGGCTCCTCGGGCGCGGTCCACACCGGGTGGCCGGGCGGGAGCAGCAGGCCGAGGAAGGCGCTGCCGGCCCAGTACGGGGAGGCGGGGCCGGAGTAGCCCTGGACGAGCCGCAGGTCGGGGCCGTGCCAGCCGAGGGTGAGCAGGCCCCGGTCGTCGACGGCGCCGCGGTCGAGGAAGTGGCGCAGGGCGCCGGAGGCGAGCCGGCGGGTGGTGCCGGGCGCGAGCGGGGTGTGGCCGGTGAGGGCTCCGGCCCACAGGGGCGCGGTGGCGGCGAAGCGGTAGGTGAGCGAGCGGCCCTGGTGGACGGGGGCGCCGTCGGCGCCGAAGGTGTGGGCGTAGCCGGCCAGGTGGGCGGCGAGGCGTTCCCCGTACCGGGCGCGCAGCTCCCGGTCGTCGGCGAGGTGGGCGTGCAGGACGGGGTAGAGGTGCAGGGCCCAGCCGTTGTAGTGGTCGAAGGCGCGCGGGCGGCCGTCGGTGTACCAGCCGTCGCCGAGGTACCAGCGGTCGATGTGCTCCAGCCCGCGCCGGACCGCCGCGCGGGCCTCGGCTTCGGCGATGCCGGCCTCGGCGAGGAAGCCGCCGACGGCCAGCGGGAAGAGCCGCCAGTTGTTGTCGTTGGGCGTGCGGCTGAGGGCGTCGGTGAGCCAGCGGCCGACCCGGTCGCGGACGGGTCCGGACAGCCGGTCCCAGAGCCAGGGGCGGGTGAGGCGCAGCGCGAAGGCGATGGAGGCGGCCTCGACCATGGCCTGGCCGCGGTCGGTGATCAGCGGCCAGGACTCGCGGTCGCCGTCGGCGAGGTCGCGTTCGCCGGTGGGGGTGCGGGTGCCGGCGTCGAGTCCGGCGGCGTAGTGCGCGAGCAGGCCGTGCGGGTCGGCGCCGCCCGCGCCGGCCACCCGCAGGGCGGCGGGCAGGAAGGTGCGGGCGAATCCCTCCAGGCCGTCGGAGCGGCGTCCGGAGCGGCTCGGGCGGGGGCCGGGCAGGTCGATCAGCGCCCCGGCGGGACTGGCGTACGGGCGGACCGCGGTCAGCAGGGCGTCGGCGGCCGCCTCCCAGTGCTCCCTGGTCCAGCCGGTGCGCGGGCTGAGGTCGCGGTCCTCCGGGGGCAGGCGCATGAGGTCCTCCGTGATCGGGTGATGAGCCGGAATCTAGGCAGCACCTGATCATTCGTCAAGCTGGAGCGATCAAATGAGCGGCTTGATCTGATTGTGACCTTGCCGCCCCGGCGGCCAGGAGCCCGTATTTTTCGGCATTTCCAGTGGTCAGAGGGGCTAGTCCGAGGGCCCGTCAGACCGATCAGGTCAGATCATTTGATCCAAATCTCTTGACTCCGATCGCCGACCTGCTCAGGATGACAGCCAATCGCCCCCACCCTCTGCGGGTCGCGGTCGAAGCCGACCGCCCCCCCCTGGCCCGCGCACCCTCGCCGTTAAGGAGCCCACCGATGCGCTCGACGACCCCCTTCTCCCGGCGCAGAGCCCTCCGCGTCGCCGCCGCGGCCACCTCGGCCGCGCTCTGTGTCACCGTGCTCGCCGCCTGCGGCAGCAGCGGGGACGGGTCCGGGAACGCCGCCGCCGCGGACGACGGCAAGCCGGTCACCCTGACCTTCTGGGGCTGGGCGAAGGGCACCAAGGACGTGGTCGCCGCGTTCAACGCGAGCCACCCGGACATCCAGGTCACCTTCGAGGAGATCCCGGCGGGCGCCGCCGGCGGCTACGCCAAGCTCTCCAACGCGGTCAAGGCCGGCAACGCGCCCGACGTCTTCAACGTCGAGTACCCGCAGCTGCCGGACTTCGTCAGCCAGGGCGCCGTCCAGGACATCAGCAAGCTCGTCGGCGGCGACCTCAAGGCCAAGTACCTGCCGCAGGCCGTCGAGCTCACCTCGCTCGGCGGCCGCACCTGGGCCCTGCCGCTGGACGCCGCGCCGCAGGTCTTCTACTACCGCAAGGACCTCTTCGCCAAGGCCGGCATCACCGTCCCCAGGACCTGGGACGAGTTCCGCACCGCGGCGCAGCAGCTGAAGGCCGCCCAGCCCGACACCCGGATCGCCACCTTCTTCCCGGACGACCCGACCACCTTCGAGGCGATGGCCTGGCAGAACGGCGCCCACTGGTTCGCCGCCGAGGGCGACGCCTGGAAGTCCGACCTGACCGGGGCGCAGACCCGCCAGGTCTCCGAGTACTGGCAGAAGCTGGCCGACGAGGACCTCGTGCGCGTCATGCCGTCCTTCAGCCAGCAGTGGACCGCGTCGCTCCAGAAGGGCGAGACGGCCGGTTACCTCGGCGCCACCTGGGGCGGCGGCGTCCTCAAGGCCAACGTCGGCACCACCCCCGAGGTGAACGGCACCTGGGCGGCCGCGCCGCTGCCCAGCTGGGACGGCTCCCCCGCCAGCGGCATGCTCGGCGGCACCACCTTCGCCGTCTCCAAGGACAGCAAGAAGGCCAAGGCCGCCGTCGAGTTCGCCACCTGGGCGACCACCACCGCCGACGGCTTCAAGGCCCGGATCTCCTCCGGCACCTCCTCCGCCTACCCGGCCGCAACCGAGCTGGTGCCGGTCGCCAAGCAGGCCTTCAACACCGACTTCTACGGCGGCCAGGACCTCTACGCCCTCTACGCCGACGCCGCCAAGTCGATCAAGCCGGGCTGGACCTGGGGCCCGGCGATGGGCCTCACCAACGGCTCGCTGAAGGACTCCTTCGGCAAGGTCGCCGACAAGAGCGGCACCATCGACCAGGCGCTCGACACCGCGCAGCAGGCCACCCTCGCCGAGTTCAAGAACCGCGGACTGAAGGTCGCCCAGTGACCACCGGCACCCATCCCGGCCGTACCGCCCGCGCCGCCGGCCGGCGGCGCGGGCGGTACGGGGCACCGGCCGTGCTGCTCGCCCCGTTCTTCCTGCTCTTCACCGCCTGCACGCTGATCCCGATCGGCTACGCGATCCGGCTGAGCCTGTTCACCGAACGCCGCGACGGCCTCGGCTTCGGCGACGCCGAGACGGTCTTCACCGGCCTCGGCAACTACACCCGGGCGCTGGGCGACGCGGCGTTCCGCGACGGCTTCCTGACCGCCGCGCAGTACTGCCTGCTCTACATCCCGCTGATGACCGGCCTGGCGCTCGTCCTGGCCCTGCTGCTGGACTCCACGCTGGCCCGCGCCCGGCGCTTCTTCCAGCTGACGCTGTTCATCCCGCACGCCGTGCCCGGCATCATCGCCGCCCTGCTGTGGATGTACCTGTACACCCCGGGCATCAGCCCCGTGCTGGACGCGCTGGAGGCGCTGGGCACCCAGCCCGACCCGCTCGGCCACCCGCTGCCCGCCGTCGTCAACATGGCGCTGTGGCAGTGGACCGGCTACAACCTGGTCATCTTCTACGCCGCCCTCCAGGCGATCGACCGCACCGTGCTGGAGGCCGCCGTGGTCGACGGCGCCGGACCGCTGCGCACCGCCCTGAGCATCAAGGTGCCGCTGATCCGCCCCTCGATCGCCATGGTCGGCCTGTTCACCGTGATCGGCTCGCTCCAGCTGTTCACCGAGCCGATGATCCTCTACGGCACCTCGCCGGGCGTCACCTCCTCCTGGACCCCCAACATGTACGCCTACACGGCCGCCTTCGAGCGCCACGACTACGGGCTCGCCGCCTCCGCCTCGGTGCTGCTGGCGCTCGCCGCGGCGGGACTCTCCTTCGCCGTCACCCGGCTCACCCGGGGCCGTTCCGAACGCCGGCGGGAGGCCGACGCATGACCACCACCGCCACCCGCCCCAGCAGCGCCCCGCCCCGCCGCCCGGCCGGCGGCGGCCGGCCGCGCCGCCCGTGGACGCTCTCCAAGGCCGCCGTCAACGGCACCCTGGTCCTGGCCCCCCTCTACACCCTGTGGCCGCTCGGCTGGCTGCTGACCGCCTCCGCCAAGAACACCGCCGACCTGCTCGGCGGGAACTCCCTGGGCGCCGACAACTTCCGGCTCGGCGAGAACCTGCACGACCTGGCCACCACCGGCGACGGCATCTACTTCCGCTGGTACCTCAACTCACTGCTGTACGCCGGCATCGGCTCCCTGCTCTGCGCGCTGGTGTGCGTCGCGGCCGGCTACGCCTTCCACGTCTACCGCTTCCCCGGCAAGGAGAAGCTGTTCGGCCTGGTGCTGCTGGGCGTGCTGGTGCCGACCACGGCGCTCGCCCTGCCGATGTACCTGCTGGCCTCCGAGCTCGGCATCGTCAACACCTTCTGGGCGGTCTTCCTGCCCTCGCTGGTCAACCCCTTCGGCGTCTACCTCGCCCGGGTGTTCTGCGCCGGCTACGTGCCGGAGGAGGTCCTGGAGGCCGCCCGGATGGACGGCGCCGGGGAGCTGCGGACCTTCTGGTCGATCGGCCTGCGGATGGTGGTGCCCGGCTTCGTCACCATCCTGCTGTTCCAGTTCACCGCGATCTGGAACAACTTCTTCCTGCCGCTGGTGATGCTCTCCGACAGCCGGCTCTTCCCGGTCAGCCTCGGCCTGTTCAGCTGGAACGCCCAGACCAAGGCGTTCCCCGAGTACTACCCGCTGGTCATCACCGGCTCGCTGCTCGCCGTCGTACCGCTGGTGCTCGCGTTCGTGCTGCTCCAGCGGCACTGGAAGGCCGGTCTGACCGCGGGGAGCGTCAAGTGACCCCGAACCCCGACACCGCCGCCGGCACCGCCGGTACCCCCGCCACCGCCCCTACGCCCGACCGGGAGACCACCGTGCCCGACGGCCGGCCCGCCCGCCGCCCCCGCGCCGTCCTCGCCATGCACCGCGAGCTCGCCGGGCGGCTGATCGACCCGCACACCCTGGCCCGGCTCACCGCGCTGGCCGACCTCGACCCCGCGCTCGTCCTGGACGACTTCACCACCCCCGAGGCCCGCGCCGCGCTCGCCGACGCCGAGGTGATCGTCTCCAGCTGGGGCTGCCCGCCGATCGACGAGGAGGTGCTGGCCGCCGCCCCGCGGCTGAGCGCCGTCATCCACGCCGCCGGCTCGGTCAAGCACCACGTCACCGAGGCCTGCTGGCGCCGCGGCCTCCAGGTCACCTCCGCGGCCTGGGCCAACGCCCTGCCGGTCGCCGAGTACACCGTCGCCGTCGTGCTGCTCGCCAACAAGCGGCTGCTGCCGATCCGCGAGGAGTACCGGCGCCGGCGCGCCCCGTACGACTGGCAGCTGGCGTACGCGACGGCCGGCAACTACCGGCGCACCGTCGGCATCGTCGGCGCCTCCCGGATCGGCCGGCGGGTGCTGGAACTGCTGCGCCCGCACGACCTCGACCTGCTGCTGCACGACCCCTACGTCGACCCCGCCGAGGCCGCCCGGCTCGGCGCGCGCTCCGTCGGCATGGACGAGCTCTGCGCGGCGTCCGACGTGGTCAGCGTGCACGCCCCCGAGCTCCCGGCCACCCGGCACCTGATCGACGGCCGCCGGCTCGCCCTGATGCGCGACGGCAGCACCCTGGTCAACACCTCCCGCGGCTCCCTGGTCGACCAGCAGGCGCTGGTGCGCGAGGTCGTCTCCGGGCGGCTCGACGCCGTCATCGACGTCACCGAGCCCGAGGTGCTGCCCGCCGACTCCCCGCTCTACGACCTGCCGAACGTCGTCCTCACCCCCCATGTGGCCGGCTCCCTCGGCGGCGAGCTGCACCGGATGGCGGCCGCCGCCGCGGACGAACTCGCCCGCTACACCGCCGGGCAGCCGTTCGCCCACCCCGTCCTCGCCGAGGACGTCCACCGCACCGCGTGATCCCCGGGGGCGGCCCCTCAGCGCCCCCTTCAACGCGCGCCCCCTTCAGCGCGCTCCCGCACTGCGCGCTCCCGCACCAGCAACGAATCGGAGAACCCCCATGTCCCGCAGGGTGATCGGCATCGTCATGAACGGCGTCACCGGCCGGATGGGCTACCGCCAGCACCTGGTCCGCTCCATCCTCGCCATCCGCGACCAGGGCGGCCTGCCGCTCGGCGACGGCGACACGCTGTGGCCCGAGCCGATCCTGGTCGGCCGCAACGCCGACAAGCTCAAGGAACTCGCTGACCGGCACATCCTCACCCACTGGACCACCTCCCTCGACGAGGCCCTCGCCCACCCGCTCGCCGAGGTCTACTTCGACGCCCAGGTCACCCCCGCCCGCGAGGCCGCGCTGCGCGCGGCGATCGCCGCCGGCAAGCACGTCTACACCGAGAAGCCCACCGCCGAGTCGCTGGAGGCCGCGCTCGACCTCGCCCGCCTCGCCCGCGACGCCGGAGTGTGCAACGGCGCCGTGCAGGACAAGCTCTTCCTCCCCGGCCTGCTCAAGCTCAAGCGGCTGGTGGACGGCGGCTTCTTCGGCAGGATCCTGTCCGTGCGCGGCGAGTTCGGCTACTGGGTCTTCGAGGGCGACTGGCAGCAGGCCCAGCGCCCGTCCTGGAACTACCGCGCCGAGGACGGCGGCGGCATGGTCCTCGACATGTTCCCGCACTGGCGCTACGTGCTGGACGGCATCATCGCCCCCGTCCGCTCGGTGTACGCGCACACCGCCACCCACGTCCCCGAGCGGATCGACGAGCACGGCAAGGCCTACCGGGCCACCGCCGACGACGCCGCGTACGGCGTCTTCGAGCTGGAGGGCGGCATCACCGCCCAGATCAACTCCTCCTGGGCCGTCCGGGTGGACCGCGACGAGCTGGTGGAGTTCCAGGTGGACGGCACCGAGGGCAGCGCCGTCGCCGGGCTGCGCGAGTGCCGCTTCCAGCACCGTGCCGCCACCCCCAAGCCGGTCTGGAACCCCGACCTCCCGGCGACCGAGCCGTTCCGCGCGCAGTGGCAGCGGGTGCCGGACAACGAGGAGTTCGACAACGGCTTCAAGGCGCAGTGGGAGCTGTTCCTGCGCCATGTGGCCACCGGCTCCCCGTACCACTGGGACCTGCTGGAGGGCGCCAAGGGCGTGCAGCTCGCCGAACTCGGCCTGCGCTCCGCACGCGAGGGACGCCGGCTGGACGTCCCCGAGCTGACCCTGTGACGGTCCGCCGGCCGCACCCCGGCCGGCCGCCGAACAGCAGGCCACCACGGACCCGGCCGCCGCGTACCCGGCCGCCGACGAGACGATTGCGCTGACACCATGACCGAGATCGACCTGCCCGGCCACGGCCGGATCCGGCTGCGCGAGCCCGCCGCCGCCCTGTCCGCCCTGCCCGGCTCACCCGGCCCCGCCCGCTCGCGGACGGCCTTCGCCGCCGCCCACGTGGTCGCCGACCCACTGGGCGAGAACGCCCCCGGCGCCCCCGCCGCCGTCGACTGGGACGCCACCCTCGCCTTCCGCCACCACCTGTGGTCGCTGGGCCTCGGCGTGGCCGACGCGATGGACACCGCCCAGCGCGGCATGGGCCTCGACTGGCCGGCCACCCGCGAGCTGATCACCCGCTCCGGGGCCGCCGCCCGCGCCTGCGGCGGCCGGCTGGCCTGCGGCGTCGGCACCGACCAGCTCGCCCCCGGCCCCCACCCGCTGGCCGCCGTCCGGGCCGCCTACCAGGAGCAGCTGGCCGTGGTCCAGGAGGCCGGCGCCCAGCCGATCCTGATGGCCAGCCGCGCCCTGGCCGCCGCCGCCCGCGGTCCGGAGGACTACCTGGAGGTGTACGGCGGACTGATCGCCGAGTCCGAGCGGCCCGTGCTGCTGCACTGGCTCGGCGAGATGTTCGACCCGGCGCTGGCCGGCTACTGGGGCTCCACCGACCTCGACACGGCCGCCGCCACCGTGCTGGAGCTGATCGGCGCGCACGCCGACCGGATCGAGGGCATCAAGGTCTCCCTGCTGGACGCCGACCGGGAGATCGCCCTGCGCCGCGCCCTGCCGGCCGGTGTGCGGATGTACACGGGTGACGACTTCCACTACCCCGAGCTGATCCGCGGCGACGAACTCGGCCACAGCCACGCCCTGCTGGGCGTCTTCGACCCGATCGCGGCCACCGCCGCGGCGGCGCTGCGGGCGCTCGACGAGGGCGACCTCGACCGCTACGACGAACTGTTCGCGCCGACCGTGCCGCTGGCCCGGCACCTGTTCGCCGCGCCGACCTTCCACTACAAGACCGGGGTGGTCCTCCTCGCCTGGCTGGCGGGCCACCAGGACCACTTCACCATGGTCGGCGGTGCGCAGAGCGGGCGCTCGGTGCCCCACCTGGTGGAGCTGTTCCGCCTCGCGGACGCGGCCGGGGTGCTCCCCGACCCGGACCTCGCGGCCGACCGGATGCGCCGGCTGCTCGCGGTCGCGGGGGTGACGGCATGAGCGGCGCCACGGGCACCACCGACACGCCGAACGGCCTCGCGAGGCTGTCCCTCAACCAGATCACCACCCGGGGCTGGAGCCTCCCGGAGGCCGTACGCGGCTGCGTGGACGCCGGCATCCCGGCCATCGGGCTGTGGCGCGACAAGGTCGCCGAGACCGGCCTGGCCCGCTCCGCGAAGCTGTGCCGGGACGCCGGGCTCGCCGTCAGCACCCTCTGCCGGGGCGGCTTCCTCACCGCCGACGGGCCCGAGGAGCGCCGGGCCGCGCTCGCCGACAACCTCCAGGCGATCGAGGAGGCCGCCGAACTCGGCACCGACACCCTGGTGCTGGTCGTCGGCGGTCTGCCGGCCGGCAGCCGCGACCTGGCCGGCGCCCGCGCCGCCGTCGCCGACCTGCTCGGCGAGCTCGCCCCGCACGCCGGTGACTTCGGCGTACGGCTGGCGATCGAGCCGCTGCACCCGATGTTCTGCGCCGACCGGGCGGTGGTCTCCACCCTGGGCCAGGCGCTCGACCTCGCCGCCCCGCACCCCGCCCGGCAGGTCGGCGTCGTGGTGGACAGCTACCACGTCTGGTGGGACCCGGCGCTGCCCGAGCAGATCGCCCGCGCCGGGCGGGAGGGCCGGATCGCCTCCTACCAGGTGTGCGACTGGACCCTGCCGCTGCCCGCCGACGCCCTGCTCGGCCGCGGCCACGTCGGCGACGGCCACATCGACTTCCGCGCCCTCACCGACCTGGTCACCGCCGCCGGGTACGACGGCTGGATCGAGGTCGAGATCTTCAACCAGGAGATCTGGGACACCCCGGGCGAACTGACGCTGCGCACCCTCATCGAGCGCCACCTCACCCACCTGGCCCGGCCGTGAGGGTCGTCGTCGCGCCCGACTCCTTCAAGGGCACCGTCAGCGCCCGGGACGCCGCGCTGGCCCTGGCCGCCGGCTGGCGCTCGGTGCGGCCGGACGACGAACTGCTGATCCGTCCGATGGCCGACGGCGGGGAGGGCACCCTCGACGCGCTCGCGGCGGCCCTCCCCGGCGCGGTCCTGCACCCGGTCCCCGGCTGCACCGGCCCCGACGGGCGGCCGGTCACCGGACGCTACGCGCTGCTGCCGGACGGCACCGCGCTGGTCGAACTGGCCGACACCGGCGGCCTGCCGCTGCTCGGCGGCGACCTCGCCCCGCTCACCGCCGGCACCCGCGGCACCGGCGAGACCATCGCCGCCGCACTGGACGCCGGCGCGCGGCGGGTGACCGTCGCGCTCGGCGGCTCCGCGTCCACCGACGGCGGCGCCGGACTGCTGGCCGCCCTCGGCCTGCGGCTGCTGGACGACACCGGCGCCCCGCTCCCGGACGGCGGCGGCGCCCTGCCCCGGGCCGACCGGCTGGACCGCACCGCCCTGCGCACCGCCCCGCCCGGCGGCGTCCGGCTGCTGACCGACGTCACCAACCCGCTGCTCGGCCCCACCGGAGCGGCCGCGGTCTACGGACCGCAGAAGGGCGCCGACCCGGCCGCGATCGCCCTCCTGGAGGCGGGGCTGCGACGCTTCGCCGGCCTACTCGGCGGCGACCCGTCCCTCCCCGGCTCGGGCGCGGCCGGCGGCACCGCCTACGGCCTGGTGGCCGCCTGGGGCGCCCGGGTGGTCCCCGGCGCGGCGGCCGTCGCCGAGCTGACCGGACTCGACAGCGCCCTCGCCGGCGCCGACCTGGTGATCACCGGCGAGGGCCGTTTCGACACCACCAGCCTGCTCGGCAAGGCGGTCGGCGAGGTCCTCGCCCGTGCCCACCGGGCCGCCGTCGCCACCAGGATCGTCGCAGGTGAGTCCACCGATCCCGGCGCCCTCACCCTCGTACACCTCGCCGGCGACCCCGCCGACGCCCGCGCCCGCGCACCCCACTGGCTCACCACCGCCGGCGCCCGCCTGGCCTGCGCCCATCCCACGGACTGACGATCAAATAGCCTTCAAACAGCAGGCCAACAACCCGCCACGACTGCGATTTGGCGACCACTCCTCAAATATTGATGTAGAATCATAGGCAGAAGGGGGCCTTGGGGCTGATGCTGAAGGCATCGGCAGGCCACCCACCGGCAGGGGGAGACAACCGCCATGGACTACCACCTCGACACCGCCCGCGCCCTCATCAACGAGCGCATGCGCGAGGCCGAGCAGCACCGCCTCGCCCACGCCCTGCGCCTGAAGACCCGCGCCGAAGCCAAGTCCCGCCGCGCCCGCCTCCTCCTCGCCCGCCTCGCCGCCTGACAGCCGCCGGCCCTTCCGGCCGGTGAACCGGCAACCTCCGCGCGAACGGACCGCCCTTGCCCGCCGACGGCCACACCCGGGCGGTCCGCGCGGTGTCCTCCACGACGGGCCTCCGGATCGCCACGGCCGCATGCCGGGCAACCGGCCCTCGGTAGGGTTCGGGGACGTCACCGTCTCCGACGACATGGAGGAACTCCCGGCATGAGCCCGCTGGTCGACCGCAGCATGATGGAGTCCGTGTTCGACGCCGGCGAACTCGTCACGCTCGACGAGGCCGCGCTCGCGGTGATTCCGCACGGGCCCACCCGGGCCTTCCTCCGGGACGTCGGCCTGCCGGACGAATACTGCAGGTGGCTGGAGTTGGACGAGGCACTCGCCGAGGGCGTCGTCACGCTCGTCGGCGAGGCGGGGGCGTCGGAGTTGGCGGCGAAGTACCCGAGGCTCACGGTGGACACGTCGACCTGGATGACGGTCGGCGGCATCGGCTACGACAACGTGGCGCTCGACGTGGTGGACGGCACGGTCTACTGCATCCCCGAGAGCGGTGCTCCCTGCATCCTCAACAGCGGCATCGACGTGTTCGCCCACTTCCTGCACGCGCTGGAGGTGGAGCGGCCCAACTACGACTTCGAGTCCGACGCCGACGGCTTCACGCCCCGCGCGGAGGACCGGCTCCGTACTTTCATGGAGGCCGCCGACCCGGTCGCCCTCGCCCACCCCGACTCCGCCTGGCACATCGTGCTGGAATGCGTCGAACGCAAGCTCCAGTAGTTCTCCGCCGGGATCAGCGGATTCCCGGCCGCCGGGGAACCGGCCCGCGCCGGGGCCCTCAGGACGGGTAGCGGATCGAGCCCAGTGGGGGGCAGGGGCCGAGGGTGGTGCCGGCGCCGGGGCGTTCGACGAAGGCGCGGGCCTCGGAGGCGCGCAGGCGTTGGGAGTCGAGGGCGTCGGCGCTCCAGGCGTCGCGCCTGGCGCGGGCGTAGTCCCAGGTGTCGTCGATGAGGCTGAGGCTGGTGTTGCCGGAGCTGCGCTGGAAGTCGGCCTTCAGGGCGGCCTGCTGGAGGGCGGTCTGGGCGGCCGCGAGGTCGATGCGGGTGATCAGGACGCCGACGGTGTCCGGCTCGCGGGTGGGCAGCGGGGCCTGCGGGAGCAGGGCGACGCCGGTGTCGTAGCGGCCCATGTTGTCGACGCTCGCCTGCTGGGCGTCCCTCATCATGATCTGCATCTCCTGGTGCATCCAGAAGAACTCGTCGAGGTCGGCCTCGGTGACGCGGATCCGCCGGTAGAGCGCCTGGAAGCGGGGGTCGTGGTGCAGCGGGAGCACGGGGGGCGTGTGGAGCGAGACGCAGTCGTTGAAGCCGCCGGACACCGCGGCCTCCAGGTGGAGGATCGCGAGGTCCGCCTGCCCCTGCATGCAGGCCAGCCCGGCGAGGCTCGCGTGGCCCGAGGCGACGAGCCAGTCGCCGTCGGGGCCGAGCGCGGTGGCGCGCGCCATGACGTCGTGGAGGCCCCTGGTCCCGGCCGCGGGGGCTCCCCTGGTCAGGAGATCCACCAGCACCTCGTGAAGACGGGCGGCGAGTGAGCTGACGGTGTCGGCCATGGATCTCCTCGGACCTCGGCGGTGAAGAGCGGAAGGGGTGTCGAGCCGGTGGCGGTCCCCGTGGGGATGACGGGCGGACGGGGTGATCGGTTCCGGATCGTCCGCACGGGGGTTCGAGGACGGCCTCAGCGCAGCTTCCGCAGGACCACGTACTGGTCCGACTTGATCAGGTCCATGTTGTAGTGGAGGGTGCCGTCCGGCTGCATCGTGATCCGGCGGTAGGTCGACCTGTCGGTGATGCACTCGGCGCCGGGCGAGGAGTCCGTCGTCCGGGACGCGTAGGAGACCTCGTCCTCCTCGACCGAACTGAGCTTCCACGCACCCTCGCACCAGATGCCGGTCTTCGGCGTCTCGGCGCGGATCGTGCTCCTCTCCTCGTTCTGCTCCGACTGGTTGATGGTGACGGTGACGGTGGTGACGTCACCGTTGGCGGCCGTGCGCTCGCCGACCCAGGTGCCGAGGAACTTCGCGGGGACGGCACCCCGCGCGGGGTTCGCGCTGCCGCCGTCCTTGTCGCGCAGCCGGTCGACGAGCAGGTAGCCGCCGCCGAGCAGGAGCACGAGGACCAGGACGGCCGCCGGCACGCCGTAGCCCCGGCGGTCGCGCGGCCGCCGGGCGTACGGCCCGTGGCCGGGCGGCGGGAACGCGGACGGGAGCGGGGTCGGGAGCGGGGTCGGGGCGTACGGTCCGGCAGGTCCGGCAGGTCCGGCAGGTCTGACGGGTCCGACAGGTCCGACAGGTCCCGCGAGCGGCGGGCCGAAGCCCTGCGGGGCGGGCGGTCCGAACCCGGGCGCGCCGCCGGCGGGTGCGGGCCTCGCCGCCTCGGCGACCGTCCAGCCCCCGCCGGGTGCCCCGGCCGCCGCCTCCGGGGCGGGCGCGGCCACCGCCGCCCGTTCCTCCTCCAGGTCCAGCAACTGCACGGCGCTGCGCCCGACCGCCGCCGCCAGCGGCGTCGGCAGCCAGTCCCCGCGCCCCGGCCGGGCCGCGGCCGTGCCGTCGCCGTCGCCGTCGCCGTCCAGCAGTTCCCGCAGCCGGGCGGGCGTCGGGCGGGCGGACGGGTCCTTGGCCAGGCAGTCGCGGACGACGGACTCCAGCGGGCCGGACAGCCCGGCGAGGTCGGGCTCCTCGTGCAGCACCCGGTAGAGCAGCACGGGCGCGCTCACCCCGGAGCCGAACGGCATGGTGCCCGTCGCCGCGTACGCGAGCACCGCGCCCAGCGAGAAGACGTCGCTGGCCGGCCCGGCGGGCAGCCCGTGCGCCTGCTCCGGCGACATGAAGCCCGGCGACCCGAACACCTGGCCGGACCGGGTGAGCCCGGTGGTGGTGTCCAGCGCCCGGGCGATGCCGAAGTCGATCAGCCGCGGTCCGTCCAGGGTCAGCAGCACGTTCGACGGCTTGACGTCCCGGTGCACCAGCCCGAGGCCGTGCAGATGGGCGAGCGCCTCGGCAAGGCCGACGCCGAGGGTCCGGACGGCCGGCCCGGGCAGCGGCCCGAAGTCCCGTACGGCGGTGGTGAGCGCGGGCCCGGCGACGTAGCCGGTGGCCACCCAGGGCTGTCCGCCCTCGGTGTCCGCGTCCAGGACCGGCGCCGTCCAGGCACCGCCGACCCGCCGGGCGGCCGCCACCTCCTGGCGGAACCGGGCGCGGAACTCCGGGTCCCCGGCGAGGTCGTGACGGACCACCTTGACCGCGACGGTCCGCCCGCCCGTGGTCCGGCCGAGGTAGACCCGGCCCATCCCGCCGGCTCCGAGCCGCCGCAGCAACCGGTACTCGCCCACCTGCCGCGGATCGTCCGCCGCCAACGGTTGCATGCCCCACTCCCCTCCGCGCCGGGCGCGGCCGTCCCCGCCGCACGCCCCTGAGCAGACGTTATCGGTCCGGGAGCGGCCGCGGTACGGGATCTCGATCACGGAACGCTTCTTGATCCACCCGGTTCCCGGCCCCGTCCCCGGCCCGTCCCCGGAGCGGCCCCGGTCGGACACCGCCGGAGGACGAGGGCGATGAGCGCCGAACGGCGGTCCGGCCCGGGTACGCTCCTGTCGGTCACCGCTGATACGTTCCCGATCGATCAGATCCGGTCCAACAGGGAAGGTCGGGACAACTCTTGACCCATCGATCTCGTATAAAGCGACCACGTTCGCCGCTCCGCGCGACCGTGGCCGTGGCCGCGGCGGCCTCGGCGGCCGCGTTCGGCATGGCGGCGGGCGGTGCCACCCTCGCCGTGGCGGCCCCGCCCGCCCCGGTCGCGCCGGCCACCGGGCTCCAGGCCCAGTTCGCCGCGGCCGCCAAGGAGTTCAAGGTCCCCGAGAGCATCCTGCTGGCGGTCTCCTACCAGCAGACACGCTGGGAGTCGCACCAGGGCCGTCCGAGCACCACCGGCAACTACAACGTCATGGGCCTCACCCAGGTCGACCTGGCGGCGGTCGCGGCGGCCCAGGCCGCCGCCCAGCCGGAGGTCGACCAGCGCGGTGAGGGCACCCCGTCGGCGGCGCGCAAGCCGGTGCCCGCACCGGCGCCCCCGGTCGACAGCCCCGCGCTGCACACCCTCGACGCCGCGGCCAGGCTGATCGGCCGGCCGGCGGCGGAGCTGCGCGAGAACACCCTGCAGAGCATCCGCGGCGGCGCCGCGCTCCTCGCCGAACAGCAGCGCGGGGCGAAGGCGTCGCAGTCCGCCGATCCGGCCGCCTGGTACGGAGCGGTGGTCCGCTTCAGCAACGGCGGTTCGGAGGGCCAGGGCTCCGCCGAGGGACGGGAGTTCGCGGACCGGGTGTTCGGCACCCTCAAGGTCGGCGCCACCCGGACCACCTCCGAGGGCCAGCGGCTGACGCTCGCCGCGGACCCGGCCGCGGCCGCGCACAGCCCGGCGGTCGACCGCGGGGTGGGGCGCGCGCCCGCGACGCAGGACTCCGCCCGTACCGCCCCCCTCAGCGCCGAAACCGCCGGTGCCGCCCCGGCGGCCGGGAACCCCGAAGCCGCCGGTGCTGCCGTGGCGGCCGCCGCGGCCGCCGACCCGATCGAGTGCCCGGCCACGCTGGGCTGCGACTTCCGCCCGGCCGCGTACGCGCAGAACAGCACCGACGTGAGCGACTTCGGCAACTACTCGATCGCCAACCGCAGCGGCGTGGACATCGACTACATCGTCATCCACGACACCGAGGGCGGCTACAACGGCTCGCTGGCCACCTTCCAGAACCCGGCCACCCTGGCGAGCGCGCACTACCTGCTGCGTTCCAGCGACGGGCACGTCACCCAGATGGTGGCGAACAAGAACATCGCCTGGCACGCCGGCAACAAGAGCCTCAACATGCACAGCGTGGGCATCGAGCACGAGGGCTTCGCGCTGAGCGGGGCCAGTTGGTACTCGGAGCAGCTGTACCAGTCCTCGGCGACCCTCACCCGCTACCTGGCCGACCGCTTCGGCGTCCCGCTCGACCGCGAGCACATCATCGGCCACGACGACGTTCCGGGACCGGTCCAGAGCTCGGTGAACGGCATGCACTGGGACCCGGGCACCTTCTGGGACTGGAACCACTACATGGACCTGGTCGGCGGGCACGTGTCGCCGGACCAGGGCTATGTGATCGGCGGCCGGATCACCATCAACCCGCCGTTCTCCAACGCCTACCGGCCGCCGATCAACAACGTCGCGTCCCAGCCGGCGAACTTCGTCTACCTGCACGCCTCCCCCGCCGGCCCGCTGATCGGAAACGCCACCCTGAACGCCTCCGACTGGAGCGACAAGGCGGCGGCCGGCACCAGCTACGTGGTGGCCGACATCCAGGGGCAGTGGACCGCCATCTGGTACAACGGCCGCAAGGCCTGGTTCTGGAACGACGGCACCATGGCCGCCGCCGACAACCGCCCCGGCCAGTACGTGCTGACGCCCAAGGCCGGACTGAGCAGCGTCGCGGTCTACGGCCGCTCCTACCCGGAGTACGGCGCCTACGCGGCGCTCGGCGTCCCGGCGCCGAACCCGAACATCGTCGCGCTGAACTACACCCTGCCCGCCGGCCAGCAGTACGTGCCGGCCTCCACCACCCCGGTGGCGGGCGCCTTCTACTACAACCCGACCATCAACGGCAGCGCACCGGGAGACCGCAGCTGGGTCCAGGGCGGCGTCACGTACTACCCGATCCGGTACAACCACCGGCTCGCCTTCGTCTCGTCCGCCGACGTCGACCTGGTGCCGGCGAAGACCGACGTGCTGGCCAGCGGTGAGCGGGTGCAGCTGCTGGCGCAGACCAGCAGCGGCCCGGTCAACGCGGGCGCCAACTACACCCGCGGCGTCTGGGAGAAGTACCACGCGGCCCCGGCCGTCGGTGGCCCGGCGGACCCGAACCAGAGCTTCGCCATGCTGTACATGGGCAGCCAGCTGCACGCGGTGACGGTCGCCAACGGGCATGTCTACACCGCCGACCGGAACCTCTACACGGGTGAGTGGACCCCCTGGTACGACCTCCAGGTCAACGGCGCGGCCGGTCCGCTGTCCTCGCCCGTGACCGAGGTGACGGTCGCGGCCACCGGCACCAGGATGCACGTGGTCGTGGTCTCCGGGGGCCGCCTGCTGGAGGCCGCCGCGGACTACTCGGAGGGCCGCTGGTACCCCTGGGGTGACATCTCCGGCGTGCTCGGCCTGTCCCCCGGCGCACTGAACCGGATCACGGCGACCGCCAATGGCAACGTGATGCACATCAACGGTGTCGGGGCCGACGGCAAGATCTACAGCGCCGACGCCGACTACAACCGCGGCGTCTGGGGCTACGGCGACATCAACGGCGCGGTCGGCCCGCTGAACGGGACCATCACCGGCCTGTCCGCCGTCGCCGTCGGCTCGCAGCAGCACGTGCTGGCCCTGGTCGACGGCAGGATCAAGCAGGCCACCGCCGACTACGCGGCCGGCACCTGGAACGGCTGGGGCGACGTCTCGGCCGTCACCGGGCAGACCGCGCCGCTGACCAGGCTCGCCGTCACCTACACCGGCAACAGCCTGCGGCTGTTCGGCGTCTCCGGCGGGCGGGTCTACAACGCCAACGGCGACTACGCCCTCGGCCGCTGGTCGGGCTGGATGGACACCCAGGCCCCGGGTGCGGCCGGCCCGATCGACCCGGTCACCACCGTGGCGGTGACCGGCGTCTGACCGACCGGTTCCACCCGCTCCGCCGCCCCCGACGGGCGTTCCCGTCGGGGGCGGCGGCGTGTCGCCCGCCGACGGCCGGTGCTCCGGGGGCGCGCGGGCCGGGGGCGGGCCGGGGGGCGCGCGGGCCGGGGATGGGGCCGCCCGCTCGATTCCGCACGCCGGTCCGCGCGCCGGGTCGGCGGTGCGGCGGCCCGCGGAGGCGGTGCGCGGGGGCCGTGGCAACGGCCGCGCGGCGCCCCGGCGGGGCGCATCGGGGGTGTGCGGACGGCCCGCTCCGCCGGGGCGGCCGGACGGAGGTGCCGTGCGGCGGGCGGGACGGGCGCGGACGGGGTGTACCCGGTGGTTGCGCCGGGCAGCAGGTCGGCGGCATACCCGGCATCAACTCGCCGACCCGGTCCGGCCGGTGTCGGCCGAGGAGGACCGCATGTACCAACTCACCCTCTCCCTGTGGCGCACGTGCGTGCCGTACGTCGTCGCGTTCCTCGTGGTGCAGGGGGCGCGGCTCGGCATCCGGCTGGACGACGCCTCCGTCACCGCCGCCCTGGTCACCGGCTTCGGCACGGTCTACTACGCGGCGTTCCGGTACCTGGAGCACCGGTTCGGCACGTCCTGGGGCTGGTTCCTGGGGGCCGCCCGGCCGCCGTCCTACCGGCCGCCGGCGCCCTCGGGTGCCACGGCGGCCCCGAGCGACCACCGGAACGTGCCCGAAGGCGGCTGACCGGCCGCACGCCGGGCACCGGCGCGGGGTTGCGGACCATTTCGCTCCGCAACCCCGGGCAATGAGATTCAACGGCTCCGGTAATACAATTACTCTTTTAAATTCCAGTTGACGGACCGCCGGCCGAATATGAAACTTACCCTGCCGACCACGCATCAAGAAGTCGGGGGCCGTCAATTCCGAGACCCTTGACGCACGAAGTGAACGGAGGGGGAATTGCCGACGACACCGACCTATCCCGGCGTCTACATCGAAGAGCTTCCCAGTGGTGTCCGCACCATCACCACGGTGAGCACCTCGGTCACCGCCTTCGTCGGGGCCACCCGGCGCGGCCCGCTGAACCAGCCCGTCACCATCACCAGTTTCGCGGACTTCGAACGCCGCTTCGGCGGGCTCGCGAGCCAGAGCCCGGTCAGCTACGCCGTCCAGCAGTTCTTCCTCAACGGGGGCTCGATCGGGGTCGTGGTGCGGGTCGCGGCGGCCGGCACCGGCGCCGCCGCGGGCGTCACGCTGGACTCGACGCAGACCTCCACCGCCACGCCGGCGCTGCAGGTCACGGCCGTCGAGCCGGGACTCTGGGGCACGGCGCTGCGGGTCGCCGTGGACTACCGGACGCCGACCCCCGGCGAGACCTTCAACCTCCAGGTGTTCGACACCTCGGGCGCGGTCCGGGAGTCCTACGCGGACCTCTCGGTCCGGCCCGCCGACCCCCGGTTCGCCGAGACGGTGGTGAACGGCGGCTCGGCGGTCGTCCGGGTGAAGGTCCTGGCGGAGAGCCGGCCGGACCCGGTGGGCACCGTCTCCAAGCCGTTCGCGGCGACGCTGCCGGACCTCACCCAGGAGATCCAGGTCAAGATCGGCGACGTCTCGCGGACCCTCAGGATCCACGAGCCGGCCGTGGACGGCGCCGCCCCGGCCACCGTCGCCGAACTCGCCCTGCTGCTGGAGCGCAAGCTGCGCGCCCTGCCCGACGCCCCGGGCCGGCGGGCCTTCGCGGGCACCAGGGTGAGCGTGTTCGGCCGGCGGATCCAGGTCGTCGCGGGCTCCACCGACCCGGCCGACGTGGTGCGCTTCCTCGGCGAGGCGGCCAACAACCTCGGGCTGGAGGGCTCGGTCAACCCGCCGGTGCTCGCCCTCGCCGGCGGCCAGGACGGCGGGGCGCCCGGGCTGACCGACCTGATCGGCAGCGAGGCGGCCAAGACCGGCATCCAGGCCCTGCGCGACGTGCAGGACGTCAATCTGCTGGTGCTGCCGGAACTGGCCGGCTACGCCGACGTCGACGACGCCGTCACGGTCGTCTCGGCCGCCCAGGCGCTCTGTGTGGAGAAGCGGATGTTCCTGATCGTCGACTCGCCGCAGGCGTGGACGACGCTGGACGCCGCCCGGGCCGGACTGTCCGCCTTCGACTCGGTGCGCAGCGACCACGCGGCGCTCTACTTCCCGCACCTGGAGCTGGTCGACCCGCTCACCGGCCGGCTGCGCGCCTTCCCGCCGTCGGGCACCCTCGCCGGGGTGATGGCGCGCACCGACGCCCAGCGCGGCGTGTGGAAGGCTCCGGCGGGCACCGAGGCCGTCCTTCCGGGGGTGCGGGCGCTGACCGTCCCGCTGACGGACCGGGAGAACGGGCTGCTGAACCCGCTCGCGGTGAACTGCCTGCGGACCTTCCCGGTGGTGGGCCCGGTGGCGTGGGGCGCCCGGACCATGGCCGGCGCCGACGCGCTCGGCTCGCAGTGGAAGTACGTCCCGGTGCGGCGTCTCGCGCTGATGCTGGAGGAGAGCCTCTACCGGGGCACCAAGTGGGTCGTGTTCGAGCCCAACGACGAGCGGCTGTGGGCGCAGATCCGGTTGAACGTGGGCGCGTTCCTGCACTCCCTGTTCCAGCAGGGCGCGTTCCAGGGCACCTCCGCGCGCTCGGCCTATTTCGTCAAGTGCGACAAGGACACCACCACGCAGGACGACATCAATCGCGGGGTGGTGAACGTCGTGGTCGGATTCGCACCGCTGAAACCCGCGGAATTCGTGATCGTCAAGATCGAGCAGCTCGCCGGACAGTTCGAGGTTTAGGATCTCCATGGTCGAGTTCACCGTTAATCCGCAGCGATTCGATCCGTACAAGAACTTCAAGTTCCTGGTCGTCTGGGACGGCCGGGTGGTCGCCGGAATCAGCAAGGTCAGCCCGCTGAAGCGCACCACCGAGGTGGTGAAGCACCGCAGCGGGGGCGATCCGAGCGCGCCGCGGAAGTCGCCGGGGCGCACCGACTTCGAGGCGGTCACCCTGGAGCGCGGCGTCACCCACGACCCGGAGTTCGACCGCTGGGCCAACAAGGTCTGGATGGTCGGCGCGGGCCGCGGGGCGGAGGTCTCGCTGCGGGACTTCCGCAAGGACCTGGTCATCCAGGTGCTCAACGAGGCCGGCCAGGTGGCGGTCGCCCATAAGCTGTACCGGGCCTGGCCGAGCGAGTACCAGGTGCTCGGCGAACTCGACGCCAACGCCAACGCGGTGGCGATCCAGAGCCTCAAGCTGGAGGTGGAGGGCTGGGAACGGGACGAGGAGACGCCCGAGCCGGAAGAACCGTCGTTCCAGCAGCCGGCCTGAGCGGTGCGCCATGGAACCCACCGGACAGGCCGCGCTGTTGGCCACCTGGGAGGCCGGACTGGCGGCCGGCCGCACCGGGCGGGCACTGCTGCTGCACACCGTCGCCCGGCCCGGCGCCGGGGCGGAGGAGCTGCTGGCCGTGCCGCTCGGACAGCGGGACGCCGAACTGTTCGGTCTGCGGGCCGAGTTGTTCGGCGAGCGGCTCGCCGTGCGGATCGGCTGTCCGGGCTGCCGGGAGGAGATGGAGTTCGCCTTCGACGCCGGGCAGGTGGCCGGTGCCGCGCCGCCGGTCACCGGGCCGCTGCGGGTGGAGCTGGACGGCTGGCTGGTCGGCTTCCGGCCCGCCACCCCCGGGGACCTCGCCGCCGCCGAACAGGCCCCCGAGGGCCTGGCCAGGGCCGTTCTCCTGGAGCGGTGCGTGCTGACCGCCGAGCACGACGGGCGGCCGGTGAGCGCCCGTCAACTCCCCGAACCGGTCCAGCGGCGCATGGCCGAGGCCGCCTCCGCCGCCGACCCCTGCGCCGACGTCCGGCTGAACCTCAGCTGCCCCGCGTGCGGCGGGCAGGCCCTCGCCGAGCTGGACATCGCCTCCTACCTCTGGGAGGAGCTGGACGACTGGGCCCGGGCCACCCTGCTCGACGTCCATCTGCTGGCCGCCGCCTACGGCTGGAGCGAGACGGAGATCCTGGCGCTCACCCCGCTGCGGCGCCGCTACTACCTGGAGCTGTGTGCAGATGCCTGACCACTTCGACCGCCTGCTGAACAAGGGCGACCCGGTCCGGGACCGGGCCGGGACCGGGGTACGGGTGCGCCCGCGTCTGCCGGGGCCGTTCGAACGGATCGAGACGCTCGGGCCGGCGCGGACGCCCATGACCGTCGGCGAGGAGCCGGTCGTCCCCGGCCGGCCGCCCGTTCCCGGGCCGCTCCCCCGACCTGCGCCACCGGCCACGGCCCCGACCGGCGGGACGCCCCGGGTGGCGGTCGGCGACCACCGGCCGGCCGCCGTGCCCGTCCTTCCGCTGCCGCGCACGCCGCTGCTGGTCGCGCCACCGATCGCCCCCGCCGCCACCGCGCCGGCCGTCGAGCCACCGGCGCGGACGGCGGCCGCCCGTCCGACGGCCGCACCGCCGGTCAACGCCGCCCCCCTCACCGCACCGCCCCGGACGGCCGCCCCCGAGCCGTCCGCCGGGGCGCCGTCCGCCGCGCCACGGCCCGCCGTCGCACCGTCACCCGGACGGCTGGCCACCGCGGCGGCCTCCCCGGGCAGCACCGACGGCGGGCGTGGCCGCCGTCGGCAACGGCCGGTCGAGCGGGTGGTGCGGGTCCAGATCGGGCGGGTCGAGGTCAGGGCCGCCGAGCGCGCCCCCGCCGCCCCGCGCCGGCCGGAGGCGAGCCGGCCGGCCCCGGCCCTCGCCCTCGACCGGTACCTCGACCGGGAGCCCTCATGACCGGACGGGCGGGCCCATGAGCAACCACCTCGCGATCGCGACCGTGAGCGAGGCGCTGCGGCTGCTCATCACCCGCGCGCTCTCGCCCGACATCCCGTTCGCCGTCGAGGTCGGCGCCCGCAAACCGCCGACCGAGCCGCCGAGCGACCCGGCCATCACCGTCTTCCTCTACCAGGTCACGCCCAACGCCTCGCTGCGCAACCTCGACGCGCCCACCCGCGCGAGCGACGGCACCCTGCTGACCCGGCCGGCCGCCGCCCTCGACCTGCACTACCTGATCAGCTGCTACGGCGAGGAGTCCCAGCTGGTCGGCCAGCGGCTGCTCGGCTGCGTGGTCCGGGCGCTGGCCGAACAGCCGGTGCTGTCCCGGCAGCTGATCGACGAGGCGGCCGCCCAGCCGTACCTGGTGGGGACGGACCTGGCCGCCTCGCCGCAGCGGGTGCGCTTCACGCCCTCGCCGATGGACGTCGACGAGATGTCCAAGCTCTGGACCACGCTGTTCCAGACGCCGTACGCGCTGTCCGTCGTCTACCAGGCCACCGCCGTCCTGGTGGAGGGCAAGGCCGATCCGGTGGCCGGCAAGCCCGTGCTGCGCCGCACCGTGCGGGCCGTACCGTCCCGAGGTCCGGTCGTCCAACGGGTGCTCTCCCGGCCGGCCGGGTCCCAGGGCCCGCCCGTGGAAGGGCCGGTGACCAAGGACCGCGAGCTGGTGGTGGACGGCTCCGGGCTGCGCGCGGACCTGGTCGTGGCCCGGCTGGGCGAGCGGCGGGTGACGGTCGCCCCGGGCGGCGTCCGGGACGACCGCCTGGTGGTCGCCGTCCCGGAGGACCTGCCGCCCGGCGTGTACCAGGTGCAGGTGCTGCACGGACTGGCGCTGGACGGCCGGCCCGCCGCCGACCACCTCGCGGTGGAGTCCAACGCGCAGACCTTCGCCCGGCAGCCGAGGATCGTCGCGCCGATCGGCACGGCGGACCGCGGCCACGGCCCGGCCGGGGTCTCGGCCCGGCTGAACGTCCGGCTGGACCTGCCGCTCCGGGACGACCAGCAGGTCCTGCTGCTGCTGGACGAGCTGCACCCGCCCGCCGGGCGGCCCGGGGCGAGCCACCAGTTCCGGGTACCCGCGCCGAGGCGGCCGCGCACCGATCCGTTCGAGGTCCGGGTGCCGGTCGTCGGCGTACGCCCGACCGCGTACCTGGCCCGGGTCCAGGTGGACGGCGTGCCCAGCGAGTTGACGGTGTCCGGCGACGGGTCCTTCACCGGGCCCGTCGTGGACCTGACCCACTGACCGCAGGACGGGGGGAGAGATGAGCACGCGCCGAGGGCCGAGCAGCGAGGCTCCGACGGACGAGCCGCACCGGCGGGCGCTGTCGGCCGCGGTCGCGGCCGTGCTCCAACGGATCGACGCACACGCGGCCGGCCGCACCGACGGGCCGCCGCCGTCCGGTGAGCCCGCGCGCGCCGCCACCGCCCTGGACACGCTCACGGCCTCCTTCGCGCTCACCCCGTTCGAGCGCGACATCCTCGTCCTGGCGGCCGCCCCCTCGGTCGACCCCACCGCCGCCTCCCGGTGTGCGGCGGCGGGCGGCGACCCCGGACACGGCTACCCCACCTTCTCGCTCGCCCTCGCCGCCCTCGACCGACCGCACTGGAGCGCGCTCACCCCGGTCGGCCCGCTGCGCCGCTTCCGACTGGTCGAGCCGGACGACGAGACCGCGCTCACCACCTCCCGGCTGCGGATCGACGAGCGGGTTCTGCACTACCTGGTCGGCGTGCCCTACCTGGACGTGCGGCTGCACGGCCTGCTCACCCGGGTCGGGCCGCCGGGTGAGCTGCCCGGCCCGCACGAGCGGTGCGCGGCCGGACTGGCGCGCGAGTGGACCGAGAGCGGACCGGCCGAACCGTCCGGACCGCCGCACGCCGAACTGACCGGAGCCGACCGCCGCACCCGCTGGGACATCGCGGCGACGGCGGCCCGCCACGCCGGCCTCGGCCTCTACGCCGCGCACCGCGAGGACCTGCCCACCGACCCCGCCGAGCGCGAGCGACTCGCCCGGCTGTGGCAGCGCGAGGCGATCCTGATCCCGGCCGCCCTGCTGGTGGAGAGCGGCGACCGCCCGTCCGCCCCGAACGGCACCGAGTCCTTCCTCGCGAGCCTCGCGGTACCGCTGGTCGTCTCCGGCGACGATCCCCCACCGGCCGGGGCCTCGGACCGCACCCGGCTGACCGTGCCCCCGCTCGGCCCCGAGGAGCAGCTCGCGGTCTGGACGGCGGCGCTGGACGGCGCG
Organism: Kitasatospora sp. NPDC008115; assembly: GCF_042957205.1. Classification (NCBI taxonomy): domain Bacteria; kingdom Bacillati; phylum Actinomycetota; class Actinomycetes; order Kitasatosporales; family Streptomycetaceae; genus Kitasatospora; species Kitasatospora sp. NPDC008115. The sequence continues at coordinate 185,311 of NZ_JBIBHU010000006.1, read as the reverse complement.
CCGGGGATCACCAAGGACGGACTCCGCTCGCTGGCCGCCCAGTTCTCGCTGCCCTCCCATCTGATCCGCTCCGCCGCGACGACCGCCCGGCGGGCGGCCGAGGACGGCCGCGACATCGGCCCGCTGGCCTGGCACGCCGGACTGGCGGAGGCCCGGATGTCCCTGGACGAGCTGGGCCGGCGGGTCGAGCCGCGCGCCGGCTGGGAGGACCTGGTGCTGGCGGAGCGCCAACGCGCGACGCTGCGCGAGATCGTCGCCCACGTCCGCCGGCGCGGCACGGTCTACCAGGAGTGGGGCTTCGAGTCGGTCCTGCGCCGAGGCCTCGGCGTCACCGCACTCTTCGCCGGCGGGTCGGGCACCGGGAAGACACTGGCGGCCGAGGTGGTCGCCGGGCAGCTCGGGGTGGACCTGTTCGTCATCGACCTCTCCCAGGTCGTCAGCAAGTACATCGGCGAGACCGAGAAGAACCTCCGGCGGGTCTTCGACGCGGCCGAACGCGGCGGCGCCCTGCTGCTGTTCGACGAGGCCGACGCGCTGTTCGGCAAACGCAGCGAGATCAAGGACAGCCACGACCGCTACGCCAACCTGGAGGTCAGCTACCTGCTGATGCGGATGGAGGCCTACCGGGGCCTGGCCGTGCTCACCACCAACATGAAGAAGGCACTGGACCCGGCGTTCATGCGGCGGATCAGATTCGTGGTCGACTTCCCGTTCCCCGGCGTCCCCGAGCGCGCCGAGATCTGGCGGCGAGTCATCCCCGAACGGACCCCCCGCCAGGACCTCGATCCGCAGCGCCTCGCCCAGCTCACCGTGACCGGCGGCTCCATCCGCAACATCGCCCTGTCCGCCGCCTTCCAGGCCGCCGACGAGGACTGCCCCTTGCAGATGCGGCACCTGCTGGCGGCCGCACGCACCGAGTACCTGAAGCTCGAACGCTCACTGACGCCCTCGGAGGTCTGCGGATGGACCTGACCGCCGACCAGATCCTCAGCACCGACCACGACCGGCCACCGCCGACCCGGCACCCGGTCGCCCTGACCGCCACGACCGCCCTGACCGCCACGACAACCGGGCGCCCGGAGCCGGAGCCCTGGCGGGTGGACCTGACCGGGGGGCGGCGGGATGCCGGGGGTGGACGGATCGAGGTCGAGATCGGCGAGTTGGTCCTCGACGGGTTCGCGCGGGTCGACCGGGACCGGCTGGTGGTGGCGTTCCGGGGCGAGCTGGCGCGTCTGGTCGAGGCGCGCGGTGTGGCGCTCGCGGACGGTGGTGACCGGGAGTTGGATCTGCTCGCCGGGCTGCCGCCGCTGCCGGCCGACGCCTCGCCGCAGCGGCTCGGGGCGGCGCTCGCCCGGGCCGTGCACGCCGGGTTGTCCGGTGGTGGCCGGCCGCCGGAACGGGGGCGGGCGTGACCCGGATCGCGACCGGTAGGGAGTCCGCGCAGGAGGCGGCCAAGCGGAGGACGCGGACGCCGAGGGCCCGTACGCCCGAGCCGAAGGAGATCGTCTCCGGCGCAGGCCAGCCGCTCGATCCCGGCCTGCGCCGGGAGTTGGAGGAGCGGCTCGGGCACGACCTCGGCCGGGTCCGGGTGCACACCGACCGGGACTCCGCCGCGCTGACCGAGCTGATCGGCGCGGACGCCGTCGCCGTCGGCCCCGACCTCTTCTTCGGCGAGGGCAAGTACCGGCCGGCCGCCGAGGACGGCCGACGGCTGCTCACCCATGAGTTGCTGCACACCGTCCAGGCCCCCAACCCGCTCGGCGCGCTGCGGGCCGGTCGGGACCTGGGCGCGGTCAGCCTCCCGCAGGACGCGATCGAACAGGAGGCCGAGCACGCTACGCGCGACGACCGGACGGCGGCGGCGACGCCCGCCGCCACGCCGGGCTGGCTCCGCTACGCGACCGTCGACGCCGACCGGTTCCGCACCGAGCGGCTCGATCCGGCCACGCTGGTCGACCGGCTGGCAGCCGGAATCCTGCGCTCGCTGCGTGGTGACCCGACCGACTCCTCCGGCCGGGTCCGGCTTCAACTCGCACGCTTCGCCCCGGAGTTGCAGGCCTCCGTGCTCGAACGGCTGGCGGACCGGCTGCCCTCCTCGGACTACGCCCGCCTGTTGGAGCTGGTCGAGGCCGCCGAGCACCGCCCGGCCGACGTGGACGGCGCGCAGACGCCCGAGCCGGTCACCGAGGCCGCCGACCGTCCGGAGGAGGAACGCGAGCCGGACGACAACGAACCGGACGACAACGAACCGGACGACAACGAGCCGGACCACGACGAGCCGGACCACGACGAGGAGGCCCGGCCACCGGACCAGGAGGCGGACCGGCCGGACGAGCAGCAAGACGAGCAGCAGGACGCGGCCCAGGACACGGAGCAGCAACCGCCCCCGGAGGGCGGGACCGGCCGACAGGCGCCGCCGGACGCTCCGCCGACGGAGCAACCCACGCCCGAGCCGGAGGCGCCCGCCCCCGTCGCCAACACGCCGGTGGCTGGGCAACCGGACACCGCCGCCCAGCCCTCGGCGGGTACGACGCCGCAGGAGCCCGCCGCCGGGCCTCCCCCGCAGCCCGCGCCGGTCCGGCCCGCGCGCCTGGATTCGATCGCGCAGGCCCCGGACAGCCCGCTCACCCGGCACGGGCTGGCGGAGGGCGGTCTCCCGCAGGACCAGGCCCGCGACGAAGAACGGCCGTTGGGTCTGGAGCCCGGCGCGGACGCCGAGGTCCACGACTCCCCCGGCGCGGAGCGGGAACAGCCGCCGCCGACGGCCGCCGACGAGCCGCAGTTGGGACCGGCGGACTTCCTGCCCTCGTCGGACCCCGAGGTGTCCGCCGTCCCGACCGTCGACCGGATTCCGACGGCGGCGGAGGGCGTGCCCGCCGCGAACGCCGACGAGCCGGCGCTTCCCGAACCGCCCGCGACCAGGGCCGACAAGGTCCAGGAGGAGCGCGAGAGCCGGCCCGAGGCCGACGAGGAGCCTGCGCCACCCCCCGGGCCCGCTCCCGCCACGGAGGAGGCCGCACAGCCCGCGCAGCCCGAGGGGAGCGAGGAGACCGAGGACCGGGGCGGCCCCGGCCTCCAGCCGGAGCGTCCGGTCGAGCAGGAGATCGGCCCCGATCCGGCCCAGGACCGGAGGCCCCGCGCGCCCGAACCCACCACCCCGGAACCGCCGGACCAGGAGCCGGCCCAGGAGCCGGGCCGAGAGCCGGACCAGGGGCCGGAAGCACCCGCCGAGGAGGCACGGGAGCCCGGACGGGACGCCCCGGAGCGCACCGCCGCCGCCCGCACGACCGCAGGCCCGGTCGGCGGCGAGGCCCCCGGCGGACCCCCCGACGTCCCGGACACCGCGCCCGGAGCCGCACCCGAAACCGCAGCACCCGAAACCGCAGCGCCCGACGCCGCCCCCGGCCCGGCCACCGAGCAGGCCGACACCCCGGCCGGACTCGCCGCCCGCCCCGCCCCGGACGCCTCCCTGGAAGCCGGCGGCGGCGCCTGCGCGGGCCCGCAGCAGCCCACCACCGAGGCGGAGCCGGACGCCGCCGGCGGCGGCTGCGCGGCCGGCGGCGGAACCGGCGCGGGCGCCCCCGCCAAGCAGGAGGAGCAACCCGCCCCGCCCGACGTCTCCGGCCAGGACCCGCAGAGCGCCCTCGCCACCGCCGCGAGCCTGCCGCCCGACCGGATGGCCGCCACGCTGGACGGCGTGGACGGGTCGGTGGACCGCACGGTCGCCGAGCAGCACGCCCGGCTGGAAGCCGCCCCGCCGACCGTCCGGCGGCCCTCCGGAGCGCCGCAGACCCGGAGCCGGTCCGGCCCGCCCGAGGCCGCGCCGCCCGCCGAGGCGGTGACGGAGCGGCTGGAGCGGGTCGGCCCCCCGGGCGCGGACGGCGCGCAGCAGGAGGTCGAGCGGAGGAAGGTCGAGGGCCGAAACCCCGGCGACCGGGTCGCCGCGCCGCACGTCGCCGACGACGCCGGCAGCCAGGTCTCGCCGCAGGAGGTGCAGCGGCTCCAGGGCGCGGTCGACGGCGTGCCCTCGACCGATCCGGCGCTGAACACCACGGTCGGCCGGGCGCCCAGGGTCGAACTGACCGGGGAGAGCGACCCGGAGCGGACCGACGCGCAGGCGGCGCGGCTCAAGGAGGGCTCCGCGAGGATCCTCGGCGTCGGCCGACAGGACGCCGCCAAGCCGATGGGCGAGGACCGCGTCTACCCGGACGTGCCGCAGGAGACCCTCACCGCCTCCGTGCCGGGTGGCGGGGGCGGCCCCGGGGGCACCGGCGCCGGCCGCGCGGTCGGCACCGGGTCGGCCGCCGAGCCCGGCATCGGCCTCGTGGCGCGGCAGGAGCGCGGCCCGCAGATCCAGGCCGCGGTCGCCCAGGGCCAGGGACACCTGGGCTCCGCCCAGACGGAGCAGCGGCAGGGCGAGACCGAGGCGCGTCGGCGGAACCAGGCCGAGATCGACCAGGCGGTGGCCGACAACGCCCAGGCCCAGGCGGGCGAACGCGGCGAGGCGGCGGCCAACGTCCGGGCCGAGCGCGAGCAGTGGCGCACCGAGCAGGACCGGGAGGTCTCCGACGCGGACCGGGACGCGGGCGCGGAGCACCAGGACACGACCGGCCGGATCGACCGCAAGCGCACGGAGGCCGACCAGGACGTCGAGGACCGCCGTAAGGAGGACAACCAGAAGATCCAGGACAAGCGGAGGGAGGCCGAGGAGAAGGCGCAGAAGGAGAAGGACCGCAAGAAGGAGGAGTCCGAGGGCTGGTGGGGCTGGGTCAAGTCCAAGGTCAAGGCGGCCTTCGACGCGCTGGTCGAGGCGGTCACCAAGGTCTTCGACTTCTTCCGCGGCCTGATCAACGGCATCATCGACGGTTTCCGCGCGTTCGCGAACTGGGCGATCGACCAGGCGCGGAAGTTCGCCGTCGACCTGATCAACAGGCTCGCGGACGCGTTGATCAAGATCTGCGACGTCCTGCTGGCGGCCTTCCCCGAACTGCGCGACCGGTTCCGCCGGCGGATCGAGGAGTGGCGGGACAAGGCCGTCGCCAAGGTCAACGCGTGGGCGGACCGGCTCAAGAGCGCCGTCAACCGGCTGCTCGACGCGCTGGCGGCCGGGCTGAACGCGCTGCTGAACGCACTTGAGGCGAGGCTGAAGGCCGCGATCGAGTCGGTCCGCAAGGCCGTGCTGGACGCGATCGACTTCGTGCGGAAGGCGATCGCGGTCTTCGGCGAGTTCGCGGTGCTGATCGGCGACATCGCCTCCGACCCGGGCGGGTGGCTGAAGAAGCTCGGCACCGCGGCGGTCGACGGCATCCGGAACCACCTGTGGGGTGCGATCAGGAGTGCGGTGCGGCAGTGGTTCGACGAGAAGGTGGAGTCGGTCGTCGGTCTGACCTCCACCCTGGTCAACGTGCTGGTCAAGGGCTGCATCTCGATGGCTCAGATCGGCCGGATGGCCTGGCAGGCGATCGTGGCCTCGCTGCCCGGGATCATCGTCTCGATCGTCGTCGAGAAGCTGGTGTCGCTGATCGTGCCGGCCGCGGGCGCGATCATGACGATCATCCAGGGCCTGGTCGCGGCGTGGAACACCGTCAGCAGGATCGTCGCGGCGATCGGGAAGTTCGTCGCCTTCCTCAAGGCGGTCAAGTCCGGGGCGGCCGCCTGCCTGTTCGCCGACGCGGTCGCGGCGGGCGTGGTCGCGCTGCTGGACTTCATCTCCAACTTCCTGCTCAGTCGGCTCAAGGGGGCCGGCAAGGCGGTCGGCACCCGGCTCAAGGGGATCGCCCAGAAGATCCTGAAGGGCCTGGCCAGGGCCGGCCGGGGCGCCCGCAAGGCGGCCGGAAGCGCCGTCAACAAGGCCCGGGCGAGCCTGCGCCGGGCCACTCGAACGCTCCGCCGACGCCCCTCCCCCGGCCGGCCGAGCCCCTCCCGAACCGCGGCCACCCGAACCGCGGCCACCCGCACCGGACCCGCCCGCCACACCCTCCAGCGCGCCGGCCGCAGGCCCGGGCAGCGCCCGGCCCCCGCCGCCGGACGCCCCCGCCGCCCCGCCTCCCCCGTCGGCCGCGCGCTCAACGCCTCCCGGCAGACTGTCAAGGCCGCCCTCAACCGCGTCCGGGGCGCCGCCCGCGCCCTCGGCCGCAGGCTGCTCGGCAGCAGGCTCGGCCGCGCCCTCACCAACGGCGCCCACCGGATCCGCGACGCCTACCGCCGACAGCGCGACCGCCTGCGCGACTGGCAGCGCAAGCGCCGGCAGCAGCGCGCCGAACGCCGCGCGCGGGAGAACTCGCCGCAGGCCAAGGACCAGCGGCTCGACCTGATCGTGGCCCGCGTGCGGCCCCGGCTGGAACGGCTGCTCGGCAAGGGGGTCCGCCGCCAGGTCCTGCGGGCGGTGCTGCGGGCCCTGCGCGCCTGGTACCGGCTGACCGGGCTGGAACTGAGCGGGCTGCCGCGGTTCGTGGTCCGCGCGCTGCTGAACCCGGAGAAGGTCGCCGTCGCGGGGGTGGAACTCGACCGCACGGAACTCCTGGAGTTCATCCGCCGGGTGGCGGACGAGGTTCGGGGCTCGGCCCGGCACGTCGAGCGGACGGAGGGCATCGGGTACGACGACCAGGACCGGCGGATCTCCACCGGTGACCGGATCGACTCGGTGTCGCTGGCGAACAGGTTCCGCACGCTGGCCTTCCCGGACGGGAGCTACCAGCGGGTCGAGGGCCCGAACGGCGCCGCCGCGGGACTCAAACAGGGGTTCAACAGTCCACGCAATCAGGTGGTTTCGCCACAGGGAAGCGCCGAGCAGAGGCTCGCCCACGACTACCCGAGCATGTTCGCCGGAATGCCGCGAGCGGAACAGGAGAGGATCGCCCGCGCGATGCTCGCCGATCTGGGCGGCGGGCCCGTGCCGCAGGGCGCGGACGCCGTCCCGGACAGCAGGAGGGTGTTCCTGCACACCCTGGGCGCCGTGGAGCACAACCGGGCGCCCAGCGACGTGGTCTACCGGGCCATGGCCTACAAGATCGCGACGGAGGACGCCCGCAAGTTCGACAAGAAGCAGATCGCCGCCGGAATGACCGACCTGGACAAAGCCGTCAACAAGCTGCCGCTGGCACCGAAGGGGGCCCAGGCCGGGGGCCGGCAGCTCGATCTCGCCCTCAAGTTCAAGGAGCTGAAGTCGACCACCGACGATCCGGACGTGCTCGCCCGGCGGATGCAGGCGCTCGCGGCGCGGGAGGGGCTGCGACCGGCCGAACTCCAGAAGCTGACCGGGGTCAGCGAGGCCCGCTACCTCACGGCCCAGGGCATCCCGGCCAAGGAGCGCAAGGCCGTCCGGACCGTGATGAACGACAAGAACGCGACCGCGGAGAGCCGGGAGGAGGCGCGCGCCAAGGTGGAGTCGTGGAAGCAGGCCTACGTCCAGCACGCCTGGGGGGAGGCCGCCCGCAAGGGTGAGGTGCGCACCACGCGCGAGGCCGATGCCATGGCCGAACGCGAGGTGGCGTTCCTCCAGGCCTGGGCCGCGACGCTCGAACTCGACTTCGCCGACCAGGGCGGCAAGGACGCCCTGTTCGCCCACATCCGCAACCACATCCGCACCATCTACGGCCTCTGAGGCCTGGAGCAGACAGAAAGGGGAGGCCGCATGGCCGTCGGACCGCACACGGGTCGTCGTCTGATTCTTCGCGACTCCGTGGACAACGCCGGGATCCGGGCCTTCGCCGAGGCCGAGGGATGGACCTACCAGGGGGACATCGCGCGCGATCCGGCGAGCCACGCCTTCTACGAGGCGAAGTGGTCGCTGCCCGGCGGGCTGTCGGCCCACTTCGTCGCGGACGAGTTCATCGACGCCCGGTACCTGGTGGTCGCGGGTGACGACCAGGCCCGGGTCCAGGAGGCGTCGGCACGCGTGGAGGCCGCGCTCGACGTGTGGAGCGTCGCGGACCTGGAGACCAACTTCGACGTCTGCGTCTACCCGTTCGAGCAGGCGAGGTCGGTGCTCCTGCTGGGCGCCGGCTCCCCGGAGCGGGCGGTGGACCCGGTGGTGATGCGCGTCCTGGAGGCGCTCCGGCACAAGGACCCCCGGGTGCGGCGGGCCGCCGTCCAGGCCATGGTGTACGCCGAGTGGCCCGAGTACCGGCAGCCGCTGGCGGAGCTGGCCGCCCACGAGGCGGACCCGGAGGTGCTCCGCGAGGCGGAGATCGCCCTCCGGGTGCTGGCGGAGCGTCATGAGTAGCCCGTCCCCGCGCTACACCGACGCGCCCAGGCCCGTGCGGTCCGGGCTGGTCGTCGTCGACCCGCAGCGCGGCACCCCGCAGCGGATCGTCGTGCTGCAGTTCAACCCGGACAGCCTGGAGCGCTCGCTGGCCCCGCAGGCGGCGGGCGCGGACGGTGGCGGGGACCGGACGGAGGCGCTGCGGCTGAAGGGGCCGGCCGTGGAGACCTGGAAGTTCACGGCGGAGCTGGACGCCACCGACCAGCTGGAGGTGCCGGCCCCGAACGGCGTCCATCCGCAGCTGGCCACGCTGGAGTCGCTGGTGCAGCCGGCCAGTGCGCAGCTGCGGGCCAATCAGGCGCTCGCCGCGCTCGGCACCCTGGAGATCACTCCGGTCGAGGCCCCGCTCACCCTGTTCACCTGGGGCGGCAAGCGGATCCTGCCGGTACGGCTGACCGAGCTCACCATCACCGAGGAGGCGTTCGACATCGATCTCAACCCGATCAGGGCCGCCGTCGCGATCGGCCTGCGGGTCCTGACCGTCAGTGACCTGCCGACCGGCCACCGCGGGGCCGAGCTGTACCTCGCGCACCTGGCGCAGAAGGAGCGGCTGGTCGGCGCCGCGGGGGACGGCCGGCTGGGCTCGCTCGGCCTGGGAGGGGGGTTCCAGTGACCGTCGACCCGTCGGCCGCGCTGCCCGCGCCCTCGCCCTACCCGCTGACCAGCCGGTACCACGGTGTTCCGGTCGCGGTGCACACGGAGCCGGACGGACGGCAGGTGCCGTACCTGGCGCGGCGGCTGCTGCCGCGTCCGGACGGTCCGGCGCCGCTCGCCGAGCACGTCGTCGGCACGGGCGACCGCCTCGATCTGCTCGCCCACCACTACCTCGGCAGCGCCGACCAGTGGTGGCGGATCGCCGACGCCAACCCGGTGCTCGATCCACGGGAGCTGACCGCGACGCCGGGCCGGCGGATCATCATCGCGCTGCCCGGAGCACTGCCCGGATCGGCGCCGGGCGCTGGGGCGGTCCATGCCTGACGCCTCGGCCGTCACGGGCGGCGGACCGGTCGGCTCGATCCACCTCGGCCTGCTGATGGGCCCCCACCTCCCGGTGCCGGTGCCGCAGCCGGTCACCGACGCCCTGCTGTCGGCGCAGGTCACGGTGGCCTCGGGGCAGCGCAGCGGGTTCCAGCTCGCCTTCGACCTGTCGAAGCGGGGGCTGATCAACACCGCCCTGCTGCCGGGCGGCTTCTTCGACCCCAAGATCAGGGTCGTGCTGACGGCGACCGTCACGGGCACCCCGAGCGTGCTCATGGACGGTGTGATCATCCGCCAGGAGGTCGGCATCAGCAACCAGCCGGGCCAGTCCACGCTCACCGTCACCGGCGAGGACCTGACGGTGCTGATGGACCTGGAGGAGCAGGCCGGGGTGCCGTTCCCGGCGATGTCCCCGGCGGCCCGGGTCGCCGCGATCATCGGCAAGTACGGGCAGTACGGCATCGCGCCGCTGGTCATCCCCGAGCTGGTGCCGCAGACGCCGATGCCGACCCGGCGGATCGACTTCCAGAAGGGCACCGACCTCGGGTACGTCAACGAGCTGGCGAAGGCCAACGGTTACGTGTTCTACCTCGACCCCGGCCCGGTGCCCGGGGTGAGCCGCGCCTACTGGGGGCCGGAGATCCGGATCGGCGTGCCGCAGCACGCGCTGAGCGTGAACATGGACGCGCTGTCCAACGTCGACCAGCTCACCTTCGCCTTCGACGGGACCGCCCGGGAGGAGCCGGAGGCCCGGATCCAGCTCCCGGCGACCAAGGTGTCCTCCGTGCTGCCGGTGCCGGAGGTGAGCATCCTGCGCCCGCCGCTGGCGCTGCGGCCGGCGCCGGCGCTGAAGAAGAAGGTCGTCGCGGACACCGCCAAGAAGGACACCACCCAGGCCGTGGCCGAGATCATCGCCAAGGCCATGCAGTCGGCGGACGCCGTCTCGGGCTCCGGCCAGCTCGACGTCGTCCGGTACGGCCATGTGCTGCGGCCGCGCGAACTGGTCGGCGTGCGCGGCGCCGGGATCACCTACGACGGCCTGTACTTCGTCAAGAGCGTCACCCACAACCTCAAGCGCGGCTCGTACACCCAGAACTTCACGCTGACCCGCGAGGGCCTGATCGCCCTCCAGCCGGCCGTCGTCCCGTAGCAGCAGCCACCCCCAGTCAGGAGTCACCGGCATGGCCGAACCGACCCGCTACCTCGGCAAGTTCCGGGGGACGGTGGTGAACAACACCGATCCGCTCGGGATCGGCCGCATCCAGGCCCAGGTGCCCGATGTGCTGGGCGAGGCCGTGTCCACCTGGGCGATGCCGTGCTTCCCGGTGGCCGGTCCTGGCATGGGGCACTACGCCGTCCCGCCGGTCGGGGCGGGCGTCTGGCTGGAGTTCGAGCAGGGCGACCAGAGCTACCCGGTCTGGACGGGCTGCTGGTACGGCTCCGTCTCGGAGGTCCCGGTGGAGGCGGCGACCGGGCCGCCGGGCGCGCCGAACATGGTGCTGGAGACCTCCGGTCGTCGGGTGATCGTGCTGTCCGACGATCCGACCACCGGGATCACCCTCCGTACGCCCAGCGGGGCCTCGATCGTGGTCAACGACTCGGGGATCCGGATCAGCAACGGCCAGGGCGCCACCATCTCGCTCGTCGGCGCCACCGTCTCCATCAACCAGGACGCCTTCAGCGTGACCTGAGCGCGCCCCATCCGACACCCGACCCGACGGGAAGAGTCTCGTGCCCGGAAATCTGCTGCACGTCAACGCGACGGTGACCTGCCCGCACGGCGCCCAGGCGACCGCCCGGCCCGCCCAGGCCCGGGTGCTGGTCACCGGCCAGGCCGTCACCAGCACGGCCGACCCCTACACGGTGACCGGCTGCCCGTTCACCGTGGCCGGCAAGCCGCAGCCCTGCGTCACGGTCCGCTGGGTGGTGCCGTCCGCCCGGATCAGGGTGAACGGCTCCCCCGCGCTGCCGCGCTCCGCCGTCGGGCTGTGCCAGAGCGCCGAGCAGGTCCCACAGGGCCCGCCGGTCGTGACCGTCGTCCAGCAGCGGGCGGAGGGGGCATGAGCACCGCGGGGTACCCCGGACACCGCGCCGGTCCGGTCCGGACCGACCTGGCCTTCCCGTTCCGGATCGACAGCCGCGGGCGCACCGCCGAGGCGGCGTACGACGACCACGTCCGCGACCTGATCGAGCAGTTGCTGTTCACCAGCCCCGGCGAGCGGGTCATGCACCCGGACCTCGGCTGCGGGCTGCTCGACCTGGTCTTCGCCCCGAACAGCCCGGAACTGGCGGCCACCCTGCGGCTGTCGGTGCACGCGGCGCTGCAACGGTGGCTCGGCGATGTGATCGAGGTCGCCTCGCTCGACGTGACGAGCGAGGACAACGTGGTGCGGGTCGAGCTGGCGTACCTGGTCCGCCGGACCGGCTCGCGGCGCAGCGACGTCTTCGAGGGCGGGGTGGCGGCATGACCGGCGGATCCGAACGACCGACGGCCCGGTGCGGGACGCACACGCGGCGCGCCGATGTGCGCGCGGCGCACCTGCTGGGCCTGGACGGCGCCGAGGTGGGCGACGACGGGCGCACGCTGAGCGTGACCTTCCTCGGCCGGGCGCCGGACGAGCTGGGCCCGGAGAACCTCCGGGTCGACGGCGGCCGGCGGATCACCGGGCTGCGCGCCCTGACGGTCGAGATCGAGCGCGCCGACGACCCGGAGCTGGACGACCGGATGCACATCGTCCTCGACCGGCCCGGCGACACCTCCCGCTACCGGCTGACGGTGGTCGAGGCGGACGCCTACGGCCGGCCGGGCAGCCGCCCGTACCCGGGCTTCGACCCGAGGTACGCGCACACCGCGTTCTCCTTCGGCCCGGACTGCCCCTCCCCCTTCGACTGCCGTACCGAGGAGGGCTGCCCGCCCGCCGTCCGGCCGGCCCCCGTCATCGACTACACCGCCCGCGACTACGAGAGCCTGCGGCGGCTCGTGCTGGACCGGATGAGCCTCACCACCCCCGGCTGGACCGAGCGGCACCTGCCCGACCTCGGCATCACCCTGGTCGAGCTGCTCGCCCACACCGCCGACCGACTCTCCTACCAGCAGGACGCGGTGGCCACCGAGGCGTACCTCGACACGGCCCGCCGCCGGGTGTCGGTGCGCCGGCACGTGCGGCTGGTCGACTACGCGATGCACGACGGCTGCAACGCCCGGGCGTTCGTCGCGCTGACGGCGGACCGCCCGCTCACCCTGCGGCACGGCACCTTCCGCTTCGCGGCCGTCGACGTCGGCCGGCTCGGCCCGCAGGACCGCCCGGAGCTGTCCACGGTGATCCTGGACGAGGAGCTGGACGCGCTCGCCGGGACCGCCGCCGTCGAGGTGTTCGAGCCGCTCGGCGGGGCCGACCTGGTGCTGCGCCCCGCGCACAACACCATCCGGTTCTGGACCTGGGGCGACCAGGACTGCGTCCTGCCCGGGGGCGCGACCTCCGCCACCCTGCGCGACGACTGGCACCACGCCGCCGGGCACGACGACGGCCGGCCCGGCCCGCCCCGCACCCGGCGGCTGGCGCTGCGCCCCGGCGACCTGCTGGTGATCGAGGAGGTGCTCGGCCCGCGCACCGGCGCCGCCGCCGACGCCGACCCCACGCACCGCCAGGCGGTCCGCCTCACCTCGGTCACCCCGCTGGTCGACGAGCTGTACGAGCAGCCCCTGGTCGAGGTCGGCTGGGCGCCGGAGGACGCGCTCGCCTTCCCGGTCTGCCTGTCCGCGCACGGCGGGAGCGACTGCGGCCCGATCGAGGACGTGAGCGTCGCCCGGGGCAACGTCGTCCTGGTCGACCACGGCCGCTCCCTCACCTTCTGCGGCGGCGCCCCGGAGGCCTTCACGGTGCCGCCCGAGCCGGTCCTCGTGCCGCCGTGCGGACCAAGCGCCCGCGGCTGCGCGGACCGCGCCGAGGGCAGTCCCGCCGCCGAGGCGATCCACGCCCTGCTCGACCGGACCAGGAGCGGCCGCCACCTCGGCCCGGCGCAGGTCCGCGAGCTGGACGCGCTGCTCGGCGAGGCGGCGGTGCGGCGCGCCGGGCTGAGCGTCCGGCTGGCGCCCGGCGCGGGCGCGGAGGGCGAGGACGGCGAGGGCGCCGTGGTCGAGCCGCCGACCGCCGACGCCCAGGCGGCGGCACTGGAGACGCTGCTCGACCAGACCCGCTACCCCGTCCTGCCGCAGCCCTTCCGCCCGCTGCTGCGCCACACCCCGGTCACCCAGGCGGCCGCCCACCCGGACCCGGCGCACGTCTGCGCCGGCCAGGCCGTCCTGCTGGCCGCCGTCCCCGAGCAGGTCCGGCGGCGGCTGGAGGAGCTGTGGCACCGGGCGAGCCGCGGCCACGACCCGTCCCGCGCCGAACTCGCCGAGCTGACCCTGCTGTTCGGCGCCCGGGTGGTGCGCGAGCTGCGCCTCGCCGAGCGGCCCGCCGCCGGGCTGCGCGAACTGCTGGCCCGCCGCACCCGCCTGCTCGCGGCCAAGCTGCGCCGCCTGGAGGTGCTCACCGCCCGGGCGCGCGCCGGCACGGTGCTCCGGCCCTCCGGCGTCTGGGAGGTGGCCCAGACCTGGGGGCCCCGCTACGCCGCCGGGCTCGACCCCGACTCCCCCGCGCTGGCCGGCCCGGCGAGCGCGATCGCCGTCCAGGACCCGCGCGCCGCGCTGCCCGCGGTCCGTGCCACCGCCGACGGACTGGAGTGGACGCCCCGCCGGGACCTGCTCTCCGACGGCCGGCGGGACCGGCACTTCGTGGGCGAGGTGGAGGACGACGGCCGGCTCGCGCTGCGCTTCGGCGACGGCCGCCACGGCCTGCCGCCCCGGCCCGGCGCGGAACTGCGGGTCGCCTATCGGACCGGCAACGGCGCGGCAGGGAACGTCGGCGCGGAGGCCGTCAACCACCTGGTGGTCTGCCAGGACGGGCCCGACCCCGCGCGGCCCCGGCCGCAGGACGCCGTGCTCCGGGTCCGCAACCCGCTGCCCGCCACCGGCGGTACCGAGCCCGAACCGCTCGACCAGGTCCGCCAGTCGGCCCCGCTCGCGCTCGGCCGCACCCGGCTGCGCGCCGTCACCGCCGCGGACTACGCGGAGCTGGCCGCCACCCTGCCGGGCGTGCGGCGGGCCGCCGCCGAACTCCGCTGGACCGGCAGCGCCCAGGAGGTCCATGTCGCCGTCGAGCCGTACGGGCGGGCCACCGCGGACACCGCCCTGCTGGAGGCGGTCGGACACGGCCTGGAGGCCTACCGCCGGATCGGCCACGACCTGGTGGTGCGCCCCGCCCTGCTGGTGCCGCTCGACCTCGAACTGCGGATCTGCGCCCTCCCCGGCCACCAGCGCGGCCATGTGCTCGCCGAGCTGCGGCGGGTGCTGGGCAACCGCGCCCTGCCGGACGGCCGCCTCGGCTTCTTCCACCCCGACGCGCTGGGCTTCGGCGACCCGGTGCGGGCCTCCCGGCTGGTCGCTGCGGCGGCGGCCGTGCCGGGCGTGCTCAGTGCCCAGGTCACCCGGCTGCGGCGGCAGTTCGGGCGGGACGACGGCGAACCGGCGGCCGGGCTGCTGCGGATCGGCCCGCTGGAGATCGCCGGTTGCGACAGCGACCCCGACCGGCCGGAGAACGGCCGGCTCTCGATCGTGATCGGAGGCGGCCGATGAACGGCCAGTGCACCTGCGGCTGCTCGGGCACCGCGACGGCGACCCCGGCGCCGCTGTTCAACCCGCCCGGGCTGGACGCCATCGGCTACCGCGTGGGCCGCTACGGACAGTTCCTCGACAGCCTGCTCGCGCGGCTGTCGGGGCCCGCCCACCCGGCGCTGCGCGGCCTGACGGTCCGCACCCCGGACGACCCGGCGATCGCGCTGCTGGACTCCTGGGCCGTGCTCGCCGACGTGCTCACCTTCTACTCGGAGCGGATCGCCAACGAGGGCTATCTGCGCACCGCCACCGAGGAGGCCTCGCTCACCCTGCTCGGCCGGCTGGTCGGCCACCGGCCCCGGCCCGGCGTCGCCGCCGACACCTACCTCGCCTACACCCTCGACCGCGATCCGCGGGCCGCCGAGGACCCGACCGTGATCGTCCCGCGCGGCGCCCGCAGCCAGAGCGTCCCCGGCCCCGGCGAGGACCCGCAGTCCTTCGAGACCGCCGAGGACCTCGCCGCCCGCTCGGACTGGAACGAACTGGCCGTGCTGCGCCGCCGCCCCTACCAGCTGACGCCCGGCCAGCTGAACCCCGGCGGGCGGGCCGAACTGTTCGCCGCCGGCACCGCCAACAACATCAGGCCCGGCGACCGGCTGCTGTTCGTCTTCAGCGCCGACCGGGCCGCCGACGCGGTCCACCGGGTGCTGCGGCTGGTGCCCGAGGTGCGGATCGACCGCGAGAACGACGTCACCGTGATCGGACTGCCCCGGGACCTGCGCACCCTCAAGGACCTGCGCGCCGAACTGGCGGACTGGATCACGGTCTCAGCGAACGCCCCGAACCCCAGGCCCGGGCGGAGCCGGATCGTCCGGGACTTCGACACGCAGGTGCTGGCCCCGCTGCGCGCCGACCTCGACCTGCCGGCCGGCCCGCTGAGCACCCCGGCCGGCTTCGCCGAGCGGCTCGCCCCGGTGGTCGACCGGGCCGCCGAGGCCGCCGAACTGGCCCGCTCCCAGCGGCCGGTGGCCGACTGGTTCGGCCGGCTCGGGGAGGAGCTGACCACCCTGCGGGGCCGCGCCCACCAACTGGAGCCGCCGCAGGCCGCCGAGGAGCCCGGGCCCCACCCGCCCGGTGCCGGGGCCGCCGACCCGGCTGTGCGCGGACTCGGCCCGCTGCTGGCCGCGCTGCGCACCACCCCCGCCCGGCCCCCGCTCAGCGCCCGGGACCTCGCCCGCGACCCGCGGCGCCTGTTCGCGCCCGGCTCGGACCTCGGGGTGCGGCTGCTGTCCGCCCTCGACCCCCGGCTGCGCGACGACCTCTACCCCGCCTGGCGCCGGGTCGACCTGACGGCGCCGCTCGCCGTGCACGAGATCCAGGCGATGCGGGTGGTGGCCACCCCGTTCGGCGCCACCGCGCCGCTCAAGCCCGTGTACGGCGCCGACGGCCGGATCGAGCGCTACGTGGACTGGCCGCTCTCCGGCAGCACGCTGATCGGCGTCCGGGTCACCTTCGACGCCGCCGGCACCGTGCCCGCCACCGCCGACTTCACCTACGTCGAGGCCGGCAGCCTGCTGCACAGCGGCTTCTCGCTGCCGTGGGACCACACCTTCCCGTTCGGGCCGGGCCAGGTCGAGGTGGTCACCACCGAGCCGCCGCCCGACCCTCCCGCCGCACCCGGGCGGGAACCCGGCGTCACCGCCCGGTTCCTGGCCGGGCTGCCCGAGCGCACCGTCCTGGTGTCCCGCCCCCAGGCCGACGGCCGCGTGCACGTGCGGATCGAGGGCGGACCCGGCCCCGCGCTCGACCACCACCTCGAACCGGGCCAGGAGACCACCGGCGACTCCGGCGAGCTGAACGTCCGGATGCACCGCCACGCCGCCACCGACCAGTCCCCGCCCGCCGTCGAGGTGGTGTTCACCACCAGACTGCAGCCGGTCTCCGGCACCGTCCTCACCCTCGACGCCGTCTACGACCAGATCGCGCCCGGCAGCTGGGTGGTCGTCCAGCGCCCGCGCAAGGGGCTCGACGGCGGCGTTCCGGGCAGCCGCGACCTCGCCGAGGTGATCACCCGGGTGACCGATGTGCGGGTGATCTCCCGCGCCGACTTCGGCATCACCGGCAAGGTCACCGAACTCTCCCTCCAGCAGCCCTGGCTGGACGACCAGGACACCCAGCTCTCGCACATCCGGGACGCCACCGTCTACGCCCGCGGCGAGTCGCTGCGGCTCGCCGACGAGCCCGTCACCGAGGACGTGCACGGCGCCCGGATCGAACTCGCCCGGCTCCACGACGGGCTGGCCCCCGGCCGGCTGATCGCGGTCGGCGGTGAGCGGACCGACATCCCGCACACCACCGGAGTCCGGGGCACCGAGCTCGCCATGATCGCCGGCGTCGAGCAGAGCGTCGACCCCCGGCTGCCCGGCGACACCGTCCGCACCGTGATCACCCTCAGCGCCCCGCTCACCCACCGCTACCGGCGCGACACCGTCCAGGTCCTCGGCAACGTGGTCCGCGCCACCCAGGGCGCCACCCGCGACGAGGCCGTCGGCAGCGGCGACGCCGGCGTCCCGGGCCAGCGCTTCACGCTCTGGCAGTCGCCGCTCACCTGGCTTGCCGCCGACACCCCCGGGGGCGCGCGCAGCACCCTGGAGGTGCGGGTCGACGGGGTGCGCTGGCACGAGGTCGACAGCCTCGCCGGGCGCGGCGCCACCGAGCGGGTGTACGTCACCGCGACCGCCTCCGACGGCCGCACCATCGTCACCTTCGGCGACGGCGTGCACGGTTCGCGCCTGCCCACCGGCCGGGAGAACGTGCGCGCCCGCTACCGGATCGGCATCGGCGAGTCGGGCAACGTCGGCGCCGGCCGGATCACCCAGCTCACCACCCGCCCGCTCGGCGTCTCCGCCGTCGTCAACCCGCTGCCCGCCACCGGCGGCGCCGGGCCGGACGGCCCCGGCCTCGCCAGGCGCACCATCCCGCTCGCCGTCACCGCCCTGGACCGGCTGGTCTCGGTCCGCGACTACGAGGACTTCACCCGCTCGCGGGCCGGCATCGGACTCGCCGCCGCGACCCGGCTCTCCGACGGCGGGCGCGAACTCGTCCACGTCACGGTGGCCGGGGTGGACGACATCCCGCTCACCGGCGACTCCGACCTGATCCGCACCCTGCGCTCCGCGCTCACCGCGCACGGCGACCCGCGGCTGCCGGTCCAGGTGGCGCTGCGCGAACTCGTGCTGCTGATCGTCGCGGTGAGCGTCGAGGTCGCCCCGGACCACTCCTGGGAGCTGGTCGAACCGGCTCTGCGCCGCGCCCTGCTCTACCGCCTCGGCTTCGCCGGACGCCGACTCGGGCAGAGCGCCCACCTGTCCGAGGTGCTCGCCACCGCGCAGGCCGTCCCCGGGGTGGACCGGGTCGACGTGGACGCCTTCACCGGCGTGCCCGGCGGCATCACCCCCGAGGGCCTGGAGCAGCTCTCCGAGCAGCTCGCCCGGCCGCGGCCGCTGGTCCCCGCCCGGCTCGCCCGCTTCGAGGAACAGCGCCACCGGGTGCGGAACCCCGCCGGGGAGACCCTCACCGAGATCGCCGCCCGCCACGGCATCCCGGTCGCGGAACTGCTGCGGCTCAACCCGTCCGTCACCGACACCCGCCCGCTGCCGCCCGGCCGGGTGCTGACCGTCTTCCGCGGCGTCCGCCCGGCCCAACTCGCCGTGCTGGCACCGAACCTGCCCGACACGCTCATCCTCAAGGAGGCCCGCGCATGACCGAGCACGACGGGCGGGACCCGGACGGCCTGCTGGAGCTGCTCCCGCAGTGGCACCGGCTGCGGGACGCCGACGCGGGCGAACCGCTGCGCGCCCTGCTGGCCGTCGTCGCCGAGCAGGTGGACGTCGTCCGCGCCGGCATCGACCAGGGCTACCGGGACTGGTTCGTGGAGACCGCCGCCGACTGGGCCGTCGCGTACCTCGGCGACCTGGTCGGCCACCGGATCCTGCCCGGCTACGAGGAGGTCCTCGCCACCGGCCTGCACGGCGGGGCCGACCCGGAGCGGACGGCGGCCCGCGACCGGCTGGCCGCCCGGCTGGCGCCGCGGCGGGACGTCGCGAACACCGTCGCCCACCGCCGGCGCAAGGGCACGCTCGCCCTGCTGGAGGAGCTGTCCGCCGCGGTCGCCGACTGGCCGGCCCGGGCCGTGGAGCTGTCCCGGCTGCTCGGCGGGACCCAGCCGATCCGGCTGCTGCGCCCGGACGAGGAGCCGGCCGACCGCCTGCGGCTGAGCCGGGGCCGGCTGGTCGACGTGCGGCGCGGCGCCGCGCTGGACCTGCTCGGCGGGCCGTTCGACGAGCAGGCGCACACCGCCGACGTCCGCCGGGCCGCCTCCACCCGCCGCCAGGGCGGCCGCACCCCGGCCGGGGTGGCGCTGTACGTCTGGCGGCTGAAGCCGTACCCGGTCACCCGGGCGCCCGCCTACTGCATCGACCGGGCCAGGAACCTGTTCACCTTCTCGGTCCTCGGGAACGACGCGCCGCTGGTCACCCGGCCCGAGCCGGAGCCGTCGGCCGGCCACCTCGCGGCGCTCGACAACGTGCCGGCCCCGATCCGGCGCCGGCAGCTGGCCGAGCGCCCGGCCGACCACTACGGGCCCGGCAAGAGCTTCGCCATCTGGCGCGACGGCGCCACGGAGCCGGTCCCGCCCGCCGAGATCACGGTGGCCGACCTGACCGGCTGGACCTACCGGCCCGGCCGCGGCCAGGTCGCCGTCGACCCGGTGCTCGGCCGGATCGCCTTCGGTGCCCGCACCGCCCCGCGCCGCGGCGTCTGGGTCGACTACCACTACGCGTTCGCCGACGACACCGGTGGCGGGGAGTACCCGCGCGACCGCCCGCGGGAGCGGCAGCGGACGGTCTACCGGGTCGGCCCCGGGCGGCCGTTCGACCGGATCAACGACGCTTACCGGCAGTGGCGAGCCGACCAGCAGGACGGCCGGGCGGGCGGCGCCGCCGTCATCGAGATCACCCACAGCGGCGCCTACCAGGAGCAGTTGGACTTCGACCTGGCGGCCGACGACCGCCTGGAACTGCGCGCCGCCGAGGGCGCCCGGCCGGTGATCCGGCTGCTCGACTGGTACAGCAACCGGCCGGACGCGCTCAACGTCCGGGGCGTGTGCCCGGGCGGGCGGCTGGTCCTGGACGGCCTGCTGATCAGCGGTCGCGGCGTCAACGTCACCGGCCCGCTCGCCTCCGTCACCCTGCGGCACTGCACCCTGGTGCCGGGCTGGTCGCTGGAGCCGCACTGCGAGCCGCACGCGCCGCAGGAGCCCAGCCTGGTGCTGGACCACACCACGGCCTGTATCCGGATCGAGCGCACGATCCTGGGCGCGATCCAGGTGGTCGGCGACGAGGTGGACGCCGAGCCGCTGGAGATCCACCTGAGCGACAGCGTCCTGGACGCCACCGGGCCCGGGCGGCCGGCCCTCGCCGGGCCCGACTGCGTACCCGCCCACGCGCTGCTGCACGCGCACCGTTCCACCGTGGCCGGCGAGGTGCACACCCACGCGGTGACCGTCGCCGAGGACTGCGTGTTCACCGGACGGCTGCGGGTGGCCCGCCGTGCGCTCGGCTGCCTGCGCTTCTGCTACGTGCCGCCGGGCTCGCGCACCCCGCGCCGCTACGCCTGCCAGCCCGACCTGGTGCGCTCGGCGGTGACCGGGCTGGTCGAGCGCGGCGAGCTGGACCCGGCGGCGGCCGCCCGGCTGCGCGAGGTGGAGACCGCGCGGGTCCGCCCGGTGTTCAGCAGCCTCCGCTACGGCACGCCCGACTACGGCCGGTTCGCCGCCGGGTGTGCGCCGGAGATCACCCGGGGCGCCGAGGACCGCTCCGAACTCGGCGCCTTCCACGACCTGTTCCAGCCCCAGCGCGAGGACAACCTGCGGGCGCGGCTGGCCGAGTACACGCCGGCCGGCACCGACGCCGGCGTCTTCTTCGTCACCTGACCCGCTCCTGACCTGCCCCTGACCCGCCGCTCCTGACCCGCTCCCGCCCCCGTCATCTCCTGTGAGAGGGAAACCGTGCACGCAGACTTCTCGCGCCTGACCTTCCGGCCCGGCAAGCACTACTCCGCGGTGCTGACCCAGCAGGGCCGGGTCCAGCTCGACGCCGACGCCAACGAGCAGGCCGCGATCGAGCGGTACCAGTTGCGCACGCTCGCCGCCGACCTGATCGGCCGTCACGGCGGGCCGGCGGCGGCCGCCGGGTTCGCGATCGGCCATGTGCCGGGCAACCACGACGTGGACGACCTCGTCATCGGCGACGGCCGGTACTACGTGGACGGCATCCTGTGCGAGGCCCGCCGGCCCGAGCCCGGCCTCGCCGCCCCCGACGAGGACGGAGGCGACGGCGGAGACCACCTCGACCGGGGCGACCTCCCCCAGGAGCCCGCCGGCTGGACGTACTGGGACCAGCCGGACGCCTACCGGGACCAGGAGCGCCCCGGCGACCGGCTGCCCGGCGAGTTCCCGTTCCTGGTCTACCTGAAGGTCTGGGAGCGCAGCGTCACCGCGGTCGAGGACCCGGAGATCCGCGAGGTCGCGCTCGGTGCGGCGATGCCCGACACGGCGGCCAGGGCGAAGGTCGTCTGGCAGGTACTCGCCCTGCCCGGCGCCGAGTTGGGCCACTCCGGCGACGGCGCGTCGCGGGTGCGGGAGGCCTTCGACGCCTGGGCCGAACCCCGCGAGCGGCCCACCGCCCGGCTGGCGGCGCGCGCCCGTCGGCCGGAGCGGGCGAGCGAGGACCCCTGCCTGGCCCATCCCGAGGCCGCCTACCGGGGCCCGGAGAACCAGCTGTACCGGGTGGAGGTCCACCACGGCGGTTCGGCCGGGTGCGACGCCACGTTCAAGTGGTCCCGGGAGAACGGCTCGGTGGTCCTGCCGATCACCTCGATCGAGGGCGTCTGGGTCGACCTCACCACGCTGGGCGACGACGACAGGTCCGGCCTCACGGTCGGCGACTGGGTCGAGGTCACGGACAGCGCGTCGGTCAGCCGGGGCGGGCCGGCGGACCCGCTCCAGGACCTCTTCCAGGTGGAGGAGACCGACCTGCCGGGCCGCCGGGTGCGGCTGTCCGCCGAACCGGGGCCGGAGGCCGGGCGGCTGCCCGAGCGTCACCCCTACCTGCGCCGGTGGGACCACCGGGCGCCCCGCGGCCGCGACGCCCTGCCGCTGTCCGGCGGCGCGCTGCGGCTCCGGGAGGGGGTCTGGCTCGACCTGGAGGACGGCGTCCAGGTGTACTTCGGGCCGGGCGGCGCGTACACCCGGGGCGACTACTGGCTCGTCCCGGCCCGCACCGCGACCGGGGAGGCGGAGTGGCCGCGCAACCCGGCGGGCGAGGCCCTGCTCCAACCCCCGGCCGGAATCCGGCTCCACCACGCCCCGCTCGCCTGGGTGACCGGCCCGGCCTCGGCGACCGACCTCCGGCGGACCTTCGGCCCGCTGACGGCCCCCACCCCTTCCTGAACCCGAGCGCGAGCACACGCCCGGGCCCGAGCCGCCGTCGGCGGTCCCGGCCCGGCCCGGTCCGGCTAACAGGCGGACAGGTGCAGCTTGAACGGCGACCCGTCGGAACCGGGTGTCCAGCCCGCCGACCGCGCGGCCCGGATGCCCGCGGCGACCTCGCCCGGCAGGATCACCTCCTCCGGCACCCGTTCCGGGTCGAGCACGGCCCGCCGCCCGGTCTCCACCACCAGCGTCGTCCCCGGGCGCAGCGCGTCCTCCGCCGCGTACCCCAGGGTGGCGCCCTCGTAGTCGCAGCACAGGTGCGGCCTGCTCACCCGCCAGCGGTACTCGACCCCGTCGACGACGATGCGGCGCGATCCCTTCCTGGGGAGGGCCACGGTCTGTCCTTCCTTCGGGAACGTTCGGGAACGTTCGGGTGCGGACCTGGGGCCGGGTGGCGGGCGGCGCGTCGCCGGCCCGGCGACGGTCCCGGGACGAAGGAGGATAGCCGGACCGGGGTCCGTCAGACGCGCGGTGCGTACTGCGCGGCGATCAGCAGGCCGGCGGCGGCCGCGCAGGCCGCCATCGCGAGCTGCCTGACCCGGATGCCCGCCCTCGTGGTGACGGACAGCGCCGCCACCACGAGGAGCAGGACGCCCGCCGCCGCCTCGGCCACGCTCCGGTGGGCGAGGGCGCCGCG
Source organism: Kitasatospora sp. NPDC008115 (assembly GCF_042957205.1). Classification (NCBI taxonomy): domain Bacteria; kingdom Bacillati; phylum Actinomycetota; class Actinomycetes; order Kitasatosporales; family Streptomycetaceae; genus Kitasatospora; species Kitasatospora sp. NPDC008115. The sequence continues at coordinate 162,225 of NZ_JBIBHU010000006.1, read as the reverse complement.
CAGCGCCAGGACGGCCGCGACCACCGCCGACAGGGCGGTCCGCCGCCCGGCGAGCGCGGTGCGTTCGGGCTGCAGCCCGGGATCGCGCGGCGTCATGACGTCCGGACGATCAGCAGGAGCAGGCCGAGACCGGCCACCGCCGCGCCGACGGCCAGCACCGGCAGCATCCGGCTCTGCGGCAGGGGCCGCTGGTGGCGCATCGCCCGCTGGACGGCGCGCCACCGGAACCAGGCCGTCGCGCAGAGCAGGGAGCCGACCACCGCCAGCACGGCGCCGAGCACCGCCCCCGCCGTCCCCCGCGCGTGCGGCGGGACGAACTGGGCCACGGCGAGCGCCGCCGCGATCAGGGCGAGTCCGGTCCTGAACCAGGCCAGGAACGTCCGTTCGTTGGCCAGCGAGAACCGGTAGTCCGGTTCCTCGCCCTGCTCGTACCACGGGGTGGCACGACGGCCGTCGCGGGGCGTGCCGGGCACCGCGGGCTACCGGTTGCCGGGCGCGGGCAGGGCCACCTGCGGGAGGCGGGGGTCCGGCGTGGGCGGGATGATGTCGGCGGTCTCGACCATCCAGCGCAGCACGGCGTCGTGCAGCCGCCGTTCGGTCCCGGCGTGCTCCGCCCGGCCCGCCAGGTTGACCCGCTCCTGCGGGTCCTGCGCACGGTGGTAGAGCTCCGGCGCCTCGTAGAGCCGCCAGACGTACGTCCACTCCCGGTCGCGGACGGCGACGGCCTTGCCGACCAGTTCCGGGTCCTCGTGCTGGAGGGCGCCCTTGAGGTCGTAGGGGAAGCCCGGACGCTCCATCTGCGGCTCCTCCTCGACGGTGAAGCCGCCCTCGGTGAAGGCGTACTCGCGGTGCGGGGCGGCGGGGTCGCGCAGCAGCGGGACCAGGCTGCGCCCGAAGTGGCGGTGCGGGGCCTCGACCCCGGCCAGCTCCAGCACGGTGGGCAGCACGTCGACCATCTCCACCATGGCGTCGCTGGCCCGTCCGCCCTCGAAGCCGCCGCCGCTGATGATCAGGGGGTCGCGGGTGATGCAGTCGTGCATCGCGGAGGGCCACTTCTCGATCAGCCCGTAGTCGCCGAGGTATTCGCCGTGGTCGGCGAAGAACAGCGTCACGGTGCTGTCGGCGGCGCCGGCGTCCGCGACCGCGCCCATCACCCGGCCGAGCTGGTCGTCGAGGCGGGCGATCATCCCGTAGTAGGTGGCCATCACCTCGCGCCACTGCTCCGGGGTGACCTCGCCGATGCCGTAGCGCTCGCGGATGGCCCGCATGTAGCGCGGCTCGCCGGACGGGTCGCCGGGGGCGGCGGGGTCGGGGAGGGCGTCCCGGTCGGCCTGGGAGAACCAGGGCTCCTCGATCTGGAACGGGCAGTGCGGCGCCACCAGCGGCACGAACAGCACCCAGGGCTCCTCGGGCGGGACCGCCAGCCACCGCTCGGCGGAGCGGATCGCGGCCTCGTCCGGGTCGATCCGCCCGTCGTCGGGGACCAGGCCCCGGTAGAACAGCCGGGACCAGACGCCCTCGGGGTAGTCGCCGCCGTAGCCGATGGTGGGCATGGTCGAGAAGCCGTACTCGTGGACGCTCGCCTCGGTGACGCCCGGGGCGAAGGTGTCGCCGCGGGCGCCGGCCCAGGTGACGTGGTAGCCGGCGTCCTTGAGGATGCGCAGCAGGTTGGGCTCGTGCTCCTTGAGCAGGTGGGTGAGGGTGCGGTGGCCGGCGGTGTGCGGGTACCAGCCGGTGAGGATGGACGCCCGGCTCGGCGAGCAGACCGGGTGCTGGACGTAGGCCTGGTTGAAGGTGGTGCCGCGGGCCGCGAGGGCGTCCAGGTGGGGGGTGCTGACGTACGGGTTGCCGAACGCGCCGACGGCGTCGGCCCGCAACTGGTCGGGCATGAAGATCACGAAGTTGGGACGCTGGGTCATGTGCGGTTCCTAGTTCTGCGTTCCGTCGGAGGGCTGCCGGTTGTCGCCGGCGCGGCGGTCCAGCTCGGCCTGGACGGCGGCGACGTCCCGGGCGTAGGTCCGGTAGAGCGGGGTGGCGAGGATTCCGTTCACCAGGAGGACCACGACGACCATCCACAGGAAGGCGCCCTGCAGTCCGATGGTGTCCCCGAGGAAGCCGACCATCAGGGTGATCGCGGCCCAGCCGACCCCTTCGAGGCCGAGGAAGAAGGCGAAGGCGGCGCCGCGCAGTTCCGGCGGCGTGATGGCCATGACGACCGGCCGGTTGACCGACGGCTGGAGGCCCTGGAGGACACCCAGCACCGAGAGCAGGAGGGCGTAGACCCCGAGCTGGGTCCAGGCGATCTGGGTGGCGACGTAGGCGACCACCGCGTAGCCCAGGAGCGCGATCTGCAGGACGGCGACGCGGCCGGTGCGGGGGAAGCGGCGCTGCACGTGGTCCGCGGCCAGTCCGCCGCCGAGGGTGCCGAGCAGGTAGGACAGCGCGGCGGGGAGGATCACCAGCGAGGCGTCCGCGTTGCTGAACCCGCGGGCGTCGACCAGGAACACCACACCGAAGGCGACCATCACGAACTGGGCGCTGAGCAGGCGCTGGAGGCACATCAGCGGGAAACTGCGGATGGCGGCCAGCCGGCGCAGGCTCGCCCGGTCGAAGGCACGGCGGCGCGGGGTGCCGGCCGCGGTCCTCAGCGCGGCCAGCTGGTGCTCCGACCCGCCGACACCCGGGTCCTTGAAGAACAGCAGGATGGCGCAGCCCGCCAGCAGTTGCATGGTGCCGAGCACGAAGAACCCGTAGCGCCAGCCGTTGCCGAGCCGGGAGAGCTGGCCGAACAGCGGGCCGAGGACGGCGGTGAACAGGGCGATGGAGCCGAAGAGGACGCCGGACGCCCGGCCGCGGGTCTTGTCGTCGAAGAGGTCGGCGAGGACGCCGTTGACCAGCGGGCCGCTGCCGGCGATGCCGATGGAGGCGATGCCGAACAGCACCACCAGTTGCAGATAGCTCTGGGCGAAGCCGGTGGCGATGGTCCACACGCCCCACAGGCCGGAGCAGCCGGCCAGGATGTACTTGCGGGGGAAGCGCTGCGCGAGGCTGACCCACATCGGGGCGAAGACCACCCCGGTGATCTTGCCCAGGGCGATCAGCAGGCTGAGGGCCGACAGCGGCAGGTTCAGGGCGGAGCGCATCGCGGGGAACAGCACCGACACGGCGCTGTGCTCGCCGCTGTCGGTGGCCATCGCTCCGCTGAGCAGGCCGAGTTGGCGCCAGCGGCCCGGTGTGCCCTTTCCGGCGGTGGCGGAGGGGGAGGGCGCGGTCACCGTGGTGGGCGGCGAGGATTCGGCGGTCATGTGGTCTCCCTTGGCGTGGCGCGCGCGTCAGTTCGGCCGGACGGACCGCTGGTCCCGGGTCTGGAGCAGGGTCGCCCAGCGGGCCGCGATCTCGGCGACGCGCGGGCGGTCGGGGGCGTGCCAGGAGACCGGCACATTCAGGGAGGTGAGGCGGGCTTCGAGGTCCTCGGCGAGGTGCTCGCGGCCGGTGTCCCGCAGGTGGCGGGCGTAGCGGACGGGGTCGTTGTAGTACGTCGGACCGGTCTGGAGGGTCGCCTGCATCGGGTCGGGCAGGCTGCCTGGGCGGCCGGCGTACTCGTTCCACCATTCGGCGAGGTGGGAGCGCATGGTCGCGGCGAGTTCGGGCTCGTCGGCGAGCAGGTCGCGGGTGAGGTGGGGGTCCTCGGTGACGTGGAAGAGCTGCTCCCACTCGGCCCGGAAGGCCCCGGGGTGGTAGGTGCGGATGTAGAGGTGGTCGCGGGTGCGCACCGCGCGCTGGTAGGTGTGGGCGCCGTGGCCGAGGACCAGGTAGGGGCGCGACTCGATGGTCTCGCCGCGCACCGCGGGGGCGAAGGAGGTGCCCTGCCAGCCGGCCGGGAGGGGCAGGCCGAGCAGGTCGCAGAGGGTGGGGGCGAGGTCGATGTTGTAGAGCAGCGCGTCGTTGCGCCGGGCCTCGGCGGGCAGCCGGTCGGTGACGCCGGGCCAGTACACGACCAGCGGCAGCCGGTGGGTGGGCTCGTTGGCGAGGCCGTGCTCGGCGTAGGAGCCCTGTTCGCCGAAGGACTCGCCGTGGTCGGCGCTGACGATCACCGCGGTCTCCTCCGCGATGCCCAGCTCCTCCAGGGTGGCCATCAGTTGGCCGAAGTAGTGGTCCCAGTAGTGGACCGCGCCGTCGTAGCCGTTGATCAGGTGCTCGAAGTCGGCGCGGGAGCGGATGGCCTCGGGCATGTTGTGCGGGACCGGGGAGGTGCCGTCGCCGGTCAGCGAGTAGTGCAGGTCGAGGGCGCTGCGCGGGCCGTAGATCTCGGCGTGGGCGGCGATGGTCTCCTCGTCGGGCCACTCCTGGACGGGCCCGGAGGCGGCCATCTTCTCGGTCCACTCGGCGGGCTGGGTGTAGTTGGTGTGCGGGTCCCAGTAGGTGAGGTGCAGGTACCAGTTCTCGTCCTCGGCGTGCCGGCGGATCCAGTCGACGGCGGCGCGGTTGACGTCCTGGGCCTCCTCGTCGCCGTAGCGGGCGGTGGCGCGGATGGACTCGCGGAAGTTGGCGTGGAAGAAGTAGGCGCGGTGGCGTTCGGCGAACACCGAGACGGCGGCGGTGTAGTGGCCGCCGAAGCCGAGCACCTGGCCGAGCAGGAGGCGGTCGGGCTCGGGGCCGTGGCCGGAGTCGACGCGGAACTGGGCGGCGGGGCCGAAGTGGCCGATCACACCGTTGGTGATGCCGAACTGACTGCTCGTCAGGGCGGTGCGGGAGGGCAGGCAGGGCGAGTCGGAGCAGTAGTAGCGGTCGAAGACGACCGACTTCTCGGCGAGCGCCTGGAGGTTGGGGGTGGTGGGGCGGTGGTAGCCGTAGGGGGTGGTGTGGTCGGCGCGGAGGGTGTCCACGTCGATGTAGATGATGCGCATGAGGGGACTCCGGGGAAGGGAAGGAGCGGGGCAGGGGTCCGCACCGGTGCGGCCGGCGGGGGGCGCCGGACGACCGGTGGGTGCGAAGGGGGTGCGGGGGGCGGCCGGAGGAGGGTGTGCCGACCGGAGGGGGTGGCCGCGCGGGGGTACCGCGACCGGGGGGAGGGTGGCCGCGCGGGGGCGCGGCGGGCCGCGGTTCAGCGGCCGAGCCGGGCCTCCAGGCGGGCCTTGGTGAGCTGGAGCCAGGCGATGTGGGCGGCCCCGAAGGCGAAGCCGTGCTCGTGGGCCATGGTGTGGACCTCACGGGCCCAGGCGCCGTCGAGCTCGGGGATCTGGGGGTCGTAGGCGTCGGGCAGCGGCATGGCACCCGCCTCGGCGTGCTGCTTGAGCCGGTACTCCAGCTCGGTGTTGACCACGTCCAGGGCGATCTCGGGGCCGAGCTGGCCCGCGAAGAAGAAGCGCAGGGTGAAGTCGGGGTCCTTGGCGCGCGGGGACGGCACGAAGGGGGAGCGCGCCCACTCCAGGAGGGCCGCGCGGCCCTCCTCCGTCAGCCGGTACACCTTGGCGTCGGGCCGGCCCTCGCGCGGGTCGACCTCGAAGTCCGCCCAGCCGCGCTCGACGAGCTTGGCCAGCCGGCGGTAGATGTGCGGGAGTTGGACCCCGTAGCCGATGAAGCGGCCCGGCCCGTCCATCCAGCGACGCAGGTCATAGCCGGACAGCCGGCGCAGGGTCAGCACCCCGAGAATCACATAGTCGAGCTGCATGGGCGGCACCTATGTTCTAAGGAACTTATGCCCCACAGGTTTACCCGGCGGTAGCCGGATGTCAAGACTCCGGTCCGCACTCGTCACGCGTCCGCCGCGCAGCGGAAGCCCGAGTGCCCGCTGGAGCTGTCCGGGGTGTTGGCGGTGCGCGCGGCCACCCGGTAGCGGTTGCAGTAGGAGCGGTGGCACATGTGGGAGCCGCCCCGGATGACCTTGTCGGTGCCGGCCGCGGGGCCGGCGGGGTCGACCAGCGGGCGCTCGGCCGGGTGGTCGGTGGTCCACCAGTCGGCACACCACTCCCAGACGTTGCCGGACACGTTGTACAGCCCGAAGCCGTTGGGCTCGAAGGCGTCGACGGGCGCGGTGCCGCGGTGGCCGTCGGCGGCGGTGTTCCTCGCCGGGAAGGTGCCGCGCCAGATGTTGCAGCGGTACTCCCCCGCCGGGTCCAGCTCGTCGCCCCACGGGTAGCGCGCCTGCTCCAGGCCGCCGCGCGCCGCGTACTCCCACTCCGCCTCGGTGGGCAGCCGCTTGCCGGCCCAGGCCGCGTACGCCGCCGCGTCGTTCCAGGAGATGTGCACCACCGGGTGGTCGCCGCGCTCCCCTACGTCGCTGCCCGGGCCCTCCGGCCGGTTCCAGGCGGCGCCCTCCACCCCGCACCACCAGGGCGTCCGCCCGGGGCGCGGGGCCCCGCGGCGCAGCGCGGCGGGCAGGAAGGACGCGAAGACGTAGGACCAGCCGATCCGCTCGGCCTCGGTGCGGTACCCGGTGTCGGCGACGAACGCGGCGAACCGCCCGTTGGTGACGGCGCGGGTGTCGATGCGGAACGCCTTCAGCCTGACCGGGCGCACCGGCCCCTCCCCGTCGCCGGGGAACCCCTCGGCGTCCTCGGTGCCCATCAGGAACTCGCCGCCGGGCAGCAGCACCATCCCGTCGTCGCCGCCCGCGGCGCCCGCCCGCGGCGACGGCAGGGGCGGCGGGACGGCCAGCGCCGCCGTGCCCCCTCCGGACGGCATGCAGCAGCGGGCGGGCGCGGTGGATTCGGTCATGCTCGGGTCCTTTTCTGCGGGCCTGGCCCTGTCGCCTCGGGCACCTATGTTCTAACGTACATAGGCCGGTGACCCGAGCCAAGGAAGACCGAGCCAAGGAAACCCGAGCCCCCGCCGCCGGTCCGTCCTCAGTGCGCCGTCGTGGTGGCGGGGTGCCACGGGACGAAGGCGTTGGTCAGGCCGGCCAGGGCCGTGCGCAGCTCCGGGTGGTGGCGGAGCAGGACGGTGACCATCGTGTTGTCGTCGATCCAGGCCAGGCCGGCCTTGGAGTAGACCTCGGGGGTGTAGTACTCGGTGAAGAACCGGTCGCTGTTCAGGCGGCGGGACGCCATCAGGACGAAGATCCGGAACGCGGTGTCGCTGAAGGCGAATCCGGCGGGGAGCTTCTCCGCGTACATGCCGACGGTCAGATCGACCTTCTCGATGTCGCCCTCGTAGAGCCGCTCGATCTCCTCGGCCCACTCCGGGTTGCCGGTCAGCTCCCGGAAGGTCCGGGCGGGCCGCAGCCTCAGCAGCCGGCGGAACTCGTTGTAGCGGGGGACCCCGAGTTCCCTGCTGCGCAGGATGTCGGTGGCGGCGAGGTCCTGGAGGTTGCCGTCCGGGCGCTGGTACTCCTGGAGGAAGCGCGGGAAGTTGTGCAGGGTGACCAGGCCGGGCGGGAGGGTGCCGAAGCTGTAGAGGAGGTCCGCCGGGCCGACGGCGGCCAGCACCTTCAGGGCGTCGGGGCCGGCCAGGTCGCGGAAGGTGCACTGCCGCAGGGTGGCGTCGTCGGTGGCGGAGCGCAGGTGCCAGTCGTCGCGGATCAGCGGGTGCATCCGGTAGACGGCGACGAACTCCTCGGTGAGCGAGTACGGCACGCCGTAGTGGTCCGTTTCGCCGCCGGGGATGCCGCTGAGGACCTCGCTGCCGCTGATCCGGCCGAAGAGCCGGTGCACCCGCTCGCCCGCGAGGCCCCACCAGTTGGCGCGCAGGGCCGCGACGGTCGTGGGGTGGCTGATCACGGCGGGTGTCCACTCCACCGTGTGGATCTTGGCGAGCAGCGCGGCGTTGACCAGCCTGGCCCGCTGGAACAGCTCCTCGTCGCCCCAGCCCGGGTAGGCGCGGTGCAGGTGGTCGCAGATCGCGTTGTGCTCCCGGGCGAACAGCTGCTGCATCATGGCCAGGCCCAGCCAGAAGCCGGGGACACGGGACGGGTCGCGGGCCGGGTCCGCGGACGGCGGGAGCCGCCCGTCGTCCCACACGTGCAGCCGGCCCGACTCCCCGGTGCGCAGCAACCGCTGCTCCTCCTCGCTGCTCCCGTAGACCTGGGAGGCGTCCCACCAGTGGGAGGAGACGTTGACCCGGGTGTCGGGGGTCCCGGCGGGCGCCTGCGGGTCCCGGGTCGGGTCGTCCGGGGTCCGCATGATCCGCATCGGCCGCTCGGGCCAGGGGTCGTCGTCCAGGAGCGGCACCTCCCAGGGGCGCTCCACGGGACTCGTGCCGTGGCTGAACCAGTCGCGGATCATGAACTGCAGCCAGGCGGCGACCAGCGAGTTGACCGTCTCGGCCGCGACCAGCTCGTGGCGGGTGAGCAGCGCGCGGCTGACCTCGCGGGGGCTGGGCCGGGAGAGCACGTCCTCGGCGGTGGCCGGGGCGATCCGGTCCAGCGGGATGTTGCGGCCGAAGCGGGTGCCCGCCATGCCCATGGCCGGGTCGCCGAGGTCGTTGTGGCTGCCGTCGGCGGTCCGGTTGACCCGGTGGCCCGCCGACGGCGGCCCGGCGGTGGGCGGGTCGACGGAGGGCAGCTGCCCGGTGTCGTACAGGTTCCGCTGCCGCAGTCTGATCCGCAGTCCGAGGAGGGTCAGCAGGCCCGGCAGGACCGGCAGCCTGTCCCACCCGAAGCGCCGGTCGACGTACTCTGCGGCGTCGGTGAGGAGCCGCCAGGGAAGTGACGTGCGGTATCCGCCGCCGTTCGGGGCGGGCGCGGAACGGCGCGCGTTGCGGGGCGTGGCCATGGCGACCCTCCGGAGGTGCGGTGACGCACGGTGATGATGCTCTGTAAACGAGTGACTTCCACGATAGGAGCGCGCCCGCCCGCCCGCGCGCCGTGCGGCAGTCGGGTGCGGCCCCCGGGTGACGTCGGAGTGTGGGACCGAAGGGGAGGCTTCGGCGCGGCGCATAGTCGGAAGGTCGGTCACACTTTCCGATCATGAGATGAGTCGACCATGCGCCTGCCCCGCCGACCGGTCATCGCGGCGGCCGTCCCGCTGCTCCTCGCCGCCGCCGGCTGCGGCTCCCCCGCCGCTCCGCCGCCGGCGGGCGAGGAACCGAGCCCCACCGTCACCGCGTCCCCGACCGGGCCGCGGGCGTTCACCCTGGTCGCCACCGGTGACGTGCTGCCGCACACCGAGATCATCCGGCAGGCCGCGGAGGACGCCGGCGGGGACGGCTACGACTTCGGCCGGATGTTCGCCGGCGTCGCGCCGCTGATCAGCGGCGCCGACCTCGCCATCTGTCACATGGAGACCGTCTACGGCCCGGACGGCGGCCCGTTCACCGGCTACCCGGCGTTCAAGTCGCCGCCGCAGGTCGCCCGGGCCCTCAAGGACGCCGGGTACACCTCCTGCGACACCGCCTCCAACCACACCCTCGACGACGGCGCCGCCGGCATCCGGCGCACGCTCGACGCCATGGACGCCGTCGGCCTGGCGCACACCGGCTCCGCCCGCGACGAGGCCGAGGCCGGCCGGCCGGCGCTGCTGCGGGCCGGCGGCGCCACCGTGGCCCACCTCGCCTACACCTACGGCACCAACGGCATCCCGCTGCCGGCGGACCGCCCCTGGGCGGTGAACCTGATCGACCGGGACCGGATCCTCGCCGACGCCCGCGCCGCCCGCGCGGCCGGTGCGGACGTCGTGGCGGTGAGCCTGCACTGGGGCACCGAGTGGCAGGACACCCCGAACGACCAACAGGTGACGCTCGCCCGCGAGCTGACCGCCGGGCCGGACACCGGGCAGGCCGGGGGCGGACCGGACATCGACCTGATCCTCGGCACCCACGCCCACATCCCGCAGGCCTACGAGAAGATCAACGGCACCTGGACCGTGTACGGCCTCGGCGACCAGCTCGCCGGCCACATGTTCACCTACGACGGCGCCGAGGATCCACGCGGCAACTGGAGCTCGATCGCCCGGTTCACCTTCGCCCCGCCCGCCGCTCCCGGGCAGCGGTGGACGGTCGCCAAAGCCGAGTTCATCCCCCAGGTGACCGACCTCGGCCCGCCCTACCGCGTCCTCGACCTCCGGGAGGCCGCCCGCCGCGACCCCGGCCGCGCGGACTACGCCCGCGCCCTGGAGCACATCCGCACGGTGGTGCTCAGCCGCGGCGCCGCCTCGGCCGGGCTGACCATGGCCCCCCAGGAGAAATGACGATCGGATAACGACAAAGACGCCGGAATCAGCTGATTGGACGAGGATTCGGCGGGCGGTCCGACGGGGCCGTGGAAGGCTGGCGATCATGCCGAGCTTCCGGTCCTACGACGACTGCCCGATCTGGTACGAAGTGCGCGGCGAGGGCGAGCCGTTGGTGGTGCTGCCGGGCGGACCGGGGACGGACCTGCGCTACCTCGGCGACCTCGGCGGCCTCGACCGGCGGCGTCGCCTGGTGCCGGCGGACGCCAGGGCGGCCGGGCGGTCCGGGGTCCCGGCGGACCGGCGGACGGTGTCGTTCGTCGAACAGGCCCGCGACCTGGAGGCGCTCCGCCTCCACCTGGGGCTGGAGCGCTTCGACCTGCTGGCGCACTCGGCCGGCTGCCTCACCGCCCAGGAGTACCTGGCGGCCTTCCCCGGCCGGGCGCGTCGCGCCGTGCTGGTCGCCCCGGTCGGCCGGGCCGGGCGCGAGGTCGACGAAGCGGAACTCGCGCGACTGCGGGCCGCCCGGTCCGCCGAGCCCTGGTACGCCGACGCCGCGGAGGCGGACCGGCTGCTGGCGTGCGGCGGCCGGACGGGCGGTGAACTCGCGGCGCTGCAACGCCGGGTGCTGCCGTTCTTCTGGCACCGCTGGAGCGAGGAGCGCCTCGCCGAGTACCCGCCGCACTACGCGTCCCCCCACCCGTGGCTGCGGGAGGCCTTCTACGCCGGATCGGCCGGTCCGGGGACCCTCGCCGGACGGGTCGCGCGGCTGGGCGCCGCCCGGACGCCCGTCCTGGTGGTGGCCGGCGCCTCGGACGGCATGGTCGGCACGGCACCGGCCCGCGCGGCGGCGTCCGCCCATCCCGGCAGCCGGCTGGAGGTCCTCGCGGAGTCCGGCCACCGCCCGTGGGTGGAGGAGCCCGGGCGCTTCGTGGCGCTGGTCGACGGCTTCCTGACCCCTGACGTCACGTAGGTCCCACGCCGTCCGGGAGGGGGTCAGCCCAGTGCCTTCTCCAGGGCCGCGAGGTAGTTGCGCATCAGGTGGTCGCGGACGCCCTCGCCGTCCGGCGAGAAGGCGGCGGCGCCCAGGCCCTTGGCGCGGTCGGTCAGGCCCGCGGCCAGCCCGGCCCGCTCCCGGACGCGGCCGGCCGAGTCGATGTGGTGCAGCATCTCCACATGGGTGAAGGCCGGCTCCGGGGGCAGTTGGGGCACGATGTCGTTGTCGTGGACGAAGCGGTGGGTGCGGCCCTGGAGGCCCTTGTTGTACGCGGCGGCGAGCAGGCGGTCGCAGGTCCGGGGCTGGCCGAAGGTGTAGACGCCGTCGGCCTGGAGCCGGGGGTCCTCCAGGCTCAGCCGGGCGGCGGTGAGCATCGCGAGCGCCCCGCCGAGGCTGTGGCCGGTGAACCAGACGCTCTGCCCGCCGGTGCGCAGGTCGGCGAGGGTCTTGGCGACGTCGGGGAAGACGGAGTCCAGGGCCTCCGCGAAGCCGTAGTGGACGTAGCCGGTGCCGGCGGGCCCGGGCCACGGCGGGGTGGTGCCGTCGGTGAGCCAGTCGCGGATCTGCTGGGCCTCGGTGCCGCGGAACGCGGTGACGATCATGTGCTCCCCGGCCATCGTGTAGGCCTGGGTGTCCTGGAGCGGAAACGGCGGGGTGAAGCCCGTGCGGTGGTGGCGAACGGTCTCGAAGCCCCAGTCGCGGGCCTGCGCCTCGATGGTGGCCTCGTCCTTGTAGGCGAGGTCGGCGGCCTTGGCCAGGTTGTAGGCGAGCGGGAGGCCGAAGCCGGTCGCGCGCTGGTCGAAGGTGGTGGGTACGGCCACGGGGGACGCTCCTGTCGGGTTGAAGGGTGGGACGGGGACCACGGGGGCCTCGGGTGCGGGCTAGCAGATCCTCGGCAGCTGCTCCCCCATCGGCAGGTCCACCACCCGGGTGCCGCCGAACGCCGTCCGGGCGACGACCGCGCCGGGGTGGTCGGCCACGCATTCGCCGATCACCGCCGCGCCCGCGCCCAGCGGATGCGCCCGCATCGCCGCGAGCACCGCGTCCGCCTCCCCGCGCGGCACGAAGGCGACCAGCTTGCCCTCGTTGGCGACGTACATCGGGTCGAGGCCCAGCACGGCGCAGGCGTTGGCCACTTCGGGCGGCACCGGCACCGACCGCTCGCGCACCACCACGCCCACCCCGGCAGCCGCCGCGATCTCGTTGAGCGCCGCGCCCAGCCCGCCCCGGGTGGGATCGCGCAGCACGTGCAGGTCGGGGGTGACCGCGAGCATCGCCTCGACCAGGCCGCCGAGCGCGGCGCAGTCGCTCTCGATCGCGACCCCGAACTCCAGGCCCTCGCGGACGCTCATGACGGCGACACCGTGCACCCCGATGTCCCCGCTGACGATCACCACATCGCCCGGCACGGCCCGTTGCGGCCTGATGTCCACGCCCGCCGGGACCAGCCCGATACCGGCGGTGTTCAGGTAGACGCCGTCGCCGCGGCCCGCCTCCACCACCTTGGTGTCCCCGGTGACCACCTCCACCCCGGCCGTCCGGGCGGCGGCGCCGAGGGCCCGGGCCACCCGGTCCACCACCGCCAGCTCCACCCCCTCCTCCAGGATGAAGCCGCAGGACAGGTAGGCGGGCCGCGCCCCGCTCATCGCGAGGTCGTTGACCGTCCCGTTGACGGCGAGGTCGCCGATGCTGCCGCCGGGGAAGAACAGCGGCCGCACCACGAAGGAGTCGGTGGAGAACGCCAGCCTGGCGCCGCCGAGTTCGAGCACGGCGGAGTCCGCGAGGCCGGCCAGCGTCCGGCCGCCGAAGGCCGGGGCGAACAGGCCCGCGACCAGCTCGGCGGACAGCGCCCCGCCGCCGCCGTGCCCCATCACCACCCGGGGGTGGTCGCGCAGCGGCAGCGGGCAGCTCCAGCCGGAGAGGTCCGGCCCGGTGGCAAGGGTCCCGGTGTCAGCCAACGGGGCTCGCCTCCCTGGAGGCGCCCGGCACGCCCAGCCGCCGGTAGAGGTAGTACGCGGCGCAGGCTCCCTCGCTGGACACCATGGTCGCGCCGAGCGGGGTACGCGGGGTGCAGACGGTGCCGAAGGCCTCGCACCGGTCGGGCTTGAGCAGGCCCTGCAACACCTCGCCGCTGCGGCACTGCGCCGGCTCCCGGGTGGTGATGCCGGAGACGTCGAAGCGGTACTCGGCGTCGTGGTCGCGGTAGCGCGGCGAGAGCCGCCAGCCGCTCCGCGGGATGACACCGATCCCCCGCCAGGCCCGGTCGGTCACCTCGAAGACGTCCGCCAGCATGGCCCGGGCCGCCGGGTTGCCCTCGGGGCGGACGGCCCTCGGGTAGGCGTTGTCGACGGCGTGCTCGCCGCGCTCCAACTGCCGTACGGCGCGCCGGATCCCCTCCAGGATGTCCAGCGGCTCGAAACCGGTGACCACGATCGGCACCCGGTGGCGCTCGGCCAGTTCCGGGTACTCCTCGACGCCCATCACGCTGCACACGTGCCCGGCGGCGAGGAAGGCCTGCACCCGGCATTCCGGCGCGTTCATGATCGCCTCGACGGCCGGGGGCACCCGTACGTGCGAGACCAGCATGCTGAAGTTGCGCACGCCCTGCTTCCTCGCCTGGTGCACGGCCATCGCGTTCGGCGGGGCGGTGGTCTCGAAGCCGATGCCGAAGAACACCACCTCGCGGTCCGGGTTCTCCCTGGCGATCCGCAGCGCGTCCAGCGGCGAGTAGACCACCCGCACGTCCCCGCCCTCGCTCCGCACCCGGAACAGGTCGCGGTCGGTGCCCGGCACCCGCAGCATGTCGCCGAAGGAGCAGAAGACCACCCCGGGCCGGGCGGCGATCGCCAGCGCCCGGTCGATCACCTCCAGCGGGGTCACGCACACCGGGCAGCCCGGCCCGTGGATCAACTCCAATCCCTCGGGCAGCAGTTGGTCGATTCCGTGCCGGATGATGCTGTGCGTCTGCCCGCCGCACACCTCCATCAGCGCCCACGGCCTGGTCACCGTCGCCCGGATGTCCGCGAGCAGCCCGCCCGCCAACTCCGGGTTCTGGAACTCCTCCAGGTACCTCAACTCCGCTCCTCCGTTCCGGCCTGCCCGGCCGCCGCCTCCCACGGGTCGCCGAACTCCTCCTGCAACAGGCCGAGTTCGGCGAAGAGGTCGAGGGTCCGCCGGGCCGACTCCTCGTCCAGCCGCTGCAACGCGAACCCCACGTGCACGATGGCGTACTCACCCACCGCCAGATCGGGGAGGTACTCCAGGCAGACGTCCTTGACGACGCCGCCGAAGTCGACGACCGCCATCCGGGTCCCGTCCCGCTCCTCGATCTCCATCACCCTGCCGGGCACCGCCAGGCACATCGGGCCTCTCCTCTCAACCGGCGCCCGGGCCGCTGGCCCGGGCGGCCACCATCAGCTGGCCGAGTGCCAGTCCGCCGTCGTTGGGCGGCACCCGGCGGTGCCGCAGCACGGTGAAGCCGTCGGCCCGCAGGCGGCGCCCGCAGTCGGCGGAGAGCAGCGCGTTGGCGAAGACCCCGCCGGTCAGCGCGACCGTCTCCAGGCCGCACTCCGCGCGGGCGGCCCGGCACAGCGCGCTGACCAGGCCGGCCACCGCGCCGTGGAAGCGGGCGGCGACCAGTCCGGCCGGCGCCCCGGCGGCGAGGTCCGCGACCAGCGCCGCCAGCACCGGTCCGGGATCGCCGACCAGCACGCCGCCCTCGCGGCGGAGCGCGAAGGCGTACCCGTCGGCCGGTCCGTGCTCCAGCGCCGCCGCCTCCAGTTCGACCGCCGCCTGCGCCTCGTACCCGGCCAGCTGGCAGACCCCGGCCAGTGCGGAGACCGCGTCGAACAGCCGCCCCATGCTGGAGGTCGGCACGCAGTTCAGCGAGCGCTCCAACTGCCGCTCCAGCACTCTCAGTTCATCGTCCGGACAGGCCCGGACGGCGGGCAGGCCGGCACTCCACGGCAGGCCCGCCGCCCAGAGGTGGGCAAGCGCCATCCGGTACGGGCGCCGCACCGCCGCGTCGCCGCCCGGCAGCGGCACGCAGGCCAGGTGGCCGAACCGGCGGAAGCCGTCGTAGTCGGCGAGCAGCACCTCGCCGCCCCACACGGCGCCGTCGTCGCCGTAGCCGGTGCCGTCGAAGGCGACCCCGATGACGGGCCGGCTGCCGTCGAGGCCGTGTTCCGCCATCGCCGAGGCGATGTGCGCGTGGTGGTGCTGCACCGTCCGCGTCTCGGCCGCCGGGACGGTGCGCCGGGCGTGCCGGGCCGAGCGGTAGCCGGGGTGGCGGTCCACCACCAGCACCTCCGGCCGCACCCCGGTGACGGCCCCCAACTGGGCCACCGCGCGGTCGAAGGCGCCCAGGGTGGCGAGGTCGTCCATGTCCCCGATGTGCCCGGACAGCCAGGCGTAGCCGCCCGCCGCCAGCGCGAAGGCGTTCTTGAGGTCCCCGCCGGCGGCCAGCGCGGGCCGCACCGGCACCGGGAGCGGCAACGGCAGCGGGGCGTAGCCGCGCGAGCGCCGCAGCGGCAGCCGCTCCCCGTCCACGACCCGGACCACCGAGTCCTCACAGGGGACGTGGATCACCCGGTCGTGCGTCAGCCAGCCGTCGACCAGCGGGGCGAGCCGGGTGAGGGCCTCCCGGTCGTCCGTCACGATGGGCTCGCCGGAGAGGTTGGCGCTGGTCATCACCAGCAGGGCGGGCCCGGGCGGGGCGAGCAGCAGGTGGTGCAGCGGGGTGTAGGGCAGCATCACCCCGAGGTCGGGGCTGCCGGGCGCCACCGCCTCCGGGCCCGGGCCCGAGCGGCGCAGCAGCACGATCGGCCGGGCCGGGCCGGTCAGCAGCTCCTCCTCGACCGGTCCGGTCCGGACCAGGGCGGCGAGCTCCCCGAGGTCCCGGGCCATCAGGGCGAAGGGTTTGGCGCCGCGCCGTTTGCGCTCGCGCAGCCGGGTGACGCTCCGCGGGTTCCGCGCGTCGCAGGCCAGGTGGTAGCCGCCGATGCCCTTGACGGCGAGGACGGCGCCCTCGCGCAGCAGCCGGCGGGCGCCGTCGAGGGCGGCCTCCCGCTCGACGACGGGCCGGCCGGGGACGGTGAGGGCGAGCCGGGGACCGCAGGCGTGGCAGCAGAGCGGCTGGGCGTGGAAGCGCCGGTCGGCGGGGTCGGTGTACTCCCGGGCGCAGTCCGGGCAGAGCGGGAAGCCGGCCATGGTGGTGTTGACGCGGTCGTAGGGCAGGCCGGTGACGATGGTGTGGCGCGGTCCGCAGTTGGTGCAGCTGATGAACGGGTGCCGGTGGCGGCGGTCGGCCGGGTCGGCGAGTTCGGCGAGGCAGTCGGCGCAGGTGGCGGCGTCCGGCGGGACCAGGGTGCGGCGGGGTCCGCCGTCCCGGGAGGGCGTGATGGCGAAGCCGTGCTCGCCGGTCGCCGGCAGCGGCGCGTGCTCCACGGCGGCGACCAGGGCGAGCGGCGGCGCGTCGCCGGCGATCCGGCGGCAGAACGCCTCCACGGCCTCCCGCCCGCCCTCGACCTCGGCCAGCACGCCTTCGCCGGTGTTGGTGACGGTGCCGGCGAGTCCCAGTTCGGTGGCGAGCGCGTGGACGAAGGGCCGGAAGCCGACGCCCTGGACGACGCCGCTGACGGCCACCCGGCGCCGTACCGTCACGCCCGCTCCGCCGCCGCACCCGCGTGCGAGTGCCCGTGCCCGTGAGTGTGGGTGTGGGTGTGCCCGTGCTGCGGCGCGCCCGCCATCACGGGCCGGTGGACGCCCGCGCCGTCCAGCACCGCGAGGGCCCGGGTCAGCAGCTCCCCCGCGCCCTGTCCGGTCCTGGCGGAGGTGAACACCACCTCCACCCCCGGGTTGACCCGCTCGACGGCGGCCAGGAAGGCGGCCTCGTCGAACTCCACCGCCGCCGCCAGGTCGGCCTTGGTCACCAGCACCAGGTTGGCGAGCCCGAACGCCGTCGGGTACTTCAGCGGCTTGTCCTCCCCCTCGGTGACCGAGGCGAGCACCACCCGCAGCGACTCGCCGAGGTCGTAGGAGGCCGGGCAGACCAGGTTGCCGACGTTCTCCACGAACAGCAGCCTGGTCCCCTCCGGGAGCCAGCCGGCCAGCTGCCCGCTGAGCATGGCGGTCTCCAGGTGGCAGAGCCCGTCGGTGAGCACCTGCTTCACCGGCACGCCCGAACGGGCCAGGCGCACCGCGTCGTTCTCGGTCGCGAGGTCGGCGGTGAGCGCGGCGACCGCGATCCCGCGCTCCCTGGCGAGCCCGAGTTCGGCCTCCAGCAGCGCGGTCTTGCCGCTGCCGGGGCTGGAGAGCAGGTTCACCGCGACGGTGCCGCGGGCGAGCAGCCGGGCGCGCAGTTCGCGGGCCCCGTCGTCGTTCCGGGCGAGGACCGCCTGCCGGAGTTCCACCGAGCGACACATGGGTTCAGCCTTCCTGTCCGGCACCGGCCACGGCGCCCGGCGGGCGTCCGGCCCACTCAACGCCGAGGATCTGCAGTTCGCGGCCCGCCAGCAGTTCGACCCGGCCGCCGGAGCAGTGCGGGCAGCCGAGGTCGGGCGGCATGCCGACGGCCCACTCGGCCGCGCACGGCAGGCACCTGGCCCGCGCCGCCACCGCCTCGGTCTCCAGCACGGCGCCCGCCACCAGCGTTCCGGCGCAGGCCAGTTCGAAGCAGAAGTCGAGAGCCTCGGGCACCACCCCGGCCAGCTCGCCGACCTGCAGCCGCACCCGCGCGACCGCCTGCGCCCCGTGCTCGCGCGCCGCGGCGTCCACCTGCTCGACGACGGCCGTCGCGATCGACATCTCGTGCATGGGGCCCCGTTCCCGGCTGGGAGGCAACGGGCCCCATTACAGGCCGCGGCGGCGGCGACGGCCCGGAGCCGCGCCGCCGCCGCACCCGGGACTACGCCGGACGCACCAACGCCCCGCTCACATCCGGCGGATGCGCAGATAGCGCTTCAGGTCGTCCAGGTTCTGCACGACCAGGGCGACGGCGGCGGCGAGCACGGCGGCGCACAGCAGCTTCCTCATGACGGTGTGACCTCTCTCTTGGCTTGCGCGGGCGCGCCGACGGTCCGCAGGACCAGCCGGACCGCCTCCTCGACGGCGGCGGCCACCGGCGCGCTCAGTCCGATCCCCTCCTCCAGCGACTGCGGCTCGCACCCCACCACGAGGACCCGGTCCGGCGGTGAGCCGCCGGTCCCGGCGGCCAGCGTGCCGAGCAGCGCGAGCACGGCGTCCGGGCCCATCCGGTGCCCGTCCAGCACCGGTGCCTCCAGCGGCCCGGCGTCCGCCTCGATCAGGTACACGGTGCCCGGCTCGCCACCGCGCGAGGTCGCGTCCACCAGCACCAGCGTCCGGTAGCCGTCGAGGAGCCGGTACGCCAGGTGGACGCCGCGCACACCGACGTCGAGCAGTTCGACGTCGGGCGGCAGCGGGTGCTCCCGCAGTCTGCGCACGGTCTCCACCCCGAAGCCGTCGTCACCGAGGAAGATGTTGCCCACCCCGGCGACCAGCACCTTTCCCGCCGTCACGGCCCCTCCAGCGGGGTGATCTCGTCCGGCTGGAAGTAGCGGAAGCGGCCCTGGGCGCGCCACAGGTCCGCGCCCGGGTCGTCCTCCAGGGTCACCGCCAGGTGCACCGAGCCGTCGACGTCGTGCAGCACGGCCTCCACCACGGCGGTGCGGCCGGCCAGGAAGAGGTCCTGGGCGTCGGTGCGCCGCCGGCCGGGCCGCAGCAGGACCCGGCTGCCGGCGCCGACCTCGCGGCCGTCGACCAGGACGCGGTCCCGCTCGGGGTCCACCCCGGGGTCGTCGCCCGGGTCCCACCAGGGCTGCCCGGGCGCGTTGCCGGTGATCTCGCGCAGGCCCCGGACGGCGCCGTGCAGGCGCTCCAGTACCTCCGGGGGCATCGAGTCGGCGAGGTCGATCACCGCGCCGGCCCGCTCGTCGGTGCCCCGGGCCTCCCGCTTCTCGCGGTCGGTCAGGGCGGCGGTGCGCAGGGCGAGGATCTCGTCGATCTCGGTGGCGTCGTAGAGCGCGCCGGGGCTCTCGGGGGCGACGGCCGGGTGGTCCTCCAGGATGATCGGCGAGGAGAGCACCACCCGGTCGGGACCGGGCGGGCCGGCCAGCACCGGCCAGGTGTGCTCGTTGCGGCACTCCGCGGCGGCGTCCTTCGCCCACTCGGGCGGGTCGGTCGGCGACAGGAAGGTGCCGCGTTCGAGCCCGAGCAGCAGGTGCGCCGAGACCAGCGAGCGGGCCAGCGCCGCCTCCCGTCCGTCGTCCGGCCGCGGCGCCCAGTCGGTGGTGTTCTCCACCACCGCGGTCAGCAGCCGCACCCCGTACGGGCCGGGGACCTCCCGGGCGCTCAGCCGCAGCAGGCCGTCGGCCCGCTCCCAGCGGCGCAGCAGCCGGCCGACGACGGCGCCGTCGGCGCGCAGCGGCTCGGTCCACCGGCCGGCCGGAAGGTGGAACGGGCGGACCAGCTCCTCGCCCAACTCCTCCACCGGAACGTCGAGTTCGATGCGCTGCTCGACGCCCTCGTCCCATGGCTGCAGGACCCGGTCGGCGAGTTCGAGCGCGTCGGTCTCCTCGTAGCCGCCGCCGGGCAGGGCCTGTTCGACGGTGCGCCGCCGGGCCCGCAGGAAGCGCAGTTCGACGGCCAGCCGGTCGCCGGGGCGCGGCTCCATCAGGCATTCGGTGCGCTGGTGGAAGTGCTCGCCGCTGTCGGCGCCGTAGCCCGGCGGGACGAGCACGCCGAACTGCCAGCGCAGCCGGTTCTTGGCGGCGGACGCCCGGTAGGGGTAGAGGACGTAGCCCTCGAACAGGACGGCGTCGGCGATCTGCCGGGCGTGGGCGAAGGCGGCCTCGGTGGCGGAGGGGAGGGCGGAGGCGCTCACCGGGCCGTCTCCTCGACCGGGGCGCCGGCCAGCAGTTCGCGCACGGTCGCCTCCCAGGAGGGCAGGGCTCGGCGCGAGCGGTAGGCGAGCAGCGCGTCCATCAGCTCCTCGGGCAGCCGCAGCCAGCCGCAGCCGGGGAAGTGCCGGTCGATCGCCTCGCGCCAGACCCGGACGGGCATCCGCACCGTGGCCTCCCGGTCCCAGGGCACCGGGGAGACCTGGAAGCCGCCGGGGCCGGCGAAGGCGGTGCCGGAGAACAGCAGCAGCAGCGGCACGTCGCCGTCCTCCAGCGCCCTGAGGTAGCGGGGGGCGGCGACGTCCTGGTCGTAGGTGCAGGGGACGGGCAGGTCCAGCTCGGTCTCGCCGGTGAAGCCGGGGACCATCAGCGGCACCTGGGCGAACTCGACCGGGTTGAGGGTGGTGGCCCAGCGGGCGCGTTCGCCGAACAGGTCGGTGAGCCGCCCGGCCTCCGCCGCGCCGTAGCCGCGCCGGGCGGGCTCGATGCGCAGTTGGCAGCGGAGCGCCAGGGCGTGCACCAGGGTGCCGGGCGGGGCGGTGATCCGCAGCCGGAAGAGCAGGGTGGGGCCGGCGGCGTGTTCGGCGGCGCGGACGGCGGTGCAGGAGAAGGCGAGCGGGGTCACCGGGGGGCGTCCTCTCGCAGCGGGCGGGCCCGTTCGGCGAGCCGGGCGAAGAAGGCGTCGACCTCGGCCCTGGCCTCGGCCCCGCCGTCGAACCCCTTCCAGCAGCGCCGCAGCCGGCCGACCAGTTCGTAGCAGGCGTCGATCGGCACCAGCAGGCAGTGGACGCCGGTGCCGGTGCGGCGCAGCAGCAGCGCCTCGACGTCGGGTTCCAGGGCGGCGGCGAGCCGGCTGCCGCCGAGGGCGGTGTGCCAGGCGGCCTCGTCGGGTTCGCTCTCGGTGGCGCCGCCGGGGCCGGGGTAGAGCAGCACGAGGCGGTCCTGCCGGGCGTTGCGGAACAGGAAGGCGGTGCCGACCGGGATGCCGAGGGCACTACAGGCCTGTTCGTCGATCCGGTGCTCCGGGTCGGGGTCGGTGAGGTGGCGGTCGGGGACGTGGCGGTAGCGGCCGCCGGCCGCGGCGGGCTGCCGGAACAGCAGGCCGCAGGCGGTGCAGACGCAGGTGAGGGTCTGCTCCTCGGTGTCGACCAGGTGCCGGTGCGACGGGGGGACGCCCTGGCCGCAGAAGGCGCAGCGCTCGGGCTGCGGGGGTGCGGGCTCGCGCAGCCGGTGCAGCAGGGCGGTGCCGGGCCGGGCAGGTTGGCGGGTGTTCACCGGGCGGCCTCCGCCGGGGTGTCCGGGCGGGTGGCGATCTGGAGCAGCTGCGGCGCGCGTTCGAACACCGTGGCCGCCACCTCGGGCGCGTGGCAGGCGAGGGCGGCCTCGACGTCCTCCTCGGAGCAGCCGCAGCCGGCGCGGACGCGGCGCAGCCGGGCGGTGCCGGTGGCGGGGTCGAAGCCGGTCAGCTCGACCGGTTCGGGGAGTGCGGCGAGCGCCCGGTGGATCCGCGCGGTGGTGTCCTCGGGGTGCAGTTCGTGCAGGACGAGCAGGGCGGCCACCGCCGGGTCGTCCAGCAGCGCGGTGAGGGCGGGGCCGGGCAGCGCCGTGACGATCCGGGTGAGGCCCTCGTGGTAGAAGTCCATGAGGTCGCGCACCAGTTGCTCGCCGGCCTGCTGGGCGGCCCCGGCGCCGCCGGGCCCGTCGATGCCGTCGAGCCGGTCGAGGGCCTCCTGGATCCGCAGTCCGGTCTGTTCCGCCGTCATGCGGTGAGCCCGCTCAGGCCGGTGGGCACGTGC
Organism: Kitasatospora sp. NPDC008115; assembly: GCF_042957205.1. Lineage (NCBI taxonomy): Bacteria > Bacillati > Actinomycetota > Actinomycetes > Kitasatosporales > Streptomycetaceae > Kitasatospora > Kitasatospora sp. NPDC008115. Next base: position 140,411 of record NZ_JBIBHU010000006.1, on the reverse strand, counting down.
ATCTTCTGCACGGTGCGTCCGCCGCCGACGTACATGTGCACGCCGCAGGGCAGGCAGGGGTCGAAGCTGCGGACGGCGCGCATGATGTCGATGCCCTTGAACTCGTCCGGCGGGTTCTCCTCGAAGATCGGGGTGTTCTGGACGGCGTCCTCGTAGGGCCCGGGGGTGCCCAGGCTGTCGCGCACGCTGGCGTTCCACGGGGTGGGCGGGTACGGGTGGTAGTTGGCGATCTTGCCGTCCCGGATCACCATGTGGTGCGACAGGACGCCGCGCACGGCCTCGGTGAAGCCGCAGCCGATGGACTCGTCCGGCACCTCGAAGCGCTCCCAGGTGCGGCTGCGCCCGGCCCGGACCTCGTCCAGCGCCTTCTCGGCGAAGTGCAGGGCGCAGGCGGCCGCGTAGGCCTGGAAGTAGGTGCGGGCGCGGTTGCGTTCCAGGGCGTTGCTCCACTGCGGGATCTTCCACTCGAAGGTGGTCTCCGGCTTGGTCATCGAGCGCGGCAGGTTGATCAGCACGCTGTGGCCGGTGGCCTTGACGTAGCCGATGTCCACCAGCCCGGACAGGGCGGTGGACCACAGGCGGGCGATCGGGCCGCCGCCGGTGTCCAGGGCGAGGTGGTCGGTGCCGTCGAACCAGCGCGGGGACATCACCCAGCTGTACTTGTCGTCGAAGTCGCGCTTCTGCGGGGCGGGGATGGTGTGCTGGTTCCAGGGGTGGCGGGGGTCGACGGGGTTGCCGAGCGGGTCGTGGGTGACGAACTGCTCCTGGCCCTCCCAGTCCTGGTAGTAGGAGCTGCCGAGCAGGATGCGGATGCCGAGGTTGATCCGGGTGAGGTCGTTGGTGACCAGCTTGCCGTCGACGACGACGCCGGGGGTGACGAACATCCGCCGGCCCCAGTCGGTCATGTTGCGGTAGGTGAAGTCGCAGTGGTCGGGGTCGTTGAGGCTGCCCCAGCAGCCGAGCAGGACGCGCCGGCGGCCGACCTCCTCGTAGCCGGGCAGGGCCTGGTAGAAGAAGTCGAAGAGGTCGTCGTGGAGCGGTACGACCTTCTTCATGAACTCGACGTAGCGCATCAGCCGGGTGAGGTAGTCGGTGAACAGCTGGACGGTGGCCACCGTGCCGACCCCGCCGGGGTAGAGCGTGGAGGGGTGCACGTGGCGGCCCTCCATCAGGCAGAACATCTCCCGGGTGTAGCGGCTGACCTGGAGCGCCTCGCGGTAGAACTCCCCCTCGATGGGGTTGAGCGAGCGCATGATGTCGGCGATGGTGCGGTAGCCGTGGTCGCCGGCGTGCGGCGCCTCGGTGCGCTCGGCGAGGTCCAGCACGCCGGGGTTGGTCTCGCGGACCATCTTCTCGCAGTAGTCGACCCCGACCAGGTTCTCCTGGAAGATGTTGTGGTCGAACATGTACTCGGCGGCCTCGCCGAGGTTGATGATCCACTCGCCGAGGTGCGGGGGCTTCACCCCGTAGGCCATGTTCTGCGCGTAGACCGAACAGGTGGCGTGGTTGTCGCCGCAGATGCCGCAGATCCGGCTGGTGATGAAGTGGGCGTCGCGGGGGTCCTTGCCCCGCATGAAGACGCTGTAGCCGCGGAAGACCGAGGAGGTGCTGTAGCACTCCGCGACCTTCTTCTGCTTGAAGTCGATCTTCGTGTGGATGCCCAGGCTGCCCACGATCCGGGTGATCGGGTCCCAGGACATCTCCACCAGGCCGTTGCCGTCCCCGGCCGCCCTGCTCGTCGTCGTCATCGTGTCTGTCGTGCCCTTCTGGAGGCGGGGAGGGGGAGGCGGCGGCGGGGCCGCCGCGCCCGGGGCGCGGCGGCCCTTCCGGTCACCGCGGCGGGCGGTAGCCGGTGGTCAGGGTGTGCCCGGGATGGCGCCACCTGGGTTCCTTGTCGAGCGTGCGGAGGGTGATGGCGCGCAGCCTGCGGACCACCGCGCCGTACGTCCGGCTGGCCTTGCTGGAGACCCCCGAGCCGGGCGGCGGGTCCATGAACGGCATGAACTTGTCGGGGAAGCCGGGCATCGTGCAGGCGATGCAGATGCCGCCGACGTTGGGGCAGCCGCCGATGCCGTTGATCCAGCCGCGCTTGGTGACGTTGCACTTGACGACCGGGCCCCAGCAGCCGAGCCGCACCAGGCACTCCGGCGTGCCGTAGTCGGTGGCGAACTGCCCCTGCTCGTAGTAGCCGCCGCGGTCGCAGCCCTCGTGCACGGTGGCGCCGAACAGCCAGGCCGGGCGCAGCTTGTCGTCCAGCGGGATCATCGGCGCGGAGCCGGCCAGCTGGTAGAGCAGGTAGGTCAGGGTCTCGGCGAAGTTGTCGGGCTGGATGGGGCAGCCGGGCACGCAGACGATCGGCAGGCCGGCCTTGGACTTCCAGTCCCAGCCGAGGTGGTCGGGCACGCCCATGGCGCCGGTCGGGTTGCCCTCCATCGCGTGGATGCCGCCGTAGGTGGCGCAGGTGCCGATCGCGACGACCGCGGTGGCCTTGGGGGCGAGGCGGTCCAGCCATTCACTGGTGGTGATCGGCTGGCCGGTGGCGGGGTCGTCGCCGAAGCCGCACCAGTAGCCCTCCTCCTTGATCCGCTCGTTGGGGATGGACCCCTCGACGACCAGGACGAACGGGTCGAGTTCGCCGCGGTCGGCCTTGAAGAACCACTCGACGAAGTTGTCGGCGCCCTGGACCGGGCCGCACTCGAAGTCGATCAGCGGCCAGTGCACGGCGACCTTCGGCAGGCCGGGCAGGGCCCCGGTGACGATCTCCTCGATGCTCGGCTGCATGGCGGCGGTCAGGGCGACCGAGTCGCCGTCGCAGCTCAGGCCCGCGTTGATCCAGAGAATGTGCACCACGTCGGTGTCGGTGGCGTTCGTTGTTGCAGCACCCATGAGGATGCCTCCTCGGAACCGGGAGCCGGACGAAATGGCTCAGAACCGTCATAACAGTCCCCGGCCCGTCCCGCCGGTCCACGGAGCCGCCCGGGGCGCCCGGACAGCCGCGATCCGGGTGGGCCGTCCGGGTCACGCCCGCGCGGCGGGGGCTGGCGACTTCCGGACGAAGGCGGCGCGCAGCGCGTGGTACGGCGCGCGCGGGTCGAAGAACTGGCCGTGCATCACGGCCAGCTCCGCCGCCCGGTGGTCGGCGAGCGGCCGGACGCGCTCGTCGGCCTCCCGGGCGGCCTTCTTGGCGGCGATCCGGCCGTGCACCGTCGGCGAGGCGGCGGTCAGCCGGGCCAACCGGGCGGCCTCGGCCTCGAACTCCCGCGGCGCGCAGGGCAGCACCCGGTCGACCAGCCCGGTCCGCAGGGCCCCCGCGGCGCTCACCGGCAGCGCCCGTTCGGTGAGCCGGCGGGCCTGCTCCGCGCCCACCTTGCGCGGCAGGCTGTACGTCCAGTACTCGGAGCCGTGCAGGCCCATCAGCCGGTAGTGCGGGTTGAGCACGGCGCCCCGGCGGCACCAGACCTCGTCGGCGGCCAGCGCCAGCATCACGCCGCCGGCCGCCGCGTTGCCGCCGAGGGCGGCGACCACCAGGCGGTCGGCGGTGGTGAGGACGGCCTCGGCCAGGTCGTCGATGGCGTTGATGTTGGCCCAGGACTCGGCCGCCGGGTCGCCGGCCGCCTCGATCACGTTCAGATGGATGCCGTTGGAGAAGAAGTCGCGGCCGCCGCCGAGCACCAGCACGGTGGTCGGCCGGGTCAGCGCGAAGCGGTAGGCGTCGAGCAGGCGGCGGCAGTGGGCGGTGCTCATCGCACCGCCGGGGAAGGAGAAGCGCAGCAGGCCGACCGGCCCGTCCTCGCGGTAGCGGATGTCCGACCAGACCGGGTCGTCCCCGGCGGGCATCAGCGGCGCCGGAAGCTCCGGCAGACGGGGCAGCGCGTCGCCGAGGGCGGTGACGGCCGGCAGCTTGACGGTGGCGGGGCCGCCGGGCGGGCGGCGCCGGCGCAGCTCCGGGATCCACACCGCGCCGTCGGCGGTCGCCCGGCACAGCGCCCCGGCCCTGGTGGCCAGCGGCTCGCCGGGGCGTCCGCGCAGCGTCCGCTCGGGGTGGCCGCCGTGCAGGTACCACTCGCCGCCGAGCAGTTCGTCCAGGACGCCGGGCCGGGAGTCGGCGGCCCGGAGCCTTCGCACCACGGTGTCGGTGGTGTCGCGCTCCCAGTCGATCCGCCGCTGCTCCTGGCGCAGGTAGGGGCGGGTGTGGTCCGGTGCCCGCCAGTCGGGGCCGCTCTGCGGGCGGGGGGTGAAGGTGCCGGAGGCGAACCGCCGCACGGCCAGCAGCACCGCGTCGAGGGCGGCGTCGGAGACCTCGCCCCGGTAGAGGTCGCTCTTGGCGGCGGGCGGCAGCGGGCAGGGCGCCGAGGCCCAGACGGGGCCGGCGTCCATCACCTCGTCGGCCTGGAGGACCGTCACGCCCCACTCGGTGGCGCCCTCGTGGATCGCCCAGTCGAGGGCGGACGGGCCCCGGTCGCCGGGCGGGCCGGGGTGCACGATCAGGCAGGTGACGGCCGACCAGACGTCGCGCGGCAGCGCCGTGGTGAGCATCGGTGCGATCACCAGCTCCGGGGCGTGGTCCCGCACCGCCGTGCGCAGCGCCCCGTCGTCGCCCGCCAGGTGGACGTCCACCCGGTGGCGCCGGTCGCGCAGTTCGGCGTGGACCCGCTGGGTGAGGCTGTTGAACGCGCTCGCGACGAGCAGGATCCGCATGTGCGCCTCCGGCGGCGTGGGCACCCGTGAACCCGGCGATCATCTCCCCGGGCCGCACGGGCCGCGCCGCGCCGCTCCGCCGGTTCACCCAGGCGGCGGCCCGACCGCGGCCCGGCTACAGGCCGAAGTCGACGGCCAGGCAGTTGTAGAACCTGAAGGCGCCGTCGGGGTGGTAGGTGTCGCCCGGCGCGTCCCCCGGTCCGGCGGGCCTCTCCTGCGTCATGTCCTCGAAGCGGATGCGCTCGGGGAGCCTGCCGAAGCGGGCGAGCCTCGCTTCGGCGGCGGGATCGTCGGTGCGTTCGCTGCTCATGACCACCCTCCGGACTGCGGACGGACTCAGGATGCGCCCCCGTTTCATCACCTGTCAAGACGGTGACGAGACGGGTGTTTGACCGGTTCTGCACTCACTTCGGCCTGATCGCCCGTGCCAGGCTCTGCTGCCACCGGCCCGGTTGGGCTGGTGCGAGGCCCGGTCGCTCGGTGAGCACGGCGGTCCCGCGTCACCTGTGTGAAGGGAAGAGTGATTGCCCATGATCAGCCTCCGGACGACACTGCGCACGGCGGCCGCGGCCGCGACGGCGGCCCTGGTCGGCCTCGGCGCCGGGACGGCGAACGCCGCGGCCGGGTGGCCCCCGCTGCAGGAGGGCGGGTACCTCTACGCGGGCGCCAACGGCACGGGGGCGGTGAGCGCGGTCGACCTCGGCGACCTCGGCACCTGCCACACTCTGACGAAGCCCGTCCGCTCCGTCCAGATCGTCAACGGGTCCGCCTCGGTGCTGCTCTTCACCGGGGCCGACTGCACCGGCGTCCACCCGTGGGCCTCGGGCTCGCTGGCCCAGTCCGACCTCCCGGCGGCGGCGCTGAGCTACCGGGTGATCCCCGCCTGACGGCACCCCCGACCCGCCGTGGCCCGTCCGGGAGGCATCACCCGGACGGGCCACGGCGGCCGTGTGCCGACCCCGGCCGCCGCACCGACGCCCGAGGCCGGGACGTCCCGACCGGACCACCATGAAGGAGACCTCCGCCATGACCGAACCCGATCCCGCCCGCACCACCGTCCCGGCGGCGCTCGACCGGGCCGCCGCCACCGCGCACCTCAACGCCTTCATCACCCTGGACGCCGAGGGCGCGCTCGCCGAGGCGGCCCGCCGCGACGCCCGGGGCGGCCCAGCGGGCTGGTGCCTGGTGGTCAAGGACAACATCCACGTCGCCGGCCTGCCCAACACCGCGGGCACCCCCGCCCTGCGCGGCTTCGTCCCCCGTGCCGACGCGCCCGTGGTGGCCGCCCTGCGCGCGGCGGGGGCGATCGTGCTGGGCAAGACCAACATGCACGAACTGTCGATGGGCGCCACCTCCTGCAACCGGACCTTCGGCGCCGTCGGCAACGCCGCCGACCCGGCACTGTTCGCGGGCGGCAGCAGCGGCGGTACGGCCGCCGCGGTGGCGGCCGGTGTCGCGGACGCCGGACTCGGCACCGACACCGGCGGCTCGGTCACCGTCCCGGCCGCGCTGTGCGGCGTCTACGGCCTGCGGCCCAGCGCCGGACGCTACCCCGCCGGCGGCATCACCCCGCTGTCCACCACCCGGGACACCCCGGGGCCGATCGCCCGCACCCTGGAGCGGCTCACCGCACTGGACGCCCTGGTCACCGGGGAGAACGGGAGCACGCCGCTCCCGGACCGCCCGCTGCGGCTCGGCCTGCCCCGGCAGGTGCTCGCCGAGGACCTCGACGGCCCGGTCCGGGCGGCCTGGGAGGCGGGCGTCGACCGGCTGACCGCCGCAGGGGCCGTCTGGGTGCCCGTCGACACCGCCCACCTGGCCGAGTTCGACGAGCGGATCGGCTTCCCCCTGGTCTTCGGCGAGTTCAACGCCGCGCTGGCCCGCTACCTCGACGCCCACGGCACCGGGCTCACCCCAGAGGCCGTGCTGGACGCGGCGGGCGATCCCGACCTCGCCGAAGTGCTGAAGGCCTGCGCCCTGCCCGCCGGCCCGGGGTACCCGGGGCCCACCGCGCTGGCGGCGGCGGTCGCGGAGCGCCGGGCGATGCAGGCCGCGTACGCCGGACTCCTCGCCGCCGACGGGCTGGACGCGCTGGCCGCACCCACCGTCCCGGTCTGCGCCCGGCCGCTGCACCGCCACGAGGACACCCTCCCGCTGAACGGCCGCAACGCGCCCACCTTCGCCACGCTGGTCCGCAACACCTCCCCCGCCGCCACCGCGGGCCTGCCCTCGGTGACGGTCCCGCTGCCGGTCACCGACTCGCCGCCGGTCGGCCTGCAACTGATCGGACGGCGTACGGGCGACCGGGAGCTGCTGGCGGTGGCCGCCCGGGTCGACGCCCTGCTGCGCGGCGACCGTCACCGCCTTGACAGGTGATGAGGCGCTCTGGCACCTTCGTCACCAGTCATGGCGGTGACGGCGTCGGAGTGGCCGGCGCCCCGCCCAGGACCGGAACATCCGGGAGGGATTCTTCGTGGTGAGCATCAAGGGCGGGCGCAGGCGACTGGTGACCGGGGCGTTCGCGGCACTCGCGGCGGGGCTGCTGCTCGCCGGCACCGCCAGCGGCGCGACCGGGGACACCGCCGGCCGCGCCCGGCCGACCATCGTCCTGGAGCACGGCGCCTTCGCCGACGCCTCCAGCTGGAACGGCGTCATCGCCGAACTGCGCGCCGACGGCTACCCCGTGGTCGCCGCCGCCAACCCGCTGCGCGGCCCGGCCGCCGACGCCGCCGCGCTGCGCACCGTGCTCGACCACATCCCGGGACCCAAGATCCTGGTCGGCCACTCCTACGGCGGCAACGTCATCAGCCAGGCCGGCGCCGGCGACCCCGAGGTCAAGGGCCTGGTCTACGTCGCCGCCTTCCTGCCCGCCCCCGGCGAGAGCGCGCTGGAGCTCACCGGCAGGTTCCCCGGCTCCACCCTCCCCGACGCCCTGGACCCGGTCACCTACCGGCAGGCCGACGGCACCACCGCCACCGACCTGTACATCCGTCAGGACCGGTTCCGTCAGCAGTTCGCCGCCGACGTCCCCGCCGACCGGGCCGCGCTGATGGCCGCCGGACAGCGCCCCGTCGCCCAGTCCGCACTGGAGGAGAAGGCCACCGCCGCCGCCTGGGAGACCAAGCCCAGCTGGGCCGTCGTCACCACCCGCGACCTCAACATCCCGGCCGCCGCCCAGCGGTTCATGGCCGAGCGCGCCCACGCCCGCACCACCGAGGTCGCCGCCTCGCACTCCGTCGCCGTCTCCCGCCCCGGGCTGGTCGCCGGCGTCATCGAGCAGGCGGCCCGTACCACCGCCCGCTGACACCCTGGCATTCGAGACACGTGTCCGACCGCGGGGCGCAAAGGTGTGAGTGACGACCACCCGCCCAGCTCCGGGAATCCGCAGGTGGGAGCGGTTCCACCGGAACACGTTTCGGCCAAGGCGAGGTGACGAACCGCCCGGGAAACATCTAGTCTCTAGCGCCGGGGCCACCCAGGGGGGCCGCCGGGGGTGTCACCGAGACGGGTGTGGGGGACGGGTGGAACCACTCAACGCGGCGATGATCGGCCGGGACCGCGAGCAGGCCGCGCTGTCCGGCTTCCTGACCGCCGACGGGGGCCGGGCCCTCGTCCTGGGCGGCGACACCGGGGTGGGCAAGAGCACCCTGCTGGAGCACGCCGCCGGCCTCGCCGCCGCCGACGGGCACCGGGTGGTCAGGGCCGCCGGGACGGAGGCCGAACGCGAGCTGCCCTACGCCGGGCTGCACCAACTGCTGTACCAGCTGCTCCCCGACATCGACCGGCTGGACGACGGCCACCGCGGCGTGCTCGACGTCGTGTTCGGCCTCAGCGCGGGCCCGGCCCCGTCGGTGATGACCCTCGGCATCACCGTCCTCGACCTGCTGGCCCTCGCCGCGTCCCGGCAGCCCCTGCTGCTGGTGCTCGACGACGGCCAGTGGCTCGACGCCTCGACCACCGAGGTCTTCGGCTTCGTCGGGCGGCGGCTCACCGGCACCCCGATGAAGCTCCTGATCGGCCTGCGCGACGACGTGCCCTCCGGCTTCGACACCGCCGCCCTGCCCCGGCTGGCCGTCGCCCCGCTCGCCGAGCGGGCCTCCGAACGGCTGCTGGACCGGCGCCACCCCGGCCTCGACCCCCGGCTGCGCCGGCTGGTCCTGGACGAGGCCCGGGGCAATCCGCTGGCCCTGCTGGAGCTGCCGCCGCACGTGCGGTACGGCGGCCGGGCGGCCGACCACCGGGCGGAGGCAGCGGACTTCGCCGGCGTCCCGCTCCCCCGGCGCCTGCACCAGGTGTACGGGACGCGGATCGCCGCGCTCGGCGCCGCCGTACGCGCCGAACTGCTGCGCGGCGCGCTGGACGGCGTCGGGGCGGGCACCGCCGCCGGGCCTGCCGACCGGCCGCGCTACCGGATGACGGACGTCGACGAGGCCGAGGCGCACGGCCTGCTGGAGACCGACCCGCTGACCGGCGACTTCGTGTTCCGCCACCCCCTGGTGCGCTCGGCCGTCGTCCAGCTGGCGACCGCCGAGGAGCGGCGCGCGGCGCACGCCGTCCTGGCCCGCACGCACCGGGCCGACGTCCAGCGGCGCGCCGTGCACCTGGCGGCCGCCGCCACCGAGCCGGACGAACGGGTCGCGGCCGCGCTGGAGGCGGCCGCCGAGTCCGCCACCCGGCGCGGCGCCGCCGTGGCCGCCGTGGCCTGGCTGACCCGGGCGGCGGAGCTGAGCACCGACCGCGCCGAGCGCTCCCGGCGGCTGGGCGACGCCGTGTTCGTCGCCGGCCACGCCGGCCTGGCCGACCGGGCCCGGCAGCTGGTCACCTCGGACCCGGCGGCGGGGGCGGGCGAGTCCCCGAGCGCGGTGCTCGCCTCGGCCTACGCCGCGTTCTACGAGGACGGCGACGTGCGCTCCTCGCTGTGCCGGGTGGCGACGGCGATCGAGGACATCCGGGCCGGCGGGCCGCGCGAGCCCGACGAGGTGCTGACCCGGCTGGTCAACCTGCTGCTGGCGATCAGCCAGTACGCCGGGGACGCCCGTTACTGGGAACAGGCCCATGGCCTGCTCGGCTCGCTCGGCGGCCTGGTGCCGGCGACCTCGCGGATCTACCAGGACGCCTGGGGCGACGTGGTGCGGCGCGGCGCCGGGGTGCGGGAGCGGGTGCACGAGGCCTTCGCGGACCCGGCCGCGCTCGAACCCTGGGACCTCAGCCGGCTGGCCGTCGCCGCCTACCACGTGGACACCGTCAGCCGGTACCGGCCGTACCTCCAGCGCACCGTGGAGCGCGAGGTGGCGACCGGGGCGATGGTCTCCGGTGTGATCATGCTGCACGTGATCATGCTCGACCAGCTGGCCGTCGGCGAGTGGGACGAGGCCGAACGGACCGGGCGGCGGCTGCTGGAGCTGACGACGGCGCACCGGCACGCGCTGTTCGCCCACCACACCCAGGCCTACCTGGGATTGCTGGCCGCGATGCGCGGCCGCACCGACCACGCCCGGGAGCTGCGGGCCGAGGTCGACGGCTGGGCACGGCCGCGCGGCATCGGCTTCCTGACCCAGATCACCGAGGCCACCGGCACCGCCGCCGCCCTGGCCGAGGGCGACTACGAGGCCGCCTACCTGCACGCCACCGGCATCACCGCGCCCGGCACCTTCACGCCCTACGCCCACCAGGCCTCCCGGACGCTGCTCGACCTCGTCGAGGCCGCGCTGCACACCGGCCGCGCCGAGCAGGCCCGCCGGCACGCCCTGGCCGCCGAGGCCGCCGGGCTGCCGGACCTCTCCCCCCGCCTCGCCGTGATCACCTACGGCGCGCTGGCGATGACCGCGACCGACCCCGGCGAGACCGACGCCCTGTACCACCGCGCCGAGACCCACCCGGCCGCCGCGGCCTTCCCGTTCGAGCTGGCCCGGATCCGCCTGGCCCACGGCATCCACCTGCGCCACACCCGGGGACGCAAGGAGGCCCGGCCGGCCCTGAACCTCGCGGCCGCGGCCTTCGAGCAACTCGGCGCCGCCACCTGGGCCGAGCGGGCCCGGGCCGAACTGCGCGCGGCCGGGGCGCAGCCGCGCACCCCCGCGGCCGGCGCCACCCCGCTGACCTGGCAGGAGCGCCGGATCGCCGAACTCGCCGCGGGCGGGCTGACCAACAAGGAGATCGGCGCGCAGACCCACCTGTCACCGCGCACGGTCAGCTCCCACCTCTACCGGGTGTTCCCCAAACTCGGCATCACCTCCCGGGCCGCCCTGCGCGACGCCCTGGGCCGGCTGCCGGCCGACGGCGGACCCGGGACCGCCGTCGCACCGGAGTGACGGTCGTTCCTCGGGTCACATGACTGAGGGACGGCGCCGCCGGGTGGGAGTGGGCCGGGCCGGCGCCCTCCGGCGAAGGGCCCGCCCGCGGTGAACGGCCACCGGCCACCACCGGCCCTGACGATCGGGCGCGGGCGGGGCGCCGACGGGCTGCGGCCGTCGGCCGAGCGGGCGCGGGCCGGCTGCGGCTGGTCTCCGCCGGCAGGACGGCCCTGCTCGAACTGCCTGTCCCGCCCCCGGGCGCGGCCGGCGAATCGCGTCGGACGGCACCGATTGACCGTCAAGTGACCGATGCGCGCGCGGTGTCCCCGGGCGAAGAGTGGGAGCCGCACCTTCCGCCACCATCAAGGGGGACGCGATCCATGGACCGTGACACTTCGCCGCGCCGGGCGCACCCGGCGTCCGGGGCGGTGCCCGCGCTGCTCCTGGCCGTCGACCAGCTGCTCGACGAGTTCACCCGCCTGCCCGGGCAGGCGCAGTTCCGGTTCGATCCGGCCACGCCGGCCGTGGTCACCGTGGAGTTCCTGGCGGAGCGCGGGCCGGGCCTGGTCTGGCGGCTCGGGCGCGAACTGCTGTACCGGGGCCTGGCGACGATGAGCGGCTGCGGGGACGTCCGGATGTGGCCGACGCAGCGCGAGGAGCAGCCGTCGTCCTGGCTGCTCCTCGAATCGCCGGAGCTGGAGGCGCTGTTCGAACTGCCGACCGCGCCGCTGGCGGTCTGGCTCGACGCCACCTACCGGGCGGTCCCGGCCGGAGCGGAGCTGGACGGCCTGGACTGGGACGACTTCCTGCTGGAGCTGCTGGAGAGTCCCGGAGTGCCGTCCGAATGAGCCCTGGCGGCCCGCATCCCCGCGCCGCCGGGGGTGCGGGCCGTCGCGGTCAGGAGCGGGGCGGCGGCACGCAGCGGAAGCTCGACGCGGCGGCCGGGTCGCCGTGGCCCGAGTAGCGGGAGACCTGCGGGTAGCGGCACAGGTCGCGGGCGACGCTCCTCCCGGCGGCGTCGACCAGGGTGGCCGGCAGGGTCGCCGGGGCCTTGCCCTGCTCGACCCAGGCCCGCAGCGCGCCGAGGTCGTCGGTCGTGCCGGCGCCCTTGTTGAGGCCGCAGTGCGGGGTGCCCGGGGCGAGGAAGAGGCGGTAGAAGTCGTCGACCTTCCCGGCGCCGCCCATGGTCCGCTCCACCTGCCGGCGGTAGTCGACGGTGCCCCGGGCGGGGATGAACTCGTCGGCCTGGCCGTGCCAGCTCAGCAGCTTGCCGCCGGAGGCGCGGAAGGCGGACAGGTCGGGGTCGTCGCTGCCGATGATCCGGCCGTACTCGGCCCGGGACTGCCGGAAGAGCCGCTCGAACCGCTCGTAGGTCAGCGTGGCGACGTCGAAGGCGGGCCGCTTCTCCAGCCAGTTGGCGACCCAGGCCTGCGGCACCGGGAACGGCGCGCCCTTGACCTGGCCGCCGGCGTCGGGCGGGGTGGTGCCGGCCAGGCCGCTCAGCCGGGCGACGACCGGGACGCCGGCCCACAGGCTCCGGCCGGAGGAGGTGCGCGGACCGTCCCAGATCTTGCGCACCACGGCCGCGTCGGCGGCGCTGATGGTCAGCTCCCGGCCGTCGCACACCACCTTGGTGCCGATCAGCCGGCGCGGGTCGAAGTCGCACCGCCCGGCGTCGTTGACCAGGCCGTCCACCGCGCCGTCCAACGGGTCGCAGGCCTTGACGGCGGCGTCGGTGAAGGCCTTGAACGCGCAGGCGGAGGGGTAGGTCCGCTCGTTGTTCATGACCACCTGCGGCCAGAGGGTGGCGACCTCGAACTCGTCCCAGTCGACGGCGGGCGCGTTGGCGAGGATGCCGTCGAAGTCGTCGGGGTACTGCTGGGCCTCCTGGTAGCCCTGGCGGCCGCCGGTGGAACAGCCGTTGAAGTAGGAGTAGGCGGCGCGTTCGCCGTACCCGGCGGCGACCACCTGCTTGCCGACCACCGCGGCCTCGTGCTGGGAGCGGGAGGCGAGGTTCTCCAGCAGCGCGCCGTTGACCCGGCCCTCGGCGTCCAGCGCCCAGGAGACGTCGAGGACATCGCCCAGACCGGCGTCGGTGGTGGTCGCGGCGTAGCCGTCGCGGACCGCCGTGGCCAGGCCGACGCCGTTGTCCCCGGCGGCGTAGGCGCTGCCGCCGAGCGCCTGGAAGCGACCGTTCCAGCCGGTGACGGGCAGCCAGGTACGGATCTTCGCGTGGTCGTCGTCCCCGGGGTGGGTGAGGGTGACGACCACCTCGCAGAAGGCGGGGACCCCGGCGACCGTGCCGCCCAGGATGCCGCCGCCCTGGATGGTGCCGCCCTCCCGGCGGTCCGCCGTCACCGACTCCACCCGGGTACCGGCGGGCGCCCGCACCGCGGACGGCGCGCAGGCGAAGGTCGCCGGGACACCGCTCGCGGCCTGCGCCGGCGCCATCGGCAGGTTCACCGCCGCGGCCAGCGGCACGCCGGCGGCGAGCACGGTCAGGAAGCGCTTCATGGATTCCTCCAGGGAAGGGGCGCGGGGGTGTCCGCACGGGCGGTCGCGGCCGGACCGACCCGACCCGCGTCACCGGTTCAAGTGGTGACGATGCTGGCACGGCCGCCGCCGGACTGTCAACGAGAGGGCGCGGCACCTCCGTTGGCCGCCGCCGTCCGGCGCACCTGTTACGCTCCGAAGGACCAGGACCGGTGATCGGGGAGCGGCGAACGTGGCGGGTGACGACGACATCTCCGGGTGAGACCCGGAGTTGACGGCCACCGGCCGGCGCGTGGAAGCGCCGGCGGCGTGGTCCGTTTCGTCATGCCCCCTCCACGCCCCCCAGGGCGGCGGTGAACCGACCCGCCGCCCGTTGCCGCCCCGAGGCCCGCCATGTCCCGACCCGCCCTGCTCGCCCATGACCTCGTCCGCAACCTGGCCGGCCGACGCGTCCTCGACGGCGTCCGGCTGACCGCCGCCCCCGGCCACCGCATCGGCCTGATCGGGGAGAACGGCACCGGCAAGTCCACCCTGCTGCGGGTGCTGGCCGGGGTGGACGAACCCGACGCGGGCACCGTCTCGCGCCCCGCCGACCTCGGCTTCCTGCACCAGGAGCTGCCGTTCGACGCCGGCTCCACCGTCACCGCCGTGCTCGACGACGCCCTGCGCGAGGCCCGCGCCGACCTCGCCGAACTCGAACGGCTCGGCACGGAACTCGCCCGCGTCCCGGAGGACTCCCCCGGCCACCGGGACCTCCTCGACGCCTACGGCCGCCGCCTGGAGCAGGCCCAGTACCGCGAGTCCTGGGACGCCGACCGGCGCGCCGCCCTGGTCCTGGAGGGCCTCGGCCTCGGCGCGCTCCCCCACGACCGCACCCTCGGCTCGCTCTCCGGCGGCCAGCGCGGCCGGCTCGCCCTGGCCGCGCTGCTCGTCCGCCGCCCGTCCGCCCTGCTGCTGGACGAGCCGACCAACCACCTCGACGACGAGGCCGCCGCCTTCCTGGAGGAGCAACTGCGCGCCCTGCCCGGGACGGTGGTCGCGGCCAGCCACGACCGGGCGTTCCTCGACGCGGTCTGCACCCACCTGGTCGACCTGGACCCGGCGGTGGACGGTCCGGTCCGCCACGGCGGCGACTACAGCTCCTACCTGGCGGCCAAGCGCGCCGAGCGGGAGCGCTGGGAGCGCCGGTACGCCGAGGAGCAGCTGGAACTGGCCGAGCTGCGGGAGTCGGCGGGCGTCACCGCACACCGGGTGGCGCCGGACCGGGGGCGGCGCGACAACGAGAAGATGGGCTACGGCCACCGGGCCGGCCGGGTGCAGAACCAGATCTCCCGGCGGGTGCGCGATGCCACGCGGCGGCTGGAGGAGCTGGAGCGCACCCGGGTCGCCGAGCCGCCGCGCCCGCTGCGGTTCGCCGCCCCGGCGCTCGCCGCGGACCTCCCCGCCGAGCGGACCGGCGCCCCGGAGCCGCTGGTGGCGCTGCGGGAGGTCCGGGTCCCGGGGCGGCTCGCGCCGGCCACACTGGAGCTGCCGGCGGGCGAGCGGCTGCTGGTCAGCGGCGGCAACGGCGCGGGCAAGTCGACGCTGCTCGCCGTGCTCGCCGGACGGGTCGCCGCCGAGGGCGAGGTGCGCCGGCGGCCCGGGCTCACGGTGGGGCTGCTCACCCAGGACACCGTGTTCGGGCGGCCGGACCGCACCGTCCGCGACACCTACCGGCTGACCCTGGGCGCGGCCCGGGCCGAGCGGGTGCCGCTGGACGCGCTCGGCCTGCTGCACCCGGCAGACCTGGACAAGCCGGTCGGCCTGCTCTCCGTCGGCCAGCGGCGGCGGCTCGCCCTGGCGCTGCTGATGGCCCGCCCGCCGCAGTTGCTGCTGCTGGACGAGCCGACCAACCACCTCTCGCCGCGGCTGTGCGACGAATTGGAGGAGGCGCTGGGCGGCGGCCCCGGGGCGGTGGTGCTGGCCAGCCACGACCGCTGGCTGCGCCGGCGGTGGCGGGGCCGTGAACTCCGGCTGGCGCCGGGGGTGCACTGACGCGTCCTTGCGCCGGCCACAGTCACCTGTCAGCATGGTGATGTGAATCTTGACCATGTCTTCGTATGCGGACATCCGGCCCTGGACTTCGCGGCCACCCTCCGCGCCCGGCGCACCACCCGCTTCGAGATGTTCGTGACGCCGGAGCGGCTGAACGCCTGGTACCTCGACTGCGGACTCGTGGACACGATCACGCCCGGCGACGAACGCGACGTCCGGGAGGCGAAGACGGTGCGCGAGGCCGTCTACCGGCTGGTCACCAACCGGGTCGCCGGGGAGGACTTCGACCGCGAGGCGCTGGCCGTGCTCAACGCGGCCGCCCGCAAGACCCCGGTGACGCCGCAGCTCACGGTGGCGGGACGGCACAACGAGGCGACCCCCGAGCAGGCGCTGGCGACCGTCGCCCGGCACGCCGTCGAACTCCTCAGCGGCCCGGACGTCCCGCTGATGAAGGAGTGCGGCAACCCGGAGTGCACCCGGATCTACATCGACCGCTCCCGGGGCATGCGGCGCCAGTGGTGCGGCATGGAGTCCTGCGGGAACCGGATCAAGGCCGCCGCCTACCGCGCGCGGAAGAAGACCGCACCGGCCGGCCTGCACTGAGACCGGCCGGAACGGCGGCGCACCTCGGCGTGGGTACCATGCGCAGCACCGTCCATGTCGAGGAGTGTGAAACGGTTGTGACCCGCCAGCCAGCCTCCGCGCTGCGGTCCCGCTACGTGGAGCAGGCCGCGTCGGACCTGCAGCTGAACCATCAGCGCCAGCGCGAACTGGCCGAGGAGCTGCGGGTGTTGCGGCAGGAGGAGGCCCTCCTGGCGGAGATCCTGAACCTGGCCGAGCGGTACGAGGGCTCCAGCGGCCCGGCTCGGCCGCCCGAGCAGCCGCCGGGCCCGGCCGCCGCGGCGCGGCCCGGGCCGCGCCCGCCGCTGCTCGGCGACCTGCTGGCGGAACTGCTGGGCGGCCATGGCGAGCCGCGCCCGGCCAAGGAGTTGCGGGCCGAGCTGATGGCGAAACACCCGAAGCGCAACCCCACGCCCCAGGTGGTGCGGAACACCCTGGAGGCCCTGGTCGCCAAGGGCCGGATCCGGCGCCACAAGCAGGAGCGCTCGGTGCTGTACGCGCTCGCGGAGACGGGGCCGGGGCCGGGGCCGGGGCCGGCGCCACAGTCGGGGCCACAGTCGGGGCCACAGTCGGGGCCGGATGCGGCGACAGGACCGCCGGCGGCCGGCCGGGCCTGCTGAACGCGGTGCGGGTCCCGCGCCGGGGGATGGGCGCGGGACCCGCGGTCAGATGGTCCGGTTCGCTCAGGCGGCGTCGGCGGCCCGGGCGTTGATGACGACCGGGATGTTGTCGCGGGTCGCCTTGGAGTAGGGGCAGGTCCGGTGGGCGGCCTGCGCGAGCTCCTCGGCGGTGGCCTGGTCCACCCCGCCGAGCACCGGGCTGAGGACGGCGGAGAGGCCGAACTCGCCGTCGTCGCCGTGGGTGAGCGTGACCTCGGCGGTGATCGCCGTGCTGGTGAGCCGGATCCCGCGGCCGCCGGCGGCCAGGCGCAGGGCGCCGAGGAAGCAGGCGGCCCAGCCGGCGGCGAGCAGCTGCTCGGGGTTGGTCGCGGTGCCGGCGCCGCCGAACTCCTTGGGGATGGCGAGGCCGGTCTCCAGCAGACCGTCCAAGGAGCGGACCCGACCGCCGTTGCGGCCCTCCCCGTCGACGTCGACAACGGCGGTGTAGCTGACTGCCATGAGTGGTGCTCCCCATCCGATCGGAGGTGTCCGGCCACCCCTTCGGCCCCGACGAGGCCTTCACCGTCACCGGTTGGAGTGGTGACGCCAGCATGGCAGCCGGGTGAGTCACCCGTCAAGGTGGTGACGACAGTGGATCGGCGGCCCTCCGGAGCCCTCCGCGACCGGGCGCGGGGCCTCTACAATGGGCGACCGTCGCGAGTGGTCGATCCGCACACGCACCGCGCGTGTGCACGGGGTGAGGGGAGAGGTGTGCCGTGCCCGGCGCAGATTCCGGTACGTCCACGCTCGCAGGGAAGATCGACCGGCTGTTCGACGTGGTCCGCCGTCCCGACCGCGAGCCCTACACCCACGAGGAGGTCGCCCGCGCCTGCCGGGAGGCGACCGGCGAGAGCTTCTCGGCGACCTACCTGTGGCAACTGCGCACCGGCCGCCGGGACAACCCGACGAAGCGCCACCTCGAAGCCCTAGCCCAGTTCTTCCAGGTGCCGCCGGTGTACTTCTTCGACGACCGGCAGAGCGCCCGGATCACCGAGGAGCTCGCCCTGCTCGGCGCGCTGCGGGACGCGGGCGTGCGCGACGTGGCGCTCCGCGCGGTGACCCTGTCGCCCGAGGGGCTCGGCACGATCCGCGACATGATCGAGGCGATCGCCCGCCGCGAGGCCGGCGGCAGGTAGCGGAAATCGGCGTCGAAGCGGTTCTCCCGACGCCGCCCCGTCCGTAGGATCGCCTCCCGGCTGAGGGCGGGTCGAACTCCAGGGGGAATGGACGTGGGGCATCCGGGTGGGACCGAACGCGGACTCTGGCAGCGATGTCGCAGCGTGGCGGAGGCGGTGCCGCTCCCGGAGCCCTTCGGCATCCCGGCGCTGGCCGAGGCGCTCGCCCGGCGGCGCGGCAGGCCGATCGAGCTGATCCCGCTCTCCGGGCCCGTCCACGCGCCCTGCGGCGCGCTGGTCAGCACCGACCGCGCGGACTACATCGGCTACCCGGTCGACACCACCGCGCTGCACCAGCAGCACATCGTGCTGCACGAGATCGGCCACCTGCTCTGCGGGCACACCGGCGGCGCCGGGCTGAGCTCGGCGGCCGCGGACGCCCTGCTCCCCCGGCTGCCCGGCGAGCTGGTCCACCGGGTGCTCGGCCGCTCGGCGTACTCGGAGCGGCAGGAGCAGGAGGCCGAACTGGTCGCCTCGCTGGCCCTGCACCGGGCGCTGCAACGGCCGCGGGCGACGCCGACCGCGCGGCTCGCCGAGCGGATCCTGCGACTCGGGTACGCACTGGACCGCCCACGGCCGCGCGGTGCGGCCCGGCGTGGCTGACCGGGGACGCCGCCGCACCCGTGCCGACCGGCTCCGGCGCGCCGTGCGCGGCGCCGTCCGCGGCGGCGTCCTGCGGGCCGATCCGGGCGGACGGGCCCGGGCGTGGCGCGACCACCGCCGGCTCGGACCGCTCTGGTCGGTGCTGCGCTCGGAGCTTCCGGAGATCGAACTCGTCACCCCGGAGCGGGAGTTCGGTCCGGCGGGCGGGCGGCGGGAGATCCGTTTCGCGCTGTACCGGCGGATCATCGAGATCCGCGACGGCCAGCTGTGCCTGCGCCCCCATCTGCATCCCGGGGTGGCGCTCTGGGTGCGCGAGGTCGCCGGGCCCGCCGATCCGGAGGAGTTCGCGGTCGTGGTGGAGGCCGCCGCGATCGCCGCCGCGCTGGAGGCGGCCCGGGCCGGGCACCGCTTCCCCGCCGGACCCGGCGAGGGGTGGGTGCCGCACCCGGTGGCGGCCGGGCTGCGCGAGGAGGCCGCCTGGCTGGTGAAGGTGGCCGCCGCGTACCGGAGTTCACCGGTGATGGCGCACGTCCGACGGCGGGTGCGCGCGGAACTCGCGGAGCGGGACGGCGGGCCGGGCTGAGGTCCGCCCCCCGGTCCCGGGGACGCCGGGAACGAGGACCGGGGGCGGACCGGCTCGGAGCCGACGGATCAGGGGCCGGGATCAGGAGCCGGCCGGATCAGGCGCCGGCCAGCTCCGGCATCAGGGCGTAGACCTGCTTGGCGGAGTCCGGGTCGGCCTCCAGGCAGGCCAGCAGGTCCGCCCTGGCGGGCTCGGCCCGGTCCAGGCCGAGCAGGCAACGCGCCCGCTGCAACCGGGCGTCCACGTCCTCGGTGGAGTCCACCACCTCGTCCAGCAGCCGGACGGCCTCGCCGTAGCGTCCGGCGTCGTGGTGGACCACGGCCAGGTTGAACCGCAGCCCGGGCTCGGCGGACAGTTCGACGGCACGCGCCAGATTGCGGCCCGCGCCGTCCAGATCGCCCTGCTGGTAGCGGAGTTCGCCGAGCAGGGCCCAGGCCTGCGCGTACTCCGGGTCGGCGGCGAGCGCGGCCGCGTAGGCGTCGGCGGCGGCCCCGGGCTCCTCCCCGGCGGCCAGCAACTGCCCTTGCAGGCAGAGCAGTCGGGCGTCGTCCGGGGTGCGGGCCAGCCCGGCCCGGACGTCCGCGCCGGCGGCCTCGTACTCCCCTGTCTCGAACAGCAGCGAGGCCCGGTTGATCCGGGCGTCGTCGAACTCCGGGTCGAGCTGGAGGACGTAGCCGAAGTCCGCCACCGCCGCCTCGGTGTCGCCGAGTTCGGCCAGGACGTCGGCCCGGTTGAAGTACGCCTCGGGGAACGGCGGCGAGAGCCGGACGGCCCGGTCGTAGTCGGCCAGCGCCCGCTCCGGCTCGCCGAGGTCGCGCCAGATCATGCCCCGGTCGAAGTGGTACTCGGCGTAGTTGGGGTCGCACTCGATCACGGCGTCGTAGTCGGCGACGGCCTCCGCGTGCCGGCCGAGGGCCGTGTACACCTGGGCGCGGTTGTAGCGCAGCACCGAGCGGTGCAGCGCGTGCTCGTGCGGCTCCAGGGTCTCGTCGAGCTGGGCGATGCAGCGGTCCAGCAGCTCCAACGCGGCCTGCGGGCGGCCCTGGTGGATCTCGATCAGCGCCAGCCCGTTGCGGTTGAACACCACCCGCGCCTCGCGCTCCTTGGGGTCCGGGTGCCAGCGGGCGAAGGCGATCGCCTGGTTGACCCAGGCACGGGCCAGCCCGTGGTCGCGCCGGCCGGCCTCGAAGTGCCGGGTGTGCAGCATCGCGGTCGCGTACGCGGCCTGCATGTGGACCTCGGGCGAGGTGCTGAGCGTGCGGGCCTCGTCGTAGAGCGGCAGGGCGCGGTCGGCGAGGCCGAGCGCGGCGAAGGAGGTGGTCATCTTGGTGGTGAAGGCCCACCAGTGGGTGGGGTGGCTCTCGTGGGTGACCAGCCGGCGGCCGCGCTCGCCGAGGTCGACGACGGCGTGGTAGTAGCCGAGGTCCATGCAGTGGTCGAGGGCGTGGCGCAGGACGTCGGCGCCGACGCCGGACGGGTCGCCGCCGTGCTCGGCGTGCCAGGCGATGGCACCCAGCCGCAGCGAGGACTCGCCGGCCGTCTCCAGTTCGGCGCGCCGCAGGTCGTGCAGGCGGGCGCGTTCGTCGGCCGGCAGGGCGAGGTAGCCGGCCAGCGCGGCGGGGTCGTCGCCGGTGCCGTCGGCGGCGATGTGGGCGCGGCCGAGCGCGGCGTCCGGCGCGCCCGTCCCCAGCCGGCCGGCGTCGGGCGACTCGGCGCCGGGCGTCTCGGCGGCGGGCGTCTCGGCGGCGGGAACGTCGAGCAGCGCGCAGTGCGCGGCGAGCGCGTCCGGCAGGGTCTCGCGACCGGGGCCGTCCGGGCGCTCCAGGGCCTCGGTTCCGGTGGTGACCACCACGGTGAGCAGCGCGGGGTCGATCCGCCGCAGCAGGACGGCGAGGAACTCCCCGTCGGTGGGGTCGGCCCGGTGGGCGTCCTCGACGACCAGGGCGCGCGGGCCCTCGCCGGCCGCGCGCAGGTAGGCCTCCAGGAACTCGACCAGGCCGTGGGCGATCCGCAGGGTGCGCAGCGCGGAGTAGAAGCGGGTGCGTTCCTTGGGCACGGCGAGCGAGGTGAGCGTCTCGCGGGTGGCGGGCACCAGGTCGCGCAGTTCCGGGGTGGTCGAGAGGAGTTCGATGTCGTGCCCGGTGACGGCCTCGGGGCAGCGGGCCAGCACGTCGGGCACGATCGCCCGCAGGATCGACCCGACGGCGGTGTAGGGCCCGCGCAGCCGGCGGTCGGCGTTCACCACGGCGAGCACGGGCGGCAGGCCGAGCCCGTCGAGGGCCTCGACGCGGGCGGGGCGCCGGGCGGCGCGGACCCAGTGGTGGCGGTGGTCGGCCATGGCACAGCTGCCTTTCGTGCGGTGACGTGGGATCAGGGGGGCGCGGTGTCAGACCGCGCGGGCGGCACGCCGCTCGCGCAGGGCGATGACCACGACGACGCCGGTCTGGGCGAGGGTCAGCACCATCAGCAGCAGCGAGTCGAGGCGCCCTGCCAGGGACGCCTCGCCGGTCAGCCGCAGCCACATGTCGCGCAGCAGCCGGTAGGCGGTCGGTACGACGACGCCGGCGAACATGGTGAGTGTGAAGGCGTAGCCGGTCACCATCAGCCAGGCGTACCAGCGCGCGACCCGCCGGTCGACCGGATGGTGTGCCGACAGGTCCGCCGGCGGGCGTCCGGTGACCCGCCGGGCGGCGTTGCGCAGCACGTCCTTCGCGGCGGCGTGCAGGTTGACGCAGCCCAGGGCGGTGCAGAGCAGGACGTAGAGGTCGGTGCGCAGGTAGAAGAAGCCCTGCCAGGCGAGCCGCAGCACGGTGGCGTAGGCGACCGCGAGGCAGAGCCGGGCGGCGCCCGCGTCGATCCCGCGCAGCAGGTCGGCGGCCAGGGTGAGGGCGGCGATCGCCAGGACGTCGGCCAGCATGCCCGCCAGGATGGGCAGGTAGCGCTTCCGGCGCGGCACGCTGACCAGCCCGTCGAGCGAGGTCTCCAGCACCAGGTAGACCAGCCGGTGGCCGACCGAGAGCCGCGAGCGCAGTCCGAGCCGTCGGCCGGCCAGCGCGTGGAAGGCCTCGTGCAGGGCGAGCAGCGGCGCCTGGCCGAAGAACAGCAGCAGCACGACCAGGGTGTAGGAGGGGCTGAAGAACAGGTTGTCCATGCTCGGGACCAGGGCGGGCACCCGGATCATCTCGGCGGCGGCGAGCGCGGTGAGCAGCGCGTAGCCGATCAGCGCGGGCCGGCTGAAGACCGCCCGCCCCAGGCGCTGCCAGCGCACGGGCGCGGCCTCGGGGGCCGCCGCGGCCGGCTCGCCGGCGGGGCGCAGCAGATCGAGGTCAGCGAGGACCTCGACCAGGTCGGCGATGTCGACGCTCTCGCCGTGCGCCTGCCGGTAGCGCTCGGCGGCCTCGCGGGGCGTGGCGCCGTCGGCGAGCAGCCGGACCAGTTCGGCGCCGTCGGCCGGGAAGACGGCGTAGGTGTCGTTCTCCGGGCTGCCGATGGTGACCTCGTCGCCCTCCTCCAGGTAGACGAGCCGGCGCAGGGGCAGCGGACGGTCCAGGTCGAGGCCCGGGGCGTTGGAGCTGCTGTCCACGGAGGAGTGCACGGATCCTCCTGTAGGAGGTGGGCGGAGGGCGGGGCGGACGGTGCCGGGAGGGGGGACGGAGCGGTGCCGGCCGTGACGCACCCGGCCGGCACCGCGTTTCCCCGTGCCCGGGGTGCGGATCAGAGCTGCTGGGCCACGATGCAGTCCCACGGCAGGTACAGCGCACGAGCCGTGCTGGTCAGACGGACCGGACCGGCCTTGCGGACGACGATCTTCTTCATGACGGACATCTCCTTCCATGACGGACGGTCAACAGGATCGACCTATGAGCTGAAATGAATTGGCTTTTGACACCCAGTCACCTCAGCTCGGCCAGGCACCAAGGTTGGTGAACCTGAGCGGCCCGCGTCAAGGGATGCGCACCGCGCCGGACGGGGTGACGCCCGGGCAATGAATAAACTGAAATGAATGGCGGACCATGCACGACGACCCCGACCGCAGGACTGCGGCCGGGGTCGCGGGGCGGGTGCGGTCAGAGGCCGCGGGCCAGCCGGTCGGTGAGCAGCCGGGTGAAGCGGGCCGGATCCGGCAGGTCACCGCCCTCGGCGAGCAGCGCGCCGCCGTGGACCAGTTCGGCGACCTCCGCCAGGGAGGCGTCCCCGGGGTCGGCCTCGTGCGCCGCGCGCAGCGCGGTGATCAGCGGGTGCCCGGGGTTCAGTTCCAGGATCCGCTTGACCGGGGGCAGTTCCTGCCCCATGGCGCGGTACATCTTCTCCAGGGTCGGCGTCATGTCCTGGGCGTCGCCGACGATGCACGCCGCCGAGGTGGTCAGCCGCGAGGAGAGCCGGACCTCCTTCACCTGCCCGGACAGCGCCGTGGTCAGCCACGGCAGCAGCGCGGCGAACTCCTGCTCGCGCCTGGCCTTCTCGGCCCCGGCCGCCTCGTCGCCGTCGGCCGGCTCGTCCAGGTCGACCTGGCCCTTGGCGATGGACTGCAGGCGGTGGCCGTCGAAGTCCGGCACCCGCTCGACCCAGACCTCGTCCACCGGGTCGGTGAGGATCAGCACCTCGTACCCCTTGGCGGCGAAGGCCTCCATGTGCGGGGAGTTCTCCACCGTGGCGCGGTCCTCGCCGGTCAGGTAGTAGATCGCCTCCTGGCCGTCCTTCATCCGCCCGACGTACTCGCGCAGGGTGGTGGGCCGCTCCGCGTCGTGGGTGGAGGCGGCCGCCACCAGTTCCAGCAGGGCCGCGGTGCTGTCGGCGTCCTCCAGCAGGCCCTCCTTGAGCACCCGGCCGAACTGCTCCCACAGCTTCAGGTAGCGCTCGGAGTCCTTGGTCTGGACGTCCTTCAGCGCGCCGAGCACCTTCTTGACCAGGCGCCGGCGCACGCCGCGGATCTGGCGGTCGTGCTGGAGGATCTCGCGGGAGATGTTCAGCGACAGGTCGTGGGCGTCCACCACGCCCTTGACGAAGCGCAGGTAGTCCGGCATCAGCGCTTCGCAGTCGTCCATGATGAACACCCGCTTGACGTACAGCTGCACGCCGCGCTTGGCGTCGCGGGAGAACAGGTCGAACGGCGCCTGCGCGGGGATGAACAGCAGCGCCTCGTACTCGAAGGTGCCCTCGGCGCGCATGTGGACGGTCTCAGCCGGGGGGAGCCAGTCGTGGCTGATCTGCTGGTAGAACTCGGTGTACTCGGCCTCGGTCACCTCGCTGCGCGGCCGGGCCCACAGGGCCTTCATCGAGTTGAGGGTCTCGACCTGCGGCGCGCCGGCGCCCTCGGCGCCTTCCGCACCCTCGGCGCTCTCGGCACCCTCGGCGGCGGCGGTGCGCTCGCTCGCCATCCGGATCGGCCAGCGGATGAAGTCCGAGTACTGCTTGACGATCTGGCGGATCTTCCACCCCGCCAGGTAGTCGGCCAGGCCGTCCTCGCCGTCGGCGGGCTTGAGGTGCAGGGTGACCGAGGTGCCGACGGGCAGGCCGTCGACGGCCTGGATCTCGTAGGTGCCCTCGCCGTCGGACTCCCACCGGGTGCCGGCCTCGGTGCCGGCCCGGCGGGTCCGCAGGGTGACCCGGTCGGCGACCATGAACGCCGAGTAGAAGCCGACGCCGAACTGCCCGATCAGGCTCTGCGCCGCGGCGGCGTCCTCGGTCTCCTTGATCTTCTCCAGCAGGCCGGCCGTGCCGGACTTGGCGATGGTGCCGATCAACTCCACGATGTCCTCGCGGCTCATGCCGATCCCGTTGTCGCGGACGGTCAGCGTCCGCGCCTCCCGGTCGACCTCCAGGGCGATGTGGAGGTCGGAGGTGTCGGCGTCGAGGCCGGAGTCGATCAGTGATTCCAGCCGCAGCTTGTCCAGGGCGTCGGAGGCGTTCGAGATCAGCTCGCGCAGGAAGATGTCCTTGTTCGAGTAGATCGAGTGAATCACCAACCGGAGCAACTGGCGCGTCTCGGCCTGGAATTCCAGCGTCTCGACAGTGCTACCCACTCGGGGGTCTCCTCTCAGGGGCGGTGCGTGAGCGACGGACGCGGCGGGGCACCGGACGGCCCCCCTCCGCACCCGCATGATAGGCGGCCGCGCGGACTCCGTGGGCGTTACAGCTTGACATGAGGTGTAACAATGTCACGCAGGACGGAGCACAGCACGGAGAGCACGGAGCACCGCATGCACCCCTTCCTCGACCACCCGGGGCCGCTCGCCTTCGCGCACCGGGGCGGCGACCTCGGCCGCCCGGAGAACTCGCTCGCCGCCTTCGGGGCCGCCGTCGCCCTCGGGTACCGGTACCTGGAGACGGACGTGCACGCCACCGCCGACGGCGTGCTGGTGGCGTTCCACGACCACCGGCTCGACCGGGTCACCGACCGCACCGGGGCGCTCGCCGAACTGCCCTGGCGCACCGTCCGGCAGGCCCGGATCGGCGGCACCGAGCCGGTGCCGCTGCTGGAGGACCTGCTCGGCGCGTTCCCCGACGCCCGGTTCAACATCGACGTCAAGGCGGCGCCGGCCGTCGGGCCGCTGGTCGAGGCGGTCCGCCGGACCGGCGCCTGGGACCGGGTCTGCGTCGGCGGCTTCTCCGACACCCGGCTCGCCGCCGTCCGCGCCGCCGCCGGGCCCCGGCTGGCCACCTCGCTCGGCCCGCGCGAGGTCGCCCGGCTGCGGCTGCGCTCACTGGCCGGACCGCTCGCCGGAGCGCTCGCCCGGCGCGGCGGGGCGCCGTGGCCCGGCCTCTGCGCGCAGGTGCCCGAACGGCACCGGGGCGTCCGGGTGGTGGACCGCGCCTTCGTGCGCGCCGCGCACCGCCTCGGCCTCCAGGTCCACGTCTGGACCGTGGACGACGCCGCACGCATCCGCTCGCTGCTCGACCTGGGCGTGGATGGCATCATGGCCGATCGCATCGACGTCCTGCGAGACGTCCTCCGCGAGCGCGGCCGCTGGGTCCCCGGCGGCACGGGCTCCAGCACGGGGATGGGAACAGCATGAGCACCACCGCCGAACGGTCCGGGCACCCGCCGACCGCCACCGACGACGACGGCCGCGCACTGCGCCGGATACAGGTCGGCTGGTACATCAACGACTGGGCCAACGCGGCCTTCTCCGCCACCGTCCTGACGGTGTTCCTCGGGCCCTACCTGACCTCGGTCGCCAAGGAGGCCGCCGACGCCGACGGCGATGTGCACCCCTTCGGCCTGTCGATCCGCGCGGGCTCGTTCTTCCCGTACACGGTCTCCTTCTCGGTGCTGCTCTCGGTCGGCGCGATGCTGCTGGCCGGGACGGTCGCGGACCGCACCGGGCGGCACAAGGAGCTGATGTGCGGCTTCGCGTACCTCGGCGCGACCGCCACCATGGGCATGTTCTTCCTCGGCGGGGACCGCTACCTGCTCGGTGGCGGCCTGCTGGTCGTCGCCAACCTCGCGTACGCGGTGTCGGTCGCGCTCTCCTACGCCTACCTGCCGGGCCTGGCCTCGCCCGACGAGCGCGACGCGGTGTCCTCCAAGGGCTGGGCGTACGGGTACGCGGGCGGCGGGCTGCTGCTGATCGCCAACCTGGTGCTGTTCCAGGGGCACGACGCGTTCGGGCTCTCCTCCGGCACCGCCGTGCGGATCTGCCTGGCGTCGGCGGGGCTGTGGTGGGCGCTGTTCACCATCGTGCCGATGCTCCGGCTGCCGTCCCGGGCCGGGGTGCTGCCCGGGCACACCGCCGAGGCGGTCGAGGACAAGCCCGCCGCCGGCAGCCTGCGGGAGCTCGGCCGCACCCTGCGCGGCATGCGGCGCCACCCGCTCACCCTGCTCTACCTGGCAGCCTTCCTCTGCTACAACGACGGCATCCAGACCGTGGTCTCGCAGGCCTCGCTCTACGGCAGCGAGGAACTGGGGATGGACCAGACCTCGCTGGTCACCGCCGTGCTGCTGGTGCAGGTGGTGGCGATCGGCGGCGCGCTGCTGCTCGGCCGGATCGCCCACCGGTACGGCGCCAAGCGGACCATCCTGGGCTCGCTGGTGGGCTGGGTGGTCACGCTCGCGCTCGGGTACGTCATGCCGGCCCACCAGCCGGCCTGGTTCTACGTCCTGGCGTGCATGATCGGCCTGGTGCTCGGCGGCAGCCAGGCGCTGTCGCGCTCGCTGTTCTCGCACCTGATCCCGGCCGGCAAGGAGGCCGAGTACTTCAGCGTGTACAAGGTCAGCGACCGCGGCACCAGCTGGATGGGGCCGCTGCTCTTCGGCCTCGCCTACCAGGTCACCGGCAGCTACCGCTCGGCGATCATCTCGCTGCTGGTGTTCTTCGTCATCGGCTTCGCCGTGCTGCTGAAGGTCCCGGTGCGGCGGGCGATCGAGGCCGTCGGCAACCCGGTGCCCGAGCGCCTCTGAGAACCCGGTGGCTCAGGCCCCGGTGGCGGGCTTCCAGCCGAGCAACGGGGCGAGCACGGTGGCGATGTCGGTGAGGATCTGCACGTAGTCTTCGTGGCCGAAGGTGAACGGCAGCGCGAACACCACCTCGTCCACCTCCCGGAACCCGGCGTGGGCGTAGAGCTGCTCGGCGATCTCGGCGGAGCCGCCGACGAGGTCGCGGGCGAACATGATCCGCGACGGGCCCTGCGGCGTGGCGGTGCGGGGCGTGCGGTCGCGGGCGTACGCGTGGTAGCGGGCCCGCTGGTCGGCGGTGGCGCTGTCGGTGGGGATCACCACCAGGCCCTGCGAGACCCGGGCCCGGGCACCCAGCGGGTGGTGCGCGCGGAAGGCGGCGATCTGCGAGCGCTGGATCTCGGCGAAGTCCTCCGACTCCTCCGCCCGCACCACGTTGCTGGTGAGCAGGCCGAGCCCCTGCTCACCGGCCCAGCGGGCGGAGCGCAGGCTCCCGCCGCCGTACCAGAGGCGGTCCGCCAGGCCGGGCGAGACCGGCTGCACCCGGTCCGAGTAGACCTCGATGCCCTCGACCCCGCTGAAGTCGGTGGCCGGATCGCCGCGCAGGAAGCCCAGCAGCCGGCCCACCCGCCGGTAGCCGAAGTCCTCGGCGTCGGCGGTGTCCGGGTAGAGCGCGCCGGAGACCTGCTCCCAGTGGCCGGGGCGGCCGACGCTCACGCCCGGGTTGAGCCGCCCGCCGGAGAGCAGGTCGACGGTGGCGAGGTCCTCGGCCAGCCGCAGCGGGTTCTCCCAGCCGACCGGGATGACCGCCGTGCCGAGCTGGATCCGGCTGGTGCGCTGGGTGGCCGCCGCCAGCACGGCGACCGGGGAGGAGATGCCGTGCTGCAGGTGGCGGTGGCGCACCCAGGCGCTGTCGAAGCCGAGTTGCTCGCCGAGCTCGACCAGCCGCAGGGTCGACTCGTGGCCGCGGGCCGGGTCGGCCGGGTCGAACAGCCCGATGGTCAGGAATCCCAGCTTCCGCAGGGGCTGCTCGTGCAACGGCACCGGTGGTCCTCTTTCCTCGGCTCTCCCCGTCCGGCGGGTGAGCGGCCGGGCGGCGTGCCGTCCACCGTCACACAGCGGCCGGGGCCGCTCAAGGGCCGCCGGGGAATCGCCACGGGGCGCAACGTCCGTGTCACGTCCCCGCAGTGTTCCGGCGGCCCCGGGGGGCGTCAGCCCCGGGAGAGCAGCTCCAGGGTGTCGATCACCCGGTTGGAGAAGCCCCACTCGTTGTCGTACCAGGCGACCACCTTGACGTGCCTGCCGTCGACCCGGGTGAGGGCGGCGTCGAAGATCGAGGAGGCGGGCTCGCCGGTGATGTCGCCGGAGACCAGCGGCTCGTCGGCGTAGTCGAGGATGCCCTTGAGCGGGCCGTCGGCGGCGGCGCGGTAGGCGGCGAGCACCTCCTCGCGGGTGACCTCGCGCTCGACCGTGGTGTTCAGCTCGACGATCGAGCCGACCGGGACCGGCACCCGGATGGAGTCGCCCGAGAGCTTGCCGTCCAGGTTCGGCAGGACCAGGCCGATGGCCTTGGCGGCGCCGGTGGTGGTCGGCACGATGTTGACGCCGGCGGCGCGGGCGCGGCGCAGGTCGCGGTGCGGGCCGTCCTGGAGGTTCTGCTCCTGGGTGTAGGCGTGCACGGTGGTCATGAAGCCGTGCTCGATGCCGGCCAGCTCGTCCAGCACGGAGGCCAGCGGGGCCAGCGCGTTGGTGGTGCAGGAGGCGTTGGAGACGATCACGTGCCCGGCCGGGTCGTAGGCGTCGGTGTTCACGCCGTAGGCCAGGGTGACGTCGGCGCCGTCGGACGGGGCGCTCACCAGGACCTTCCGCGCACCCGCGGTGAGGTGGGCGCGGGCGGCCTCGGCGGAGGTGAAGCGGCCGGTGGCCTCCAGCACGATGTCCACGCCGAGTTCGGCCCACGGCAGGTCGGCGGGGTCGCGCTCGGCGAGCACCTTGATCCGGCGGCCGTCGACGACCAGCACGTCACCCTCGACCCGCACCGGGTGGCGGAAGCGGCCGAGCGAGCTGTCGAAACGGAGCAGGTGGGCGAGCGAGTCGATGGAGGCGAGGTCGTTGACGGCGACCACCTCCAGCTCGCTGCCGCGCTCCACCAGGGCGCGCAGGCTGTTGCGGCCGATGCGGCCGAAGCCGTTGATGGCGATGCGGGTCATGAGGGCTCCCTGGGTCGGGCCGGGCGTTCCGGGTGCTCCGGGCGGTCCGTTCGTTTGATGACGGTTCAATCATCGGACGATCGGAACGGGCCGGACAGGGGCCGGATCGACATGGTGCGCAAGGATCCCGCCAGACTCCTCGCCAACGACCGCAAGGATCCCGCCACGGCCTCGGTTCGCCCCCTCAGTCCGCGCCGCGGACGGCCGTCAGCCCTCGGCGCGGGCCGCGAAGGTGTGGCGGTACTCGGTGGGCGAGGTGCCGAGGACGCGCTGGAAGTGCAGCCGCAGGTTCGCCCCGGTGCCGAGTCCGACCCGGTCGGCGATCTGCTCCACCCCCAGGTCGCTGCGCTCCAGCAGCTCGCGCGCCAGGTCGACGCGGGCCCGCAGCACCCACTGCATCGGGGTGTAGCCGGTGTCCTCGACGAACCGGCGGGAGAAGGTGCGCGCCGAGACCCGGGCGTGCCGGGCGAGCCCCTCCAGCGTCAGCGGCTCGGCGAGGTGCGCCAGCGCCCACTCCCGGGTGTCGGCGAACAGGTCGCCGAGCGGCTCGGGCACACTGCGCGGCACGTACTGGGCCTGGCCGCCGCTGCGGTAGGGCGCGGCGACCAGCCGGCGCGCCACGTGGTTGGACAGGCCCACCCCGTGGTCGCGCCGCACCAGGTGCAGGCAGAGGTCGATGCCGGAGGCGGCGCCGGCCGAGGTGAGCACGGCGCCCTCGTCGACGAACAGCACGTTCTCGTCGACCCTGATCCGCGGGTGGCGCTCCGCCAGGGCCTTGGCGTAGTGCCAGTGGGTGGTCGCCCGCTTGCCGTCGAGCAGCCCGGTGGCCGCCAGCGCGAACGCCCCGGTGGAGATCGCGGCCAGCCGGGCGCCGCGCCGGTGCGCGGCCACCAGGGCCTCGACGACGGCCGCCGGGGGCTCGGTGGTGGCCGGGTCGCGGTAGCCGGGCACGAAGACGGTGTCGGCGTGCTCGACCGCCTCCAGGCCCTCGGCGACGTGGTAGGAGAGGCCGTCGCCGCCGGTCACCAGCCCGGGTGCCGGGCCGCAGACCCGGACGGTGTAGGGCATGCTCGGGCGGCTGGAGAACACCTGGGCGGGGATGCCGACGTCCAGCGGCTTCGCCCCCTCCAGGACCAGGACGGCCACGTGGTGCTTCCTTCGGCCCATCGGACCTCCCTCGCTCCCCCGCGGTGCCGGCGGGCGCCGCGGCGCGCCCCGGCCGGTACGACACCGGCCGCAAGCATCCTGCCATCGGCGGACGCCCGCGGCCCGTGCCGGGGTGGCCGGGGCCCGGCGGGGTGCGCCGGGGCGCGTCGGGGCCCGGACGGGCGACGTCCTACGGACCGGCGGGCGCGGCCCGGGCCGGGCGCGGGGCGAGGCCGGTGAGGGCCTCGCTCTTCACCAGCCAGGCCACGCCGAAGGCCAGCACGGAGACCGCCTCGCCCAGGTAGGGCAGGGTCAGCGGCCAGTCCCGGGCCAGGTGGAGCAGCCCGGCCACGGCGACCGTCGCCACCCCGGCCACGATCACCCAGCCGCAGACCAGGTAGACCCAGTCGCGCGCCGGGCGCCGGCCACCGCCGGCCGGGGAGTCCGCGAACAGCCGCAGGCAGAAGTACGCGAGCACGCCGAACAGGCCCGCCGCGCAGGCGAGATGGACCATGCCGACGATCTTCTCGACGCCACTGGGGTCCGCGGTGACGGAGGCCGGCGGCTCGGTGGGGAAGAGCGCGACCCCGATCGCCAGCACCCCGGCGGCCGAGCTCAGCCGGTCCTCCCGGCGGTCGTGGCGGTAGCAGATGAGGAAGACGCCGATGGCGCACAGGCCACCGACGAAGACATTGCGCATGTCGGTGTAGTAGGACGCGCTCATCGAGTCGAGCAGCGCGATCCGGGCGGAGGTGAGGCTGTTGCCGACGGGCAGCACGATCGGCAGCAGGAAGCCGAGCACACCGATCCCGAGGCGCAGCCGGCGCACCGTGCGCACGTCCTGGGCCTGGGGATCGACGGGGGGACGGACATCGGCGGGGGTTCGGGACATGACGAGGCCTCCTTCGACGAGCTGAGGCTGTCGCACCGCGGCCGGGAGCGGCGGTCGCGGCAGGGTGATACCCGCGCCGGGCCGCCCGGCAACCCCCTCCGGCCAGCCGTTCTGACCGTCCGTCACCGAATCGTGACGCGTCGCCGGATCAGCCGGCCGGCCGGAGCAGCTCGTCGATCCGCTGGGCCCGGCGCAGCGGCACGAACCGCACGCCGCCGTCGGCGTTCACCGTGAACCCGTGTACGGCCGGCTCGGGCAGGCTGTTGTACTGGAAGTGGGTCGTCGCGTAGTACGCGCCGGTGTCGAGCAGCGCGACCAGGTCGCCGGGTTCCAGCGGCGGCAGCGGACGGGCCCTGGCGAGCAGGTCGCCGGCGAAGCAGCAGGGGCCGGCGACGTCCTGCGGCAGCGGCGCGCCGTCCTTGGCGGCGCCCGAGGGGTGGTGGGCGGTGATCCGCAGCGGCCAGGAGTCCGGCATGAACACCGTCCGGGTGGCGACCTGGGCGCCGGCGTGGGTGACGGCGATCCGCCGGCCCCCGGAGTCCTTGGTGTACTCGACGTAGGCGGCGGTGAAGCCGTTCTTGGCGAGCAGTGAGCGGCCGAACTCGGTGGCCAGCCGGTACCGGCCGTCGAACAGCTCCGGGGCGTGCGTGCGCAGCCGCTCGACGTAGTCGGCGAAGGTGGGCGCGGTGGTGTCGTCGGCGAAGTTGACGGGCAGTCCGCCGCCGAGGTCGACGCCCACCACCTGGCGGCGGCCGAGTTCGGCGTTGACCCGTTCCGCGAAGGCGACGGCCTGGCCGACGCCCTCGGCCATGAGGTCCAGCGGGCAGCCCTGCGAGCCGACGTGCACATGGATCCAGGTGAGCCAGGGGCGCGCGCGGAACGCCTCCACCAGGCGCCGCGCGTTCCCCTCGTCGGCGAGGGCGATGCCGAACTTGGAGGTCGCGGTGGCGGTGCTCATCGCCCCGATCGCCCCGGCGCCGACCTGCGGGTTGACCCGCACGCCGATCCGGGAGGCGCAGGCCCCGGCCCGCAGCAGGTCGTCCACCCGCTCCAACTCCTGCCAGTTGTCGATGTTGACGGCGGCGCCCAGCTCCAGCGCCCGGACCAGCTCCCGGCGGGTCTTGGCGGGCGAGTCGAAGACGATCCGCCCGGGGTCGAAGCCGGCCGCGAGGGCCTGGGCGAACTCTCCGGGGCTCGCCACCTCGCAACCCATGCCCAGCTCGCGCAGCCGGGCCAGCAGCGGGACCAGGCAGTTCGCCTTCGCCGCGAAGGTGTGCAGCACCTCGACGCCGTCCGGGAAGGCGCGGTGCAGCGCGGTGACGCTCGCGGCCACGCCGTCGAGGTCGACGAAGGCGGCGAGCAGCGCGTCCTCGGGGTCGAGCAGCCGGCGGTGCACGGCCTCGCGCAGCACGAGTTCGCGGCGGGCGGCGGGCTGAAGAGGGGTCATGGTGTCGCGCTCCCGGGCTCGTCGGGCGGTCGGACACCCGGGGCGGGGGACGGTGTCGCCCCGGGTGTGCCTCCAGGCTGCCGGTCGCACGGCGGGCTCGTCTTCGTCCCACGACGCGGATTTCCCGTGCGGGTTCCGCGTCACCCGACCGGACGGCGACGCCGGGTGCCGCCGTTGCCGCCGGGTTCGCGCCCGGCGGCGAACCCGGCGCCGGATCACCGCCGTACGCGGCGGACCGGCCCATAGTTGAACGCGTTCAAAGGTGTGCGCCACGATGGATGCCGACGGCCGACCGGGCCGCCCTGTTCGCCGAGGCGGCGCGGGTGCTGCGGCCGGGTGGATCGCTGGTTCCGGTGGAGCACCTGCGCGACGCCGCCAGCACCGCCCTCTACGGTCCGGCCGCATCGCACTTCCGGCCGCGGGCCACCTGGCTCCGCCACGCCGCCGCCGCGGGTCTGCGTCCGGCGGCCGAACGGCGGATCGCCGGGCTGGTCACCGCGTTCGTCCTCCGGAGCGCCGGGCCGCACGCCGGGCGGTGACCGGGCACCGGGCCGCCCCTTCGCCGCTCATCGCGCGGCGCGCGCCTCCTTCGCCTCCGCCACGGCCTCGCGGACGGCGGGGTGCGGATCGTCGGCGAGCCGGTCCAGCAGTTCGGCGACTCCCGGGGTGGACCAGGGGGCGACCGTCATCACCAACTCCTCCCGGACGTCGGGGTCGGGGTGGCCGGCGAGGCGGGCGAGCCCGTCGAGCGGGCCCCGCCGTCGCCGCAGCACCCGGAACCAGTACAGGGCGTCCCGCACCGCCGCCGGGTCGCCCGGCTCGCCCGCGGCCGCGATCCTGGCGAGCAGCACCCGGGCCGGCGGCGGGGGGCCGTCCAGCGGATGCGGAAGCCGCTCGCGCAGCCGCCGTGCCCCGTACTCGCCGCGAACCCGGCATCCGGAACAGGTGCAGGGGCGGGTGCCGTGCGCGTCCGGCCGGTAGCGCCAGCCCACCACCCGCGGCGCGGCGCGGACCCGGTGCACCTCCCCCGCACGGATCGCCCGCGGTACGAACACCTCCCATCCGCGCGGGTCCTCCAGCGCCGCGATCCGCCGCACCGCCTCCGCCGCCGTGACGGTCCGCTGCCGCTGCCGCCACCGGTCGCCGTAGGGCCCGGCCTGCACCGGCTGCGCGTCGTCCACCCGGACGTGGACGGCCACCCACCCGCCCCTGCCCTCGAACCGGCCCAGCTCGCGCATCCACTGGTGGGTGAGGGTGTACGACGGCAGCACCGGGAAGCAGTACACCCCCCGGGTCCCGTCCTGGCCGTGGCTCACCGCCCGGATCCCGGACCGCCGGATGCGCGCCGCGTTCGCCGTGGACGTCAAGTGCACCAACATCACCATGGTTGCGGATGCTAGTACGGCGACGCTGCGCCGCCCGCCCCGGGTGGATCACTCGCGCTCGGCGGCGGCCAGGGCGAGCAGGCGCAGTTGCAGCTGGGCGAGCAGGCGGGCGTCCGGGTCGTCCAGGTCGATCCCGCACAGCTTCTCGGCCTTCTGCCTGCGGTAGCGGAAGGTGCTGGCGGGCACGCCCAGGGCGGTGGCGGCCCGGGCGCTGTCGCCCGCGTGCTCCAGATAGGCGCGCAGGGTGTCGAGCAGCACCTCCTCCCCCGGTTTCGCCGCGTGCGCCGCCAGCCGGGTCACCGAGCAGTCCTGAGCGGGTGCCGGGTGCTCCCGCAGGGTGTCCAGGACGGACAGCAGGGCGACGGTGTCGGCGAGTTCGCCGACCCGGGCGGCCGGGGGCGTGCGCGGTGAGCGGCCGAGGCGCAGGGCGCGCAGCGCCTGGCCGGCGGTGCGGGCGGACTCCGCCGCCCGGTCGAGGCCGGGCCGGATCTCGCCGACGCCGATCCGCACCGGGCGGCCGAACTCCTCCGTCAGTTCCGCCGCGAGCGCGTCGGCCAGGCGGGAGAGCCGGCCGGCGGCGCGTCGCGGATCGTGCTCCAGGCCGCCGAGCAGCACCCGGGCGCCGTCCCCGGCGGCCACCGCCACCGCCGGGTGGCCGCGCCGGGCGCAGCCGGCGCGCGCCGAGCGGGCCAGCCGCCCGCCGCCGACCGGAGCGGGGACGACGGCGACGGCCGGGGCGGGGACGACGGCGGGGGCGACGGCGACGGCCAGCACCGCGCACGGCTCCCCCGGCGGCAGTCCGGTACGAGCGGCCGACAGGTCCACCGAGCCGCGCCCCGCCAGCAGGGCGCGGACCGCCTCCAGCACCAGTTCGTGCTGCCCGGCGCGGCGGGCCCGGTCGTGCAGCAGGTGCGGCGCCGCGATCCGGGCCGCCACCCGCAGCGCCTCGGCGACGGTCGGCGCCAGCGGGCACCCGGTCGGCGCGACCCACAGCGAGCCGAGCACCTCCTCGCCGGCCCGCACCGCGACGGCCGCGCGTTCGGGGGCGGTGCCGTCGGCCCGGCGGTGCAGCGCGCCCGGGGTGCGGCGCAGCAGTGCGAGGAAGCCGTCCTCGCGCATCGCCGCCCGGCGCTCGGGCGGCACCCGGCGGGCCAGGATGGTGGAGCGGCGGATGTCGTCGACGTCCCGGTTGTTGGAGGAGTAGGCGAGCACCCGGGAGTCCGGGCTCTCGATCGTGACCGCGCCGCCCACCAGCGCGGCGAGCGCCTCGGCCAGTGCCTCCAGGTCGCCGAGCGGCACATTGGCCACCTCGGCCTCCTCGGCCACCGCCAGTCCGGCCCGCAGGGTGCCGATCAGCTGGGCCCAGTCGGCCCAGCTCCGGCGGAACAGCAGCGCCGTGCCGGCCCCGCCCGCCGCGTCCCGCAGCGCCCCGTTCGGCGGACCGGCGCCCTCCTCGCGGAACACCACCGCGGCCGCCCGGTCGCGCCCCGCCGCGCGCACCAGCGCCACCGCGTGCTCCGAGCGCGGGTCGACGCCGACGGCCACCACCAGGGCGCCCTGGTCGGTGCCGGGCTCCGGACGGTCGAACACGTCCAGTCCCGTCACCGGCACGTCCAGGCCCAGGGGCGCGAGGCCCACCTCGACGACGGCCTCCGCGAGTGCCACGACCCCCCGCAACGTCCGTTCGACCATCCGCGCCTCCCCGGGTCCGGCGCCCAGTATGACCGCCGATCCGGCCGGCCGTCAGGACGGGTGCGGGGCGCCGAGGGCCGGGAGCAGGTGCTCCTCCTCGTAGGCGAAGTGCTCCTCCAGGCCGTCGAGCACCCGGTCGAGTTCGGCGCCGACTGCGGCGAGGTCCTCGTCCGGGGCCTGGAGGACCTGCTCCAGGCGGGCGAGCGCCCCTTCGACCACCTTGTGCTCCTCGCGGAGGCGGGTGATGACCGGTGCCAGGTGCGGGAAGTGCTGTTCGAAGGCGGTGAAGGAGCCGTCCTCGCGGGTGTGGTGCAGTTGCAGGCCGTAGCAGAACGTGAGGCAGCGGCGGTGCAGTTGCCGGGCGAGGCCGGCGGTCGGGCGGGGGGCGGCGGCGCCGGCCCGGGCGGCCGCGACGGCGGCCCGGACCTCGGCGAGTTCGACCCTGAGCTCGTCGTGGTGGACGACCAGCTGGCGGCCGATCATCCGGTTGCGCTCGCTGTCGGCGGCGAGGTCCAGCGGGTACAGGGCGACCACCGGGATGACCCGGTCGCTCTTCTCCCGGTAGTCCCGGAAGGCCGGGTTCACCAGGCACTGCCGCTCGTACTGCCGGTCGCGCTCCTCGCCCTCCAGGACGACCGCGCGGGTGGCGAAGGGCTTCACGTGCCCCTCGTCGGTGCCGGTCTCCATGGTGACCTGGGGCGAGGCGAGCAGGTTGTGGTACCACTCGGGGTGCTTCGGGCCGCCGCCGTTGGAGGCGAAGACCAGGTGGCGGCGGCCGTCGAGCAGTCGGACCACCGGTGTGGTGTGCGGTCTGCCCGTACGGCGGCCGGCGGTGGTGAGGAGCACCAGCGGGACGCCTTCGAACATCCCTCCCACCTTGCCGTTGTTCTCCCGGAACTCCTTGATGATCCGTTCGTTCCCGCTCACGAGGGCACTCCAATCGTTTGCTTTGAAAGCAAAGGCAAACTAACCGGGCCGCCGTCGCCCGTCAACTCCCGCTGGTGCCGGGGGTTCAGACGGCGCGCCACGCGCACCGGGAGGACGTCCCGTTCGAGGCGGGTTACCGGACCGCGCGGGCGAGGTCCAGGAAGAGCGCCGCCGACCAGCCGAAGCCGGAGGTCGCGCGCCGCGCCCGGGCGCCGGTCAGCGGGTTCCAGTACTCGTAGAGGCCGCCCCCGTCCCGGACCATGGCGAGCGTCCGTTCGCGCAGCTCGGCGGCGGTGCCGGGGAAGCCGGAGCGTTCCAGGCCCTCGGCGAGCAGGTAGTTGACGTTGAGCCAGACCGGCCCGCGCCACATCGCCTCCGGGTCGAACGCCGGATCGTCGAAGGCCACCGTCGGCACCGGCCGCTCACCCCAGTAGGCGGGCGAGCGCAGGGTCCGTTCCAGGGCGGCGGCGATCCCGGCGGGCAGCCGGCCGGTGAACAGCGGCATCAGGTCGAGCGCGGTGCGCACCGGCACGGGCGCGCCGCCCGCCAGGGTGGTGAAGCGGGTGCCGTCCCAGCGCCGGGCGACCAGCAGCCGGGCGTGGGCGGCGGCGCGCTCGCGCCAGCGGGCGGCCTCGGCGGGGCGGCCGAGGGCGCCGGCGATGTCGGCCAGCCGGTCGGCCTCCAGGACCAGGTAGGAGTTGAGGTCCGGCGGCTCGGCGCGCGGCCCGTAGTCCCAGACCGGGCTGTCGTCCAGGCCGGAGGAGTAGGGGTGCAGGTACTCGGGCAGGCCGTCGCCGTCGGGGTCGGAGGCGGTGAACCACCACCGGTGGGCGCGCACCAGCCGCGGGTAGGCGGCGGCGAGGAAGGGGAGGTCGGGGTCGGTCTCGTGGACCTTCCAGACGGCCCAGGCGGCGAGGGGCGGTTTGGTGACCGGGACCGGCGCGCGTTCGGGGCGCGCGCCGTTGGCGCTGCCGACGTGCTCGGCCAGGCGGGCGTGGTCGGCGCGCGGCAGGTCGGTGGTGTCGGCCAGCACGCCGTGGTCGTGCACCACGTCGGGGAGCCGGCCGTCCGGCAGCTGGTGGTCGAGGAAGAGCAGGATCTGGTCGCGGGCGAGCGCCGGGTCGCCGTGGCGCAGCGCGACGGCGTGGAACAGGGCGTCCCAGTTCCAGACGCCGACGTAGCCGTACTTGGAGGGGACCAGGCCCTCGCGGCCGGCGAACGGCAGCAGGTTGACGGCCAGGGTCCACCAGGCCGTCCGGGCGCGTTCGGCGAGGTCGGGGCGGACGGGCGGCATCCGGGCGAACCAGTCGGCCCAGCGGGCCCCGGCGGCGGCGCGCAGGGCCGGGGCGGACCACGCGGACCGCTCCCCCGGCGGGCCGGCCAGGACGTGGCAGCCGTCCAGGGCGAGGGTCCCTTCGGTGCCGTCGGACCGCCGCCAGGAGGCCCGCGCGCCGTGCCCGGCGAGCACCAGGGTGTCCGGGTCGGCGAACAGCAGCGACACCCCGCCGGCGAAGGCGACCTCGACGGGGGTGGCCGAGACGACGGGCAGCGGGCGCCCGTCGGCGTCGCGCAGCAGCAGGCCGGTGAGTTCGGTGGTCGCGGCGAGCGGGGTCTCGTACTCGGCCCGGGCGATGCGCAGGCCGTCGGCCGGGTCCGCGCCCGCGGTGACCAGCAGCCGGGCGCCGCGTTCGGTGAACGGCCGCTCCACCAGGTCGAGTTCGAATCCGTACGAGGTGGACATCAGCGTCCTCCCAGGCCCGATGAGGCCATGCTGTTGAGGATCTTGCGCTGCCCGACCAGGAAGGCGATCAGCATCGGCACCACGGTCATCGCGGACAGCGCCGCGGTGAGCCCGTAGTCGATGCCGCCGCGCTGGGAGTTGAAGGAGTCGAGCAGCAGCGGGACGGTGAACAGTTCCGAGGTGTTGAGGAACACCAGCGGGAAGAAGTAGCTGTTCCAGCTGGCCAGGAAGACGATGATGCCGAGCGTCCACAGGCCGGGCCGGATGTTGGGCAGCACGATCCGCCAGAAGATCGTCCAGCGGCCGGCGCCGTCGATCCGGGCCGCCTCCTCCAGTTCGACCGGGACGGCCCGGATGAACTGGCGCAGCAGGAACACCGCGAAGGGGTTGGCGACGGCGGGCAGGATCAGCGCCAGGTGGGAGTCGATCAGCTGGAGCTTGGCCAGCATGATGTAGAGCGGCACGATGGTGACCTGGGCCGGGACCATCTGGGTGGCCAGGAAGAGGCCGAACAGCGGGCCCGAGCCGCGGAACGGGATGCGGGCGAAGGCGTAGGCGGCCATCGCGCCGGTGAACAGGGTGGCGGCGACGGTGACCGCCGCGATGTACATGCTGTTCCAGTAGGCCCGGCCGATCGGCACCTCGCGCAGCACGTCGGGGTAGTTGCCGGCGCGCCAGGGCGAGGGCAGCCAGGACAGCGGTTCGTTGATCATCTGGCTGACGCCCTTGAAGGAGGTCAGCACCATCCAGACGAACGGGAACAGCATCAGCAGGCCGCCGAGGACGAGCGCGCCGTGCAGGAGGAGCTGCCGGGGGGCGGTGGTGTGACGGACAGTCATGGCGGCGCCTCAGGACTCGTAGTGGACGAAACGCTTCTGCGCCTGGAACTGGACCGCGGTGACGACCAGGGTGAGCAGCAGCAGGAGCAGCGCGGCGGCGCTGGAGAGGCCGAAGTGGAACTCCCGGAAGCCCTGCTGGTAGACCTTGTAGACGATGGTCTGGGCGCCCTCGTTGTGGTCCGGGTTGACCAGCACGTAGACGAGGTCGAAGGCCTGGAAGGAGCTGATCACCGACACCACCACGGTGAAGAAGACGGTGGGCGACAGCAGCGGCAGGGTGACCGAGCGCAGGGTCTGCCAGGGCCCGGCGCCGTCGATCCGGGCGGCCTCCAGCAGGTTGGCGGGGACGGTGGCGAGGCCGGCCAGGAAGATGACGACGTTGAGCCCCAGCGAGGACCAGACGGTCACCACCGCGACGGCGACCACCACCCAGTCGGGGTCGGCCAGCCAGTCGGGCAGGGTGAGGCCGAACAGGTCGTGGACGGTGCCGTTGAGGATGCCGTCGGCGCCGCCGCCGAGGATCATCTGCCAGATCACCGAGACCGCGACCGAACTGGTCACCACGGGCAGGAAGTAGACCACCCGGTAGGCGGTCCGCCCGCGCACGCCGTGCAGGGCGAGCGCGATCAGCAGCGCGAGGGCGAGGCCGCCGGGCACGGTGAGCAGGCCGATCTTGAGGGTGTTCCACACCGCGCGGCCGAACTCGGGGTCGGTGAGCTGGGTGCGGAAGTTGTCCAGACCGACCCAGGTGGCGTCACCGAGGCCGTCCCAGCGCATGAAGGACAGGACGACGGCGAAGCCGAGCGGGCCGACCAGGAAGACCAGCAGCCCGAGCAGTTGGGGGGCGAGGAAGACCAGGGCCCACCGGCGGTCGCGGCGGCGCCAGAGCGGTTCGCGGCCGCCGCGCGCGGCGGGGGCGGCCGGGGCGGGCCCGGCGGCGGAGTTCTTGCGCCGCCGGGCCGCCTGCGGGGTGACGGCGCTCACCCCTGCTTGCCCGTCATGCCGTCGACCAGCTTCTGCAGCTGGGCCATGCCCTCGTCGAAGCCGCTCTTGCCCTCCCAGATCTTCATCAGCTGGTCGTTGATCGCCTTGGTCAGGCCGGGGACGGCGACCTCGTCGGGGTAGTTGGCGAAGCCCCGGTCGCGCACGTCCAGGAAGGTCTTGGCGTGCGGCGGATAGTTGGCGTCGGTCACCACGTTCTCGGCGCCGCGCACGGACGGGACGCCGCTGCCGGTCTTGAGCCGCAGCTGCTGGCCCTCCTTGCTGACGAACTCGGTCAGGAAGGTGAAGGCCTCCTTGGGGTGCTTGCTGTCCTTGTTGATCGCCAGGTAGGAGGCGGCGACGGCGCCCGGGATGGGCTGCCCGGACTCGGAGGGGAACGGCACGATGTCGTAGCCGGTGCGGTCGCCGCCCTTGTCGATGCCCTCGATCACCCAGCGGCCGCCGGCGTAGAAGCCGGCCTTGTGCTTGACGAACTGGGTGGCCGCGCCGTTGCCCTCGGGCAGCAGGTCGGCGGAGGCGAAGGTCTTGTCCCGGTAGCCGTCGGCGAGGGTCTTGAGGGCCTGGCGGGCCTTCGGGTCGATGGTCGCGACGAACTTCCCGCCGTCCCAGACCTTGCCGCCGAAGCCGTTGACCATGCTGTAGTTGGCGCCGTACCAGTTCCAGAAGATCGAGCCGGTCCTGCCCGCCGCCTTGAGCCTGGCGTTCATCTCCAGGAACTTGGCCATGGTCCACTGTCCGGCCTCGTTGAGCGCGGCCGGGTCCTCGGTGATGCCGGCCTCGGTCAGCGCCTTCCTGTCGAACCAGAGCACCTCGGGGTTGGTGTCGTTGGGGACGCCGTAGGTGACGCCGTCCTTCTTGGCGCCGCCGTAGATGCCCTCGAAGAAGTCGGCCGGCCTGCTGCGGCTGTCCGGTCCCGAGAGCTGGGCGTCCAGCGGGGCGAGCACGCCGTCCGCGACCAGCTTGCCGATGTAGTCGTCGCCGACGTAGAAGACGTCGGGGGCGGTCTTCGAGGTGAGCTGGGTGAGCAGCTTGGGCTGGTAGTCGTCGTAGGAGGCGACCTGCTCCAGCTTGAGGGTGATGTTCGGGTGCTGCTTGGCGAACTCGTCGGTGAAGGCCTTGAAGACCGCCGTGTCCTCGGCCGAGCCCCAGGTCGACCAGCGCAGGGTGACCTTGCCGCCGTCGGCCGAGTCGCCGCCGGCGCCGCCCGCACCGTTGGTGCCGCTGCACGCGGTGACGGTGGCGGCCAGCGCGGTCGCCGCGGCGACCAGGGCTGTCCTTCTGGTGAAAGCGGACATCGGATGCCTCCTGGACTTTCGTGAGGGTGGGTGAGGGTGGGGGGTGGAGCAGGGTGCGGGCGGGTCAGGCGAGGCCGCCGCCGTCGACGACGAGGGCCGAGCCGGTCATGTAGCTGCTGGCGTCGCCGGCCAGGAACAGCACGGCGGCGGCGATCTCCTCCGGCGAGCCGGCCCGGCCCATCGGCCGGTCGGCGGCGTCCTTCTCGAAGGCCGCCCACTCCTCCTGGAGCTGGCGCGCCTCGTCGCGCAGCATCGGCGTCATGGTGTCGCCCGGGTTGACGGAGTTGACCCGGATGCCGGCGGCGGCGTGGTCGATCGCCAGGGCGCGCGTCATGTTGACGACCGCGGCCTTGGACGCGCAGTACGAGAGCGCGTTTCCGCCGCCCTTCAACCCCCAGCCGGAGCCGGTGTTGATGATCGAGCCGCCCTCCGTCATCGCCGGGACGGCGAAGCGGCACATCAGGTAGACGGAGCGGACGTTGACGGCCATCACCCGGTCCCAGTCGTCGGCGGAGATCTCCAGCGCCGTCTGCCGGCGGATGATCCCGGCGTTGTTGAACAGGACGTGCAGGGCGCCGTAGGCCTCGACGGCGGTGGTGACGATCCGTTCGCAGTCGGCCTCGGAGGAGACGTCGGCGCGCACCGCGAGCGCCCGGCCGCCCGCCGCCTCGATCTCGCGGACCACCTCGCCGGCGTCCGCGAGGTCGGCGACGACCACGGCGGCGCCCTCGGCAGCGAACAGCCTGGCGGTGGCCCGGCCGATGCCGGAGGCCCCGCCGGTGACGATGGCGACCTTGTCGCGAAGGGTTGCGCTCTGGTGGTTCATGGGAGTTCCTCACTCGCGGACTGGATGCGGTAGAGCACGGATTCACGGTGTCCGGTGACCACCCGGACGTGGCCGGCCAGCGCGGCGTCGGCCAGCGGGTCACCGCTGTCCACCAGCAGCGGCCGGCCGCCGAGCGCGGCGAGCTTCTGCCGGGTGGCGAGCACGACGATCCCGGCGAGCGCGTCCAGCACCCGGGGGCTGAACTGCTGGTTGCCGCGCCCGATCACGAAGCCCTGCCCGCCGATCACCGACAACACGCCATGCGTCACCTGTGACATGGCAAGGGTGAGCAGCCGCTGCTCCGTGACGTCACGGGCGAGCACGGCGCCGTCCCGCACGACGTCCACGCCCAGCGGCGTCAGCTCCAGGCCGAGCGCCCGCCCGACGGCGAGCGTGGTCGCGCCGGGCCCGAGCGCGTAGGCCGTGCCGGGCGCCATGGACGCCACCACCGCCCGGGCGATGGACTCCGCCGAGCCCGGCGGCGCCGCCGAGGAGCCGGTCTTGCGCCCGCTCAGCCGGACCCGCGCGGCGGGCACCCGCACGGTCCCGTACAGCCGGGCGCCGACGCCGCCCGCCCGGTGGGCCTCCTCGTCGAGGTCGACGACCTCCGCCTCGGTGGTCCGCCCGTCGAAGCCGGCGGCGCCCGCGCCGGCCGCGGCGGGGCTGACCGCGAAGCAGCCCGAGTAGACCTTCACCCCGGCCGGCACTCCGAGCACCGGCGGGCGCGGCCCGGCGTCCAGGACGTCGCGCGCCGTCCCGTCGCCGCCGGCGAACAGCAGCAGGTCCACGTCGCGCAGCGCCGCCACCGCCGCCCGGGTGTCGGCCGCGCCCGTGTTCGGCGCCGCCGGCCGGTGGGCGATCTCGTGGCGCACGCCCGCCGCGAGCGCGCTGTCCTCCCCCATCGGCCCGGCCACCGTGCGGACCAGGACCTCGGGGCGGCGCAGGTGCAGGGCGCGCAGCGCGACGGCGGCGCGGGCCCTGGCCCGGGGGACGGCGCCCAGCGCGAGCGCCCTGGCCTGGACGTCCGGCCCGTCGCTGCCCTTGAGGGCGACGGCGCCGCCGAGGCCCGCGACCGGGTTCACGATCAGGCCGACGATCATCCCGGCCGCTTCGCGCCGTGCTTGCGCAGGTAGGCGCGCCAGCTGGGCGACCACTGGGCCGGGTCGTCCAGCGCCACCGGGTCGGTCCTGTGCACGGACTGCCGGTAGGGCGCGCCCCGGACGAACTCCGGGTCCTTGCGGGCCTCGTCGGCGACGTGGGCGAGGATCGCCGCGTACTCGTCGAGGTCCTCCCGGGAGTAGGACTCGGTCGGCTCCAGGGTGAACGGCTCGGGCACCACGTACGGGTGGTGGCTGGTCCAGTAGTGGACGCCGAAGTCGGCCGCCCGGATGCCGATCTCCTCGGAGTGCACCCCGGTCTCCTCGGCGAGCTCCTGCCAGGAGTAGCGGACCTGCTCGACCCGGCGGCGCCCGGCCCAGGGGACGGAGGCGCCGGGGATGCGGGCGACCTTGGCCAGCAGGTAGTTGTTGTTGAGCACGGCCGTCTCGGCGACCTCGCGCAGGCCCTGCGCGCCGAGCGCCATCACCCAGGCGTAGGCGCGCACCACATTGGGCGTGACGCCGAGGAAGGGGCGGATCTTGCCGACCGAGCGCTCGGGGACGGTGAGCGTGAACGCCTCGCCGGCGCGGTCGACCACCGGCCCGGGCAGGAACGGCATGAGCGCCTCGGAGACTCCGCACGCGCCGGCCGCCGGACCGCCGCAGGCGTGCGGGGTGGAGAAGGTCTTGTGCAGGTTGAAGTGGCACAGGTCGAAGCCGGCGTCCCTGGCCC
Organism: Kitasatospora sp. NPDC008115; assembly: GCF_042957205.1. Lineage (NCBI taxonomy): Bacteria > Bacillati > Actinomycetota > Actinomycetes > Kitasatosporales > Streptomycetaceae > Kitasatospora > Kitasatospora sp. NPDC008115. Next base: position 95,625 of record NZ_JBIBHU010000006.1, on the reverse strand, counting down.
GGGTGATGCCGAGGATGCCGTTGGCGTTGGCCTGGTCGTAGCAGGCCAGGCCGCCGGCGGCGTGCACCAGGTCGACGAACTCGCGGATCCGCGGGTTGAAGATGCCGGTGTCCTCCGGATTGGTGATCAGCAGGGCGGCGGTGCGCGGGCCGACGGCGGCGCGCAGCGCCTCGATGTCGGGGTTGCCCTCGGCGTCCGGCATCAGGGTGATCACCTCGTACCCGGCGACCTTGGCGCAGGCGGCGTTCGAGGGGTGGGAGAACATCGTGGTGATCACCTGGTCGCGCCGCTCCCCCTCGCCGCGGGCGGCGTGGTAGGCGCGGATCATCGCGATGTTGGCGTAGATCGCCGCCGAGCCGGCGCCGGGCTGCAACGAGACCCGGGCCATCCCGGAGATCTCCTTGAGGATCTGCTCCAGCCGCCAGTAGATCTCCAGCACGCCCTGCACGGTGTCCTCGGGCTGCAAGGGGTGCAGGGCGGCCACCCTGGGGTCGCGGGCGAAGGAGTCGTTGACCTTGGGGCTGTACTTCATGGTGCAGGTGCCCTGGCCGACGTCGATGTTGAGGTCGGCGCCGAGGGTCTCCTGGGAGAGCCGCAGGTAGTGCCGCACCACCTGGTTCTGGGAGAGCTCGGGCAGCGCGGGCGGGGTGCGGCGGGCGACGCCCTCGGGCAGTTCGACCAGGGGCGCGTCCGGGGCGGGCACGCCCATGCCGCGCCGGCCGGGGCGGGACAGCTCGAAGACGATCTCCTCGTCCCAGCGGGCCTGGTGGAAGCGGCGCAGGGCGGGCTTGGGCTCCACCGGCAGGGTGGCGAAGGGTTCGGGTGCGTCGTGGGTGCTCACTCGGTGTCTCCGGGCGTGGAAAGGGCGTCCTGGACGGCCGCCGCGAGGGTGTCGATGTCGGCGATGGAGTGCTGTTCGGTGACGCAGACCAGCACCTCGCGGGGCCCGAGCCGCACCCCGCCGAGGATGCCGCGCCCGCGCAGGGCGGCGAGCAGCGCGTCGGCGTCCGGCACCTCGACGGCGAACTCCCGGAAGTGCACCGCCTCCTGGTGGCGCACCACGGCCCCGGCGGCGGCCAGCGCGCGCATCGCGTAGCGGGTGCGGGCGAGGATCGTCTCGCCGATCTCGCGCATGCCCTGCGGGCCCATCAGCGCGAGGTAGACGCCGGCGGTGATACCCCACAGGGCGGCGGCGGTGCCCACCCACTCCTTGCCCTCCTCGCGCAGCGCGAAGGAGGTGCGGTCGTAGAAGACGTCGCCGAAGCCGTACTCGCCGGGGACGGCGGTCGGGGCGATGCCGAACAGCCGGGACGGGAACTCGGCGACCAGCCGCTCGTCGTCGTGGCTCGCGATGAACCCGGCCTGGCCGCCGCCGTACTGGGGGTGCATGCCGAGCGACTGGATGTCCCCGCAGACCAGGTCGGCGCCCCAGGAGGCGGGCGGGGCGAGCACGCCGAGCGTGATCGGGTCGGTGCCGACCACCATCAGGGCGCCCACCGCGTGGGCCAGGTCGGCGAGTTCACGGCCGCGGGTCTCGATGACGCCGTGCACGGTGGGCGTCTCCAGGTAGAGGGCGGCGTAGCTGTCGTCGAGGCGGACGTCGCCCATCCCGCCGGACTCCGCGACCGGGGCGAGCAGCACCTCGACGTCCGGGGCGAGGTAGTCGCGGATCTTGGCCAGCTTGTCGGCGGCGAGCGCCCCGCTGACCATCACCCGGGACCGGCCGGTGCGGCGGGCGGCCATCCGCAGCGCCGTTCCGGCGGCCTGGTAGCCGTCGTAGACGGGGACGTTGACGACGTCCATCTCCAGCAGTTCGGCCATCATCGAGACGTACTCGAAGAGCGCCTGGAAGCGGCCGTGGTCCTCGTAGGGCTCGCCGGCGTAGGCGGTGAGGAACTCGCCGCGGCCGTTGACCTCGTCGCAGACGGCCGGGACGTGGTGCGGGTAGCAGCCGTGCCCGAGGAAGCCGAGCAGCGCGGCCGGGTCGGTGTTGCGCGCCAGCAGGCCGCGGACGTGCCGGGCCAGGCCCAGCTCGTCGGGGAACGGCGCGGGAAGGTCGAGCGGGCGGTCCAGGCGCAGCTCGGCGGGGATGTCGCGGTAGAACTCCGCGACGTCGGGGGCGCCGATCTCGGCGAGCATCGCCGCCCGGGTCTCGGGTCCCGCGTTGGGGATGTAGGGGTGGGCCACGGACTCTCCTCAGGGCGTGGTCGGTCGGGGCTTGAGGACCACGGCGTCGCGCGGTCCGACGGTCACGGGGCCGCCGGGCAGCGGGCGGCCGGTCAGCAGGTCGGTGAAACCCGTGCCGGCCGGCAGCGGGACGGTGGCGGGGTCCGTGCCGTGGTTGAGCAGGAAGAGGTAGGGGCCGCGGCGGCAGGCCTCGACGTCCGCGGGCAGGCCGGGGCCGGTGACGCCGGTGACACCGGCGGCGGCGAGCAGGTCGTCCAGCAGCGGGGACGGGTCCTCGGGCAGGCAGCTCAGGTAGGTGGCGGCGCCGCGCCGGGTGACGGCCGGGCGTCCGTGCAGCGGGCCGCCCCGGTAGCGGGCCAGCACCTCGGTGTCCCCGCAGGTGTCGAGCCATTCGGTCCAGGTGCGGGCGGTCAGCAGGGCGCCGGTCGTGGTGAGGACCTCCTGGGTGACGCCGTCGGGCAGCGGGCGCCATTCCTCGACGCGCACTCCGAGCAGCTCGCGCAGCGGCCCGGGCGCGCCGCCGTCGTGGACCTGGTCGGCGGCGTCCACCACGCCGCTGAACGGGCCGACCAGCAGCTGCCCGGGGAAGGCGGCCAGCGCGGCGGCGTGCCCGGCGGTGCACAGGTAGAGGTTGGGGGCGATCACCAGCCGGTAGCCGGAGAGGTCGCGCCCCGGCGGGGCCAGGTCGACGGCGACGCCCCGGGAGTGCAGCGGCGCGTACCAGGAGAGCAGCAGGTCGTGCAGCCGCAGCCGGTCGGAGGGCATCGACTCGGGCGCCTCCAGCCCCCACCAGCTGTCCCAGTCGAGCAGCAGCGCGACCTCGGCCGCGGTGGTGGTGCCGGCCACCTCGGCCAGCCGTCGGACGTCCGCGCCCAGGGCGAGCGTCTCGCGCCACTGGCGGGTGCCGGTGCCGCCGTGCGGGAGCATCGCCGAGTGGAACTTCTCCGGCCCGTACCTGGCCTGGCGCCACTGGAAGAACATCACGCCGTCCGAGCCGTGGGCGAGCGCCTGGAGGCTGTGCAGCCGCATCACGCCCGGGTCCTTGGGGACGTTGACCGCGCGCCAGCTGACCGCGCTCGGCGCGGACTCCAGGAGCAGCCAGGGCTGCCGCTTCAGCGAGCGCATCAGGTCGTAGCTGAGCGCGGCCTTCACCTCGGCGCGCGGGTCGGCCGGGTCGGGGTAGGCGTCGTCGGTGACGACGTCCTCGGCCGCGGCCCAGCTCCAGTAGTCGAGGTCGCGCAGCACGCTCATGAAGTTGGTGGTCACCGGGACGTCCGGGGTGACCTCCTTGAGGACGGCGCGCTCGGCCTCGAAGCAGGCGAGCAGCGCGTCGCTGGAGAACCGCCGCCAGTCCAGCAGCTGGGCCGGGTTGACCGGTCCTGGGGCCTTGCGGGGCGGTTCGACCTGCGTCCAGTCGGTGTAGTGCTGGCCCCAGCAGGACGTCCCCCAGGCGGCGTTGAGGCCGTCGAGGGAGCGGTGGCGGGCCTGCAGCCAGCGGCGGAAGTCGCGGGCGGACTCCGCGCAGTAGCACTCGGCGGTGTGGTCGGCGTACTCGTTGCTGATGTGCCACATCGCCAGCGCCGGGTGGGCGCGGTAGCGCTCGGCCATCGCGCGGGCCAGCCGGACGGTGGCGGCGCGGAACACCGGGGAGGAGGGGCAGTACCCCTGGCGGGAGCCGAACTCCAGCCGGGTGCCGCCGGCGTCGACCGGCTGGACCTCGGGGTGGGTGCGCACCAGCCAGGGCGGCGGGGTCGCGGTGGCGGTGGCGAGGTCGACGGCGATGCCGTGCGCGTGCAGCAGGTCGAGCACCCGGTCGAGCCAGCCGAAGTCGTAGACCCCGGGCGCGGGTTCGAGCCGGGACCAGGAGAAGACCGCGACCGTGACCAGGTTGACGCCGGCCTCGGCCATCAGCCGGACGTCCTCCTGCCAGACCTCCTCGGGCCACTGCTCGGGGTTGTAGTCACCGCCGAACAGCAGACCCGGTATCCGTGTCAGCCCCATGCCGCGCCGCCCTCCTCCCCCGGGGTCCGCAGAGCCCCGGAAAACCAGTCTTCACGCCGTCCCGCATTTTGTATTCAAAATGCATAGTGCAGTACACTGGGGCGGGTCAAGAGGTATGGTTCAAATCCGAGTCAGGGGGACGCGATGGCGATCGAGCGCCGTCCGCTGCGCGAGCAGATCCGCGACGAGCTGATGGACCGGCTCACCCGCGGCGAGTTCGCGGCGGGCACCGATGTCAACGAGGCCGTGCTGGCCGCCGAACTCGGCGTCAGCCGCACCCCGCTGCGCGAGGCCCTGATCGCGCTGGCGGGCGAGGGCGTGCTGGAGAGCAGCCAGGGCCGCGGCTTCCGCTTCGCGCCGGTCAGCCGCAAGGAGTTCCGCGAACTGGTCGCCATCGTCGCGGCCCTGGAGGCGCTGGCGCTGGAGTCCTCCGACCCGGAGCACCTGCGCACGATCGCCCCCCGGCTGCTGGAGCTCGCCCAGGGCTTCCCCGACCAGGTGGCCGCGCACGCCACGGTCGACCGGCGCGACGACGAATGGCACGGCCTGCTGCTCAGCGGCTGCTCCAACGAGCGCCTGCTGGACCTGCTCACCCGGGTCAAGGCCGGGATGCGGCGCTACGAGAACCTGGTGGTCGCCGAGGACGAGCCGGTGGCCCGCGAGTCGGCGGAGCACTGCGAGATCGCCCGCCGGCTGCTGGCGGACGACCTGCCGGGCGCCATCACCGCGCTGCGGGCCAACTGGATCGGCGGCATGGAGCGGATGCTGGCGCACCTGCCGGAGGACTGACCGTCCACGCCGAGCGGCCCGCCGCCCGACAGACGGGCGGCGGGCCTTGAGTGACGGCTCATCAGGCCTTCGGCACGTGCAGGCGCGCCCAGGAGGAGGCGCCGGGCCAGCCGTCCGCATCGCCGCCCGCGTAGCCGAGTTTGCGCTGCCAGCGGGCGTAGCTCCGGCGGTCGGCCTCGCCCCACTGCGGGCCCGGGCCCTGCTGGTAGGCGCCGCAGCCCTCCTCCACCAGACGGCGGCCCATCGCGGCGACCAGCGGGCTGCGGGGGCCGGTGCGGAACCACTCCGAGCCCGGGAACGGCGCCCAGCCGCCGGCCGTACCGGTGTCCGCGCCGGAGCCTGCGCCCGGCTCCAGCGCGCCGGAGGTGACCAGCCGGTAGAGCGCCCCGCCGGGGCACTCGGTGGCGTAGCCGTCCCGGTGGCCGCGGATCTCCCGGCCGGCGCCGTTGGCGCGCAGATAGGCGATGGCGTCCCGCAGGCCGGCGGTCTGCTCGGCGGTCGGGCCGGTGTGGCCGCTGTCGCCGACGAAGGCGAGGACGGCGAAGTGGTCGCGGTTGAGCGTGGTGTTGCCGTTGGCCGCGTTCTGCGCGTTGCGACCGCGGCCCTCGAAGACGTAGCCGTGCTCGCAGACCGCGAGGTTGTACGCGAAGTCCGACCAGCCGTTGCCGTCCATGTGGCTGTTCTGGACCTTGCGCATGTACCCCGCGCAGGTGCCGTGCTCGTCCGCACTGTACGGGCCGCCCAGGTAGTGCACCTTGACGCCCCGGTTGGCCGCCACGGCCTGGTGGCCGTTGCGGGCCGCCCGGGCGCCCCACTCGGCGCGGCTGACGAACCTCATCGCCGTTCCCCCTTCGTTCCTGCCGCGCGGGCCGTCCCCCGGCCCGCGTCCGTGCAGCTCCGAGCGTTGCGCGCGGCGCGTGCAGTCCGCGTGCACCCCGCGTGAAGCGGGCCCGGCGGTCAGCTCCCGGTGACGCCGCCGTGCACCCGCGCCTCGTAGTCCGCCCGCAGCTTCTCGATCCGGCGCAGGATGGCGGCCAGCGCCGCGTCCTCCAGCGCCCGCATCGCGTTCACCTGCTTCGGGGTGTAGCCGTAGCGGGCCGCTTCGTCGTAGCCGATGTCGTGCCAACTGCGGTTGTTCTTGCTGCGGTTGGCCGGGCCGTCCATCCGGCGCAGGTTGTCCTCGTGGTCGCCGAGGTTCTTGAGGTGCTCGTACAGCTCCGCCCGGACCCCGCGCGAGGCCGCCAGGTAGAGCCGCAGCACCGGGACGAGTTCGTCCAGCTTGGTGATCCGGTCGAGGGCCACCAGGTGGTCGGTGTCCAGCGTCGGCGGCTCGGTCTTCTCCGCGACCGCCCGGGCCACCCTGGCCTCCCAGGCCTCGCGGCCCGTCACCTCGTCGAAGTCGATCCGGCTCCGGTTGCGGTAGTTCTCCCCCTTGATCCGCATCACCTCGATCAGGGGCCGGCTCTTCTCCCGTACCTCCCCCTCCCCCGCCTCGCGCGCGGTGGTGAGATTGGCCTTCTCTCCCCCGCCGGCCCGGACCGCGCCGCCGGCCTCGTCGGCCTCGTGCCGCAGCGCCCAGGAGTCCCGGAGCCAGGCGAGGTACTCCAACTCCTGCGGGGAGCGGACGCCTTGCGCCACGAAGGCGTCGAGTGCGGCGATCCGGTCCTCGTCCGGGAGCCGGCCGACCCGGCCGAACCACGCGTCCAGCGCGGCCGGGCGCGGCGGGCGGCCCTGGATCCGGCCGGCCAGTTCGAGGCCGGCCGCGCCGGCGGCGGCCGTCTGCGCCGCGGTGGCGGCCGCCGAGCGGGCCAGCTCCCGGTCGGTGCGCTGCACCTTCTCCGCCGCCCGGGCCTGGCCGGCCGGGTCCAGCCGCACCGGGCCCTCGCCGCGCTTGCGGCGGCGCCCGCCCTCGGCGGCGATCACGCCGCCCTGCTCGGTGCTCCGCTCGGCCAGGGTGCGGCGGTGCCCGGCGAGTTGCCGCTTCAGGTCGGCGATCCTCGCCCGGTCCCGGCGGCTCCCGCCCCGCAGGGCATTGATCATCGACGTCAGCTTCTCGATCTCCCGCGCGGCGTCCCAGGCCCTGGTGCCGGGCACCGGGACGTACGCGCCGTCCAGCAGGGCGCCCGTCTGCTCGACCAGGGTCCGCAGGCCCCCGCGCAGACCCTGGGCGTCCTGCACGGCGCGGATCGCGGCCAGGTGGTGCGCCGCGTCCTCGGCGGTGGCGTCGGGACCTGCGGCGATCCACATCCGGCCCCGGCCCAGCCGGTCGTAGTCGTGCCGGACCTGGACGGTGCGCCCACCGTCCTCCAACACCTCGACGGTGTCCCGCAGTTCGGCGGGCAGCGCCGCGATGAAGCGCGGGTCGACGGTGGCGTGCCGCAGCACCACCGGGGCGCCGGTGGCGACGGCGGCGCCGTCCTCCGCCGCGTCCTCGGCCAGCGCGCCCAGCTTCAGCAGGGCGCCCGACGCCGCCGCCTCCCCCAGCACACCGAGGATCTCCCGCTGCTCGCCGCGCGCCACCGCGGCGTCCAGGCGGTAGGCCAGATCCACGTTGGAGACGACCAGTTGGACGTTCCCGAGGACGCCGTCCACCTCGCCGACGAAGGCCAGCGCCCCGGCCCCCTTGGTGATCCGCAGCACCTTCGCGCCCTTGCCGACGGCCCCGGTGACATTGCCGCCGAGGTCCAGCGCGTCCAGCAGGGTCTGCTCGTCCGCCCTCAGGTCCCCGGACAGCGCGCGGTCACGCAGCCGGACCACGGCCGCCGCCGCCCCGCCGGCCTGCGACAGCGCGATCAGCGGCGCGCCCACGTACGGGGCGCCGGCGATCGACAGGACGGCGCCGCCGACGAACAGGAAGGTCGAGGAGGCGGCCAGGAACGAGGCGAGCGGGATCTCGCCCGAGCAGCGCAGCACGACGGCGCGCGCCGGGAACGCCCGCCCGGCCAGCGTGAAGCCGTCGGTCTCGGCGAGCACGACGCCCTTGGGGTAGGGCACCCGGGCGAGGTCGGCGAGCGCCCGGTCCAGGGCCTCCTGAGGGGTGTCGCCGCCGCCCTCGTAGGAGCGGCGGCGCCCGGACGGCGAGTGGTCCCAGATCCGCAGCCGCACCCCGCCGGCCGGGGCGTCGGGGGCGGTGGTGACGTAGAGCTGGAGGGGGACGCCGGTCGGCTCGCCCTCGCCCGCCACCCAGGCGGCGCGCAGCGGCACCGCCTCGCCGCGGGCGAGGGTGCGGTCGACGAAGGCTAGGTCCTCGGTCAGCTGCCGGTGCGCCGCGTGCGGGCCGTCCGGCGCGGACCCCGGGCGGCTGCCGGGTTCGACCGCGACCCGCTGCTCCAGCACCGCGTGGCGCACGCCCCCGCTCCAGGTCAGCTCGCAGCCGATCTCGTAGCGCCCGGGCTGGTCGGCCCAGCGGACCTTCCAGAAGTCGTTGAAGGCGCGCCCGGGGGCGAGCCGTCCAGTGGGGATCTCGGGCCGCAGCAGGCCCGGGGAGACGGCCGCCACGCCCCGGCCGAGCTCGCCGCGGTACTCGCCGGGCGGCGGCGGGTCGAGGGCGCGGACCTGCCAGCGCAGCCGGACCTCCTCCTCCGGGCGGTCGGGCCAGACGAGTTGGTAGCGGACCTCGCTGCCCGGCGTCGCCGGGCCGTCCGGCTCGGCGACCAGGTACGGGCCGCCGCCGTGCCGCGCGCGGGGCGCGGCGAGGCCGCGCATCCGCTCCTCGTACGCGGTCAGCAGTCCGGCGCGGAGCTCGGCCGGGCCGGCCGGTGCGGCGGCGCCGGAGCGGAGCACGATCCGGGCGAGGTCCTCGGGGTTGAGCACCAGCAGGGAGGTCCAGAGCTCCTGCCAGAACTCGCCGTCCCGGAACAGCCGGCAGGAGACGATGTGCAGTCCGGCGGCGTCGGCGGGCAGGTCCCAGCGGTGGGGCTCGGTGTTCTCCGCCCCGGTCAGGCGGCCGGAGGGCCCGTTGCGGACGGCGTCCACCAGGCCGCCGCCGAGCGCCCGGTGGACGGGGTCGGGGCGCAGCCGCCACTCGACGCCGACGGGGTAGACGTCCTCGGGCAGGCGCAGTCCGATCCGCACGGTGCTGCCGCGCGGGACCGTGCCGCTCTGGTCGGATCCCTCGACGACGAGCCGGGCGCCGCCGGTCTGGTCGAGTTCACCGGACTGGCGGCGGGCGGCGGCCAACCGCACCTGGGCGCGCAGCTGTTCGGGCAGCAGGCCGGGTTCGACGCGCAGGCGCCGGCCGACCGGCAGCGGGCGGTCGGCGATGTCGGGCAGGCCGTGGGCGAGGTCGTGCTCGGCGGCCCAGAGGTCGCGGTTGTACCAGTAGACGAGCAGGCGCCAGTCGTCCGGGCGGCCGTAGAGGCGGCGGGCCGCCTCGCGGACGGTCATCGGCTCGGTGAGCCAGACGGCGGGGCGGCCCTCCTCGGCGATGTCGTAGGCGGAGCGCGGGCGCAGGGTGAACCCGGCCGGGACGGCGTCGAGTCGGGCCGGCCTGGCGGCGGGTCCGGCGGGTCCGGCGGGCAGGGCCGGTGTCGCCGTCAACTCCTGGATCAGCGCGGCGACTTCGCCTTCGAGGCGCTCGCGGGCCCCGGCCGGGAGCTCGGCGACGCCGGGCCCGGACCAGCGGAACGCGGGCGCGGTCACCGCCCCGACCGGCGCGTTGGCGGCGGCCCTGGCCAGGGCGCGGGTGAGCGCGGCCCGCAGCCGGGGGCGGTAGGAGCCCTCGGCCGCGGCGGTCGCGTCGAGGCGCAGCCGGACCGGGACGGTGACCTGGGGGATCATGCGGGGCGCCGTTCCGTCCGCAGGCGGCCGGGGTCGGCCGCGGTGAGGGTGTTGCCGTAGCCGTCGGACGCGGCATCGCCGGCCAGCAGCACCGGCCGGCCGTCGCAGCGCAGCCGGGCGCCGGCGCCTTCCAGGCCGACGGTGGCGTCCAGCGCGCCGCTGTTGGAGGTGAAGTGGAAGGAGCCGCTCGCCGTGAGCAGCAACGGCTTGCCGTCGACCCGCAGCCTGGACGCCGCGGTGGTGGTGACCGTGACGGCGGCCCAGGCGCCGTTGGCCGGCGTGGTACCGGGGGTGGCGGTGACGGAGCGCGCCCCGGGGGCGGCGGTCATCCCGCCTCCCCGACGGGCGCGGTGGCCGGTGCGGTGATCGGTGCGGTGGCCGGTGCCTCGTGCCGGCGGTCGAACTCGGCCTTGTCGACCTCGGTCGTCAGCGGTTCGATGTCGGCGCGCACGGCCTTGACCTCCCAGTGGAAGGCGTGCGCCGCCGGGGAGCCGTCGACCGTGCGAACGGTGAAGCGGCCGTCCCGCACCCGGGAGGCGGCGAGCGCGCAGAGCGGCTCGTCGTCGTCCTCGAAGACCGGGGTGAGCTGCACGGTCCGCCCCTCGGCCAGGGTCAACGCCTCGAAGTAGTCCGGGAGTTCGACCACGGCACGGCCGCCGGCGAGCCGGCCCTCGCCGCGCTGGTAGACGCCGTTCTCCGGCCCCTCCAGCGCGGTGTGCAGAAGGTACTTCCGCTCGGTGTCGAGCGGGTGGTCGATGAGGAACTTCTTCTCCTTGGCGTAGACGATCCCGGCGCAGCGGATGTCGCCGTTGTTGTACATCCGGACGGTGGCGGTGCCGAAGTCGCCGATCGTTCCGCCGAGGTAGATGCCGCCCCCGAAGTTGGCGTCCCAGGAGGTGATCCGGTTGAGCGCCGGCTCGTAGTCGCCGATCGACAGGCCGCCCTGGACGTGCAGCAGGCCGCTGCTGCCGAAGTACTGGTTGCTGATGACCGTCTTTCCGGGCCCGGCGAGGTGCAGGTTGCCGGCGCCGACCAGGGTCTTGTCCCGGCCCAGGTACACGTCGCCGGTGGATCGGACGTCGTTGACGGCCAGGTTGCGGGCGGTCACGTCGTTGACGGCCAGGTTGCGGGCGGTCACGTCGTTGACGGTGAGGTTGCGGGCGTAGACGTCGGCGTAGGGCTTGCTGTCGGCGGCGTACTCCAGCGACGGCCAGTCGGCGCTGCGGTCGACGAACTCGAAGCCCCGGCCGGCCCGGAAGGAGAACTGGGCGTGCTGGACGCCGTGGCCGTGGAAGCCGAGGGCGCCGAGCACCTCGCCGGCGACGGCGGTGTCGCCGTCCAGCCTGCCCGTGTGCAGCATGCCGCCGCCGAGCCGCAGCCGGGTCCTGGCCGCCTGGTAGAAGTCGATCAGGTCGTCGGGGTCGTTGCCGGTGCCGAGCACCAGCTGGGTGCGCTCCCCGTTGTACGGGAAGTACCGGATGAAGGCCTCGTCGCCGGAGCCGCCGCCGGGGTCGCGGGGGAACATGATGCCGTTGGCGGCGGTGGCGCCCACCGAGGGGACGATCGCACCGGTGGCCCGGACGTCCTTGGCGGTGAGGTTGGCGCCGGTGAGGTCGCCCTCGGCCGTCAGACTTCCCTTCACGGTGTACTGGCCGGGGATCACCAGGCCGGCCGCGACCCGTCCGGCGGTGGTGACCGTGCCCTTGCCGGCGGACCGGCGGAAGGTGCCGAGCACCAGGTGGTCGGAGGTGACCACGCCGACCAGCTCGACCTTGGGCTCCTCGGTCCACCGGGTCTCGCCGGGCACGCCGGTCTCGTCGCTGGGGTCGGTGGCCCGCTCGCTGTAGCGGACGGCGACCGTCAGCGTCAGGTCGCCGGCGCCCGGGGCGGGCACCGGGGTCGCGGCGGGCAGCACGACCAGCCGGCCGAGCCGGTCGACGGCGTAGCCCGCGGCGACCGTGACGCTGGTGTCGGTGCAGGTCACGGTGAGGCCGGAGACCACGCCGGGGCTGTAGAACAGCGCGGTGAGCAGCTCGCGGCGGGAGCGGTGGTAGCGCTGCTCGGTGTCGAAGTCGTCGGCGCGCAGGAACTGGTAGTCGAAGTAGCGGGGCCGCTGCATCGGCGGTACGGGCTGGGTCACGGCTTCTCCCCCTTGCGAGGCTTGAGGTAGGTGTCGACGCGGACGGTGGCACGGACGCCGACCTGGAGGCCCGCGGTGACGGGCTTGAACACCCGGTCGGCGAGGTGGCCCCGGCTCGGCCGGTAGTCCCGGTAGAGCCGGGACTGCTCGGGGGTGAGCGGGGTCGGGTCGGGACCCGTGCCCAGCACCACCCGGGCGCGCCGGATCGGTGAGGTGTCGACCGCGGTGCCCGCCGGGTGGACCCGGTCGAGCAGGTTCATCAGCGCCTCGTACTGCCGGTGGTCGAGGGTGCCGGCGGGCAGGTCGACGCTGAACTCGTACGGGTCGGTGCGCCGCCGACGGGCGTAGCCGAGGGCGAGGACGACGCCCACGCCCCCGTCCGGGCTGCCGACCGTGGTGGCGGCGCCGGTGGTGGCGGACAGCGCCAGCGCGCCGCGCATCCGCACGGTCTGCCAGCGGAAGCCCACCGCGCGGCGGCGGTTGAGGTTGGTGCCGACCTGCGGCAGCGGTACGGCGCCCACGACGAGGGCGAGCGTGCGGGTGCCGGTGCCGCCGGCCGGGGCGAGCACCACCGGCAGGGCGGAGACCAGCCACTGGTCGCGCAGCAGGCCGACCAGCCGGCGGACCTGGGCGACGGCCTCGGCCTGGCGGGCGAGGAAGTCGGTGCCGAGCTGCCCGGGCAGGGTGATCACCGTGTACAGCTCGGCGGGCAGCGGCGGCAGCTGGTCGATCGCCGGGAGCGGGTTGGACACCGCGGGCAGGCCGGCGGCCCGGAACGCGGCGGTCACCGGGTCGGCGGCGGTCAGCTGCTGGGCCTCGGCGCGCAGCCGCTGCACGGCGGCGGGCCGGTCGGTGAGGACGGTCGTCGCCGCGCCGTGCGGGGTCCAGGCGCGCAGGGCGGCGGTGAGGCCGTCGCCGAGCACGGCGTGGGTGCGCTCGTCCTGGCGGGCGGTGTAGCGGGCGCGCAGCTGGTCGGCGTCGCGGTCCAGGACCATTCCGTGCAGGGGCAGGTGCGAGACGAACAGCCGGTCCGCCGCGAGCCGGTGCACGGTGGTCAGGCCGCAGGGGGCCAGCAGCCAGCGGCCGTCCGGGTCGTCGGCCGGGTCGGCGGGCGGGCGCAGTTCGGCGATCAGCGCGCGGATCTCCGGGTGGATCTCCGGGGGGACTTCCAGGGGCACGGACGGCTCGGGGGTGCGCACCCGGGCGGCGAGCGCGGTGAGTTCGGCGGCGCTGAGCGGGGTCAGGTCGGCGCCGATGCCGAGCTCGTAGCGGCTGCCGCCGTCCCGGTCCTGGACCCGCAGCAGGGTGCCGCGGGCGGTGGCGCCCAGGGCCTTGCGGCAGGCCGCCAGCCGGACCAGGGCGGCGGCCAGGCCGCGGGCCAGCGCGGGCTGCACGGCCGCCCGGTCGGCGAAGGTCCAGCCGGTGCGCAGGGCGGCGCGCAGGTGCTCGTCGCGGGCCCGGCGGTCGGCCGGCAGCGGCCGGGCGGCGTGCACCGCGTCACCGTCCGGGCCGGGGTGCACCAGGTGGACGGCGCGGACCTGGTCGAGCACGGTGAGCCGGTCGAGTTCGCCGCCGCCGCCCGGGGCGGTGACCAGGAAGGCCATGGCCAGGCCGTTGGCGCTGTCCTCGACGGTGAACGGCGCGGGGACCGCGAAGCGGGCCAGCGCACCGCCGTTCGGCGCACCGCCTTCGGGCCCTCCGCCGCCGTCCGGTGCCGCACCGTTGAGCAGCCCGGCCAGGCCCTGTGGCGAGGGGACCGCCCACGGGCGCAGCACGGCGAGCCGGGCGCGGTACTCCTGGTCGCTCTCGCGGGCCGGCTGGACGTCCGCGCCGTCCGGGCGCACGGTGAGGCGTTCGGCGAAGCGGGGCGCCTCCAGTTCGGCGCCGAGCTCGTCGAGGGCGCCGGAGCGCGCGCCGGCCAGCGTGCGGGAGGCCGCGATCTGCCGGGCGGTGCGGCGGATCTCGGCCTTCGGTGCACCCAGCACGTACAGCAGCCGGGCCGTGGTGCCGGACAGCTGCCGCACCCGCAGCAGGCCGGCGGCCTCGGCGGCGGTCAGCGGGTGGGCGGCGCCGTCGCCGTCGAGCCAGGCGGCGGCCAGCTCGAACGGGGCGCCGGCCGGCTGCTCCGGGCCGAGCGGCAGCGGGTGCAGCGCGTCGGCCTCGGTGAACGGGGGGACCAGCAGCGGTGGTTGGGCCACGCCCGCCACGGTGGCGGTGAGCCGCAGGGCCCGCTCGGCGAGGTCGCGGCCCGGGCCGGCCAGGATCAGCGGGCGGCCGGTGCTGGTGCCCGTACCGGGTCCGGTGCCCGTGCCGGGTCCGGGGATCGCCGGAAGCCGCCCGGTGAGGCGGCCGTCCGCCGCGGTGAGCGGGACGGGCTCGTCGTGCACGGCGGCGCGCAGCGGTGCGGGCAGGTGGTCGGCCATCGCCCGGTGGGCGGCGGCCGGGGTCTCGACGGTCGCGGGGGCGGTCACTGGGTGAGCCCCTTCGGGTCCTCGACGAGCACGGCGATCTCATTGGCCGCCAGCCGCACGTTCGGCCCGGCGGGTGGCACCGCCCCGGCGTGCAGGGCGGAGGGGAACTTCGTCAGCTTGAGGTCGACGACGTCGGCGATGCCGGGCTCGGCCATCATCGCGGCGAGCACCGCCGCGTGCCGGACCTCCTCGCCGAGGCCGAGCCCGTCGACGTACTCGGCGACCCGGGCCAGCAGCCGGGCCTTCAACTGGTCGGGCGGGGTGGTGGATCCGCGCAGCACCAGCCGGGCGGAGAGCACCACGCCGACCTCCACGGCGGGCCGGATGCGCGGCACCACGCCGAGCGGGCGCAGGTCGTCGATCGCCCGGCGGACGGCGTCGTGCAGCCCGCCGCCTCCGGGGCCGCCCCAGATCGCGGCCGGGGTCGGCGCCACCAGGACGTCGAGTCCGAACGGGCTCGCCGCGGTGGCCTCGTCGCCGAACAGCCGGTCGATGAAGTTGCCGTCGAGGGTGCCGAAGATCGACTGGTGGATGTCCAGGCCGCCGTAGACGTCGCTGACCTGGACCTGGCGCACGCCGGGCACCATGGCGGCGGCCAGCCGGATCGCCTCGGCGTTCCACAGCGAGCGCGGCGCGCGCAGCAGCAGCCGGCGGTAGCGGGCGTCGGGCCAGCGCCGTTCGCCGCCGGTGAGCCGGGCGGCGGCGCCGTCGATCTCGATCTCGACGCCGGCCTTGCCCGGGCCGACGGCCAGGAACTCGGCGCGCCAGGGGTCCTGCGGATTCCAGGCGGTGATCCGCTGCTCGGGCCGGGCCGAGTCGAGGTTGCCCCCGGGCCCGGGGTGGAAGGCGACCACCGGGACGGTGGCCTGCGGCTGCTGGACGGAGAGCTCCACCCGGGCGTCGGTGGCGGCGTCGTCGCCGCGCGGGGTCAGCAGGCGCACGCCGCGCGGCACCACGACCGGCAGGGACGGCGTGCCGCGCAGCGTCAGCCTCAGCTCGCCGGACGCCTCCAAGTAGGGTCGGGGCAGGCCGAGTTCGGCTCCGAGGGCGGTGAGCGCCGCACCACCGGCGGTGGACACGAAGGTGTCGTCGTAGGCGCCGGCCAGGGCCGACCAGGTGCGGGCGTCCTCCAGCGCGGTGACCTCCAGCAGGCGGCGGATCACCGAGCCGGGGCCGAGGTCGAGGTCGGCGCCGAACACCTCGCGGGCCAGCTCGAAGCGCTCCGTCACCAGCCGGGCGTAGGGCTTGGGCACGAAGCCGTGGTCGGTGACCCCGTACGCGGCCTCGGTGGTCGGGCCGGTCGGGCTCGGGGTGATCGGGGTGGTCGGGGTGATCGGGGAGGACTGGTCAGGCACGCTGCACTCCGGTGGTGAGGGTCACCGGCAGCACCGCGCCGGTGTCGGTTTCCAGGACCGCGCCGACCACCAGGGCGCGGTCGGCGCCGGACGGGTCGTCGACCCGGACGTCGAGGACGCGCCGCACCCGGGGGTCGCGCCGCAGGGCGGCGAGGACGGCGAGCCGGATCCGCTCGCGGACCAACTCGGGGGTGCGCTCCTCGGCGATCACCCGCAGGCCGTCGAAGCCGAAGCCGCGGTCCAGCGGATCGGTGCCGAGCGCGGTGGTCAGCGCGAGGCGCACCGACTGGAGGACGGCGTCCGGGCCGGTGACGACGGCGAGGTCGCCGTCGCGCAGCAGCAGGTCGGCGGCGAGCGGGTCGGTGGCGGGCACCGGCTCGGCGGACGGCCCGACCGCGAGGTTCCAGGCGGCGGTCATCCGGTCACGTCCATGTGCCCGGTGACGGCGACCTTGACGTTCTCCGCCTTCATCGCGATGGTCTCCTGTGCCTCGAATCGCAGGTTCTTGCCGGTGAGCGTGATGGTGCCGTCGGCGGCGATCACCACGGACGCCCCGCCGTCGGCGTGCTCGATGGTGACGGCGTGTTCGGCGCGGGCGCGCTCGGGGCGGACGCCGGCGCCGTGCAGCGCCTTGCGCCCGACCCGGACGGTGAGTTCGCCGACCTCGATGACGCGGTTGCCGTCGGCGTCGGTGAGGTCGTTGCTGGCGCGGTCGCCCGGGTCGGCACCGGGCCGGTCGTCGCCGACCGCGCCCCGCTGGCCGGCCGGCACCGCGGCGGGCAGGTGCAGCCACCAGTCACCGGACCGGGCCGCCGGGCCCTCACCGTCCCGCCAGAGCGCGCCGACGTCCACCGCGTCGTCGGCCCGGCCCCGCCGGGGCACCAGCAGCACCCGGGTGCCGGGGTAGCGCGGCAGCACCAGGCCGTAGCGGCCCCAGGCGAACGGGGTGGCGTAGCCGACACCGGGCAGCCGGTCCGGCTCGCCGCGGGCGGTGTCCAGCCGCCGGTGCTGCATCGGCTCGCCGTCGCCGGGGGCGAGCCCGCGCCAGACCGTGGCGGTGGGCCCGTCCGCGCCGCGCACCTCGGCGACCTCCGGCACGGCGGCGCGGGCGGCGGCGGCGCGGCCGAGGCCGGCGACGGCCCGGGCGGCCGCGGCGGCCGGGTCGGCGGCCGGCTCGGAGCGGACGGTGACCCGGTCTGCGGCGCCCGGCCGCCCGTCCCATGCCTCGTCGGGCCCGGTGACGGCGACGGCGGCGACGACGGTGGTGAAGCCGTGCGCCCGGTCGAGGGTGTGCCGCACCGCCGTGACGTACAGCGGCCGCGCCCCGGCGGCGGGCCGCACCAGGTCGCCGGGCAGCAGCCGGGCGTCTCCGGGCAGCCCGAGCCGGACGGCGGGACGGTCGGCGCGGGCGCCGCCCAACTCCTCGGTCCAGCGCGGCCGGACGTCGTACGCGGCGACCAGGGCGGCCGGGCGGGCGCCGAGGTGCAGCACCCCGTCGCGGAACAGCGCGAGGGCGCGCCCGCCGCGGCCGTCGTGCTCGGCCAGCGCCCGTTCCAGGCCGGCCAGGTGCTCCAGGTGGCTGGGCCCGGCGGCCAGCGGTCCGCTGCGCACGGGCGCGCCGTGCGCCTGAACGGCCACGCCCGCCCGGCGGCCCAGCTCGGCGGCCTGGGTGCGGTGGTCGCCGGCCGGCACCGGGGTGCGGACGGCGGCCGACAGCCGGTGGTAGGCCTCGTCGATCCCGTCAAGCCGCAACTCAGGCCCGTACCGGCCCCGTTGGCGCACCGCCCGCTCGACGACGGCCGCCGCCACCCGGGCCGCCGGGTCGAACGGCTGGACGGCCGCGGCCGTCGAACCGTGCAGGTACAGCTCGGCGACCAGCGGGCCGGGGCCCGCGAGCAGCCGGTCGGCGACGGCGTCGGCCAGCCCGCGCACGGTCAGCCGTACGGTGGCGGCGGCCAGACCGGACGGCAGCGCCGCCTCGGCCCGCAGGGTGACCACGCCGCGGGTCTGCGCTCCGGAGAGCTCCAACGGCGCCGCGCCGCCGGTGATCCGCAGGGCCCAGTCGCTCACGGCGCACCTCCGAGGTCCCACCAGGCGAGCCGGATCCGGGAGCCGTGGCGGCCCGCGCCGCGCACCGACCCGGCGCGCAACTCCCAGTCGAGCACCGCGATTTCGGTGGCGAGGCGGGGCGAGCCCGGCAGTTCGACGGTGCGCCGGGCCCCGGCGGTCAGCGGCAGCGCGCCGGCGTGGGCGCCGCCGGCCCGCAGCATCAGCCGGAACGTCCGGCCCGGGTCGGCGGGGGTGCTGACCACGGCGGCAGGGTCGGCGTCGTACCAGGTGTCGGCGCGGCCGAGCACGGCCACCACGAAGACGCCGAGGTCGGCGTGGAGCGGCAGGTACTCGGGCAGGCCGCCGTCCAGCGCGGCGTCGACCACGGTGGCGCCGGGCGGCAGCGGGTCGGGCTCGGCGGGGGTGAGCAGCCGGAGGATCGGTGCGGTGGGTCTCAACGGTGTCCCTCCCTCGTCGGGTTGCTTGTGGAACGGCTTGTGGAACGGCTCGTGGAACGGTTCATCGGCGGCCGTCCCGGCCGCGGCGGCCCTCCCAGTCGGCGAGCGCCGACAGGCCCGCCACCGCCGCGTCGGCCAAGGCGTCCGCGCCGCCCCGCCACTCGGGCGCGTGGGCGAGGGTCAGCGTGACCTCGACGACCTCCCGGCGTTCGGCCCGCTCGGCGAAGGAGAGCGCGACGATCCGCAGATCGGTGCGGATGGTGGACTCGGCCAGCAGCGTCAACTGCCGGACGGGGTCCGCCGCGCCGACGGACCGGCCCGAGAACGCGCCGGTCCCGGTCTCGTGCTCGGCCAGCGCCTCCAGCGCCGCCCGCCAGGCGAATCGCTCGGCACCGACCAGCAGCCCGGAGACCACCACGGTCTCCCGCACCTCGGCGGGCCCGATCCGCTCGTACTGGTACTGGCGGCTCAGGTCCAGGCTGGTCACCGCCCACAGGGGAACGGTCACCAGCCCGTCCGACAGGACCAGGGACGGCGGCCCGTAGCGCTGGAAACTGGACACGATCGGACTCCCCCTCAGTCCCGGCGCGGGGCGGGGTCGAGCGCCTCCAACTGGGCGGTGAGCCGCTCCAGCACGAGGTCGGCGATGGCCTGGTGGTCGACCTGGGGCGCGTGCGCGACCTCGATCTCCACCGGGAAGTGGTAGTGCGCGGCCTCGGGCACGTGCGCTCCTCGGTTCGTGGCGGGTTCGTCGGGCTTGGGGGGCCGGCGGCCGGGGAGGCCGCCGGCGCCGGGTGCGGCGCTGCGGATCAGGGGATCGAGACCGCCGGCCCGGACTTGCCCTCGACCTTCGCCGCGAGCGAGAAGCCCGAGAAGGTCACGGTCGGCGCGCCGGCGACGGTCGCCGACTGCGCGGAGGCGGTGATCACGCAGTCCGACATGACCACGGTCCGGTAGGACCAGTCGGTGCCCGACTGCTCCTGGAGGACGATGTCGAAGCGGCCACCGCGCAGCGCGATCGCGGTCAGCTCGGCGGCGGCGGGCCCGATGGCCTTCACCGTCATCGAGAAGTTGACCTGCGACGGCTGGTAGACGACGCCGATGTGCGTCGCGCCCAGCGAGTGCAGCGGCTCGGCGTTGAGGTTGAAGGTGGTCGACATCGAGTCGATCGGGGCGATCTCGGCGCTCTTGCCGGCGTCGTCGATGTACGCGACGGCCAGGCGGGTGTTCCAGTCGGCCATGGTGGCGGGCTCCCAGAGTCCTCGGCGGGCGGGTTTGACGGGCTGCTAGTAGGTGACGGCGAGCTTGACGTGCAGGCGGTGCACGGCCGGGCCGTAGGTGATCGAGGTCTGGACGTCGACCGCCCGCTGCTCGCGCGCGACGCGCACGGCGTCCCGGTCCGCCTGCGTCCACTCCGCCTCCGGGCGGCCGAGGACCTCCAGCACCGGGAGCCGCACCTCGAAGCCGGCGATCACCGACTCGCGCAGCAGGCCGCCGAGGATGCCCTCGGTGCGCTGCTTGAGCACGGTCAGGCCGGTACGGGTGATCCGGGCGTCGCCGACGCTGCCGATCAGCCCTGCGCGGAGCAGGAACTCCACGTGGTCCACGACCCGCCGCAGGTCGATGTAGCCGTACGCGGGGTCGGTGGTGAAGGTCTGGCCCTCCGCCAGGTGCAGGCCCTCCCCCGCGATCAGCGCCGGGTCGATCACCGGGTTCAGGCCGGCCTTGGAGAGCTCGATGATCTCCGACGGCCCGTACTGCTTCTCCTTCGGGATCCGCACCCCCTTGACCTGCTTGAGCAGCAGCGAGGCGTGCGGCGGGTGCGCGGCGATCACCGCGGCGGTGGCGGCGGCGACGTCGGCGTCCGCGCCCCGGGCCGCGACCAGGACCATCCGGCCGCTGTCGCTGCGCAGCTTGAGCAGCGCCGGGGTGACCACCTTGGCGACGTAGTCCGGCGCCTTCTCCACCTTGGGGTCGATCATGGCGACGCCGATCCGGCGCAGGCCCTTCGCGGAGATCTCCTCGACGTGCGCGCGCAGCGCGTGCAGGCCGGCCGGAGGGGTCTCGGTGCCGATGTCGGTCACGCCGGCCAGGCAGACCACGGACACGTCGTCGACCGCCTCCAGGGCGGCCAGTCCGGCGGCGTGGTCGGTGCCCTTGACGCGCACGCCGTAGACCTTCTGCGGCACCCGGTCCTGGGTGAGGGCGAGCAGCAGGGCCTTCTGCAGCACGCTGTCCTGGCCGAACAGGGCGCGCGCCTCGTCCGGGGTGGTGACGACGTACGGGACGTTGGCGGCGGCGGTCCCGCCGCTCGCGCCGTCCGGGGTGGCGCCGACGACGGCGATCACGCCGGTGGACGGCTGGACGCGGGGCGTCAGGCCGGACTTGTCGATCTCGATGTCGACAAAGGGGTAGGCAGTGGGCATGGCGTTCCTCTCCTGCAATCCGGTCGGCTGACCGGTCGGTGGAAGCGGTCGGTTGTGGAGGTCACGACGTCAGGCGGCCATCGCGTCGGGCACGACCAGGAGGGCGATCCCCTGGGCGGCCAGCAGCCGCCCGGCCGTGGCCGCGCGGGCGGCGCGCTGCTCGGCAGGCCCCGCGGCGGTGGCGCCGCCCGGCCAGTCCGGGTCGTCGAACACGGCCGGCGGCACCAGCCAGCCGACCTGCGCCCGGCCGCGCGGTGCCAGCGGCACCGTGCCCGGCGCCGCCGCCACGCCGAGCGCGCCCAGCACGTCGGCCAGCGCCCGGCTCTCGGCCAGCAGGTCGGCGGGCCGGACGCTCTCCCGGACGAGCAGCGCCGCCAGCACCGGCAGGGCCACCGGGCGCGGCGTCCCGGCGCCCGGTGCGTAGTGGACGGTCAACTCCGGCCCGTCGGCCCGGCCGAGGGGCGCGGCGTCCACCGCGTCCACCCGGTCGGCGCCGGCTCCGGTGCGCACCGTCACGCTGCCGCGCCACAGCACGTCGGCGGCGGGCCCGCCGAGGCCGGTGAGGGTGAACCGCCCCTCCTGCCGGGTGCCGCCCGGCGCGGACCAGCCGCCCTCGGCGGTGACCGGCCGGTCCAGCCGGACGCCGAGCCGCAGTTCGGCGAAGTCCGCCCGGTAGGGCCCCGTCACGCCGGGCGCCGTCTCGTAGCCGGCCGCCACCAGGTTCTCCAGCGACCGCTGGTCGAACAGCCGGTCCCGCTGCTCCGGATCGGCCAGTCGCACCAGGGTGCGGTCGCGGAAGTCCATCTCGTCCCTCTCGGTCTGCCCCGACTGCGTCGTCGACGTTGTCGGTGTTGTCGGTGTCGTCGCCGTCGTCGCCGTCGTCCGCAACAGAGCGTGTCCGTCGACGCGTGCAAACCGCGTGCAAAACACGTGCATGACGCGCATGGGCGACAGGGAAGCCGGGTAGGGCAGCGGTGGATCGCCGACGAAGTCTGCACACGGTCAAATCGTTTAGTCGCTGTTGAGTGGCCGTCTACGCGCAGAGAGCACGCTGCTCGCTCACCGGGCCTGAAGCACCGGGACACGAACGACAGGGAAGGTGGCTCAGCGTGATCGGCAGCGCGGACGGCGGAGCAGGCAGAGCGGGCGGAGTCCACGGCGCGTGGGAGCTGTGCGCGCTCGGTCCGCTGGAGATCCGGTTCGACGGCGAGGCCCTGCCGGTGGGCGGCGCCCGGCAGCGGGCGGTGCTCGCCACCCTGCTGCTCTCCCCCGGCCGCCCCGTGCCGGTCGGCCCGCTGATCGACAACGTCTGGGGCGGGCGGGAGCCCGCGAGCGCGCTCAACACCCTGCAGAGCTACGTCTCCCGCCTGCGCACCGTCCTGGCCCGCCCCAAAGACACCGGCGGCTCGGCGCCCCGTCTGCTCGGCGGCCCGTCCGGCTACGTGCTCACCGTCCAGGACGAGCAGCTCGACTACCGGCGCGCCGAACGGCTCCTCGACACCGCCCGGGCCGCGCTCGCCGCCGACCCGGTGGCCGCCCACGCCTCGGCCCGGCAGGCGCTGGCGCTCTGGCGGGGCCCGGCGCTCGGCGAACTCCAGAACCTGCCCGCCTTCCAGTGGGAGGCCGCCCGGCTGGACGAGGTCCGGCTCGGCGCCGAACAGCTGGTGGCCGAGGCGGACCTCGCGCTCGGCCGATCGGAGGAGGCGGTCGCCCGGCTGTGGCGGCTGGCCACCGGCCACCCGCTGTGGGAGCAGCCGCAGGCCCTGCTGATGCGGGCGCTGTACCGCACCGGCCGTCAGGCGGACGCCCTCGCCCTCTACCAGCGGACCCGCCGCCGGCTCGTCGACGAACTCGGCATCGAGCCCGGCGCGGAGCTCGCCGGCGTCCACGGCGCCATCCTGCGCCAGGACCCGCTGCTCGGGCGGGTCCGGCACGGCGACGGGCACCGGCGGTTGCCCGTTCGGGTAGTGCGGGGCGACGCGCGTTGACACCCCGAGTGGTCTGGTCCACGGTAGTCGCAAGGCCGGGCCTCGACCCGACAGAGGCCCGGTGAACGCGCGCGTCAGCAGCGCGACTTCACCGCGCCCCGGGTCCGCGTCCCCCGGCGGACCCGGGGCGCGGTGTTGTGGGGGCGGTCCGGAACCGCCGTGGACCGGCGGCTCTCGGGGCCCGGCGCCCGCTCAGTCCTGGTGCTGCGGACGGGCGGGGCCGGAGGCGCCCTGTTCGTAGGCCTCGATGGTGCGGACGAACAGCGCGCGCTCCTCGGGCGCGAGCGGCTCGAAGGCGCTGCGCCAGGCGGTCGCGCCATTGGCCAGCCAGCCTTCGATGGCCGCCCTGGTCTCGGGCTCCTCGGTGATCGTGACGATGGTGCGACGGCGGTCCGCCGGATCCGACTTCCGCTCCACCACGCCCTGCCGGCTGAGGTCGCTCACCATCAGGCTCACCGTGGTGGGCGCCACCTGGAGACGTGCCGCCAACTGGTTGACCGGCATCGGCCCGTCGAACACCAGGTAGGAGAGCATCGACAGGTGCCGGGGCGCCAGGTTCGCCGACCGGAGCCGCTCGGGCACCGGCGTGCGCTTGAGCCGTGCCGCCACCCTCGGCATGAACAGCAGCATCGCGCGGACCGCCTCGTCGGCGCTCAGACCGCCCCCGGTTGCTGTGGACATCCGTTCCGCCCCTCCTCTCGAAGGTTCACACCGTACCGGAGCGGCCCTGGTCAGCGCCGCGCGCGGGCTACGGGTTGGTGGTGATGTCCGGGACGGCCGACGGGGACGGCACCGCGTCGAAGCGGAACACCTGGCCGGACTCGGCCGGATCACAGGCGAGTTGGACCACCGGCGTGCGCGGTGTGGTGGCGGATCCGCCCGACACCGTCAGGCAGGCGCCGCTGTGCTGCGGCACGATCCGGAAGCCGCCGCCCGCGACCGCCTCCAGGCGGAAGCGCTCCGAGGTGCCGCGGTGGCCGCAGTAGTCGTCCCCCGCCGGCGCGGCCGGCCGGGTGCTGCCGTTCTCCACCCCCAGGCAGCCGTAGCCGAACACCGGGTGCAGCGAACGCAGTCGGAACATCCCGCCGTCCAGCGGCTCCAGGGAGTACACCGGGACGGCCTCGGCGCAGTCGGCCTGGAAGACGTGGCCCGCGCCCTCGTCCTCGCGCTCGGAGAAGCAGAGGCCCGAGTCGTCCGAACGGATCCGGTAGGTGCCGGACGGCGGCGAGCCCCGGTGGGCCTCGTCCGCGTCCCCGCCCGAGGTCGCCAGCAGGTAGCCGCCGACGCCGAGCAGGCCGGCCGCCGCGACGGCGGCGAGGCCGAACAGCCAGGCGCGGGGACGGCGCGCGGGGACCGCTTCCGGCTCCTTGTCCTGTTCCTTGTCCTGTTCGTTGTCCGGCCCCGCCGCGATCCGGTGCCGCGCCGCGAGCCAGGCGTCGGCGTCGGCGTCCTCCCCGCAGGCGTGCAGGAAGGCCAGCAGGACCTCCGGCCTCGGCAGCGCGTCACGCCGCAGCAGATCGGCCGCCGTACTGCGCGGCAGCACCTCGCCGCGCTCGGCCGCCCGTTCCTCCAACTGCCGGAACGACAGCCCCGACCGTTCCTTCAATCCGCGCAGCAGCGCCGCGAACTCCCCAGCGTCCCGGGCATCCTGAGGCTTCGCCCCGCCCTGCCCGGGATCGCTCCCCTGTGACCCGTCCCGGTCCTGCTCCCGCATGCGGCAGATCCTCCCCGAGCCCCGCCCGGCCCGGCAAGTGCACGTCCGGCCGATCCGACCCCCGCGTCCCGGACACCCCGCCCGACCTGCCGGGACGACTCCCGGGCTGTCCGGGACGGTCCGACTCCCTGGCGCCGCCCCTCGCCATCCGGCATCGTCCGGACCATGCGCCGGGCGAACGCCGTCACGGGGGCGGTCGACCGCCCGGCGCATGGGCGGATCGGCGCGCTTTCCACTCCCACCACCAGCCGGAAGCGCGACAGGAGACATGGGGAAACGTTTCTGCCACCCTGATCTCCCCCTCGCCGGCACAGGAAGTCGGCCTGCCCGACTTTCCACTCCCACCCGCACCCCAGGGAGTGGGACAACTACAGGAACGCCAACTCGCCCCACCCCTCCCCTCCGGAGCAGGAAGTCGGCCCACCCGACTTCCCACTCCGACCACACGCCGGAAGCGCGACAGGTGGAATGAAGAAACGCTTCTTCCGCCCTGTACTCACCCTCGCCGGCACAGGAAGTCGGCCTGGCCGACTTTCCACTCCCACCCCGACCCGGGAAGCGGGGCGACTACTGGCACGCCGAGTCGCCCCGGCCCTCCCCTCCGGAGCAGGAAGTCGGCCTGGCCGACTTCCCACGCCCGCCCGCAGGCCGGGAGGGTGGCAGGGGGGCTGGTCGGCTTTCTGTTCAGGTGGGGTGGGTGAGGAGGTGGCCGGTGGGGGTGGTGGTGAGGAGGTGGCCGGTGTGGGAGGTGAGGGTGGTGGTTGGGGGGAAGGGGGTGGTGGGGGTGAAGGGAGGGTGGGGGGTGGTGGTCGGGGGGCGGGTGGTCAGGCCGGTGGGGGTGGTGGCGTGGAGGCGTCCGCCCAGGACGGTGAGGGTGGTGGCGCCGGCGGCGGGGCAGAGGGGGCGCCAGGGGGCATCAGGGTCGGTGGCGGGGCGGTGGTGGAGGGTGTCGTCGTGCGGGGTGACGGCGAAGAGGGTGCCGTCGCACATCGCGAGGGCGGCCGTGCCGGGCGGGGTGCGGCCGATCGGGGTCCAGGGGGCCGGGCCGGGGATGGGGTCGCGCACGAGGAGACGGTCGTCCTCGGTGACGGCGAGCAGGGCGAGCGGGACCGGACCGGCGGCCTCGCGCGGGGCGGTGAGGCAGCGGATCCGCGGGGCCGGGCCGGGCGTCGGCGGGCACGGCGTCCACGGGAGGTTCTGGTCCGACGGCTCACGGTGCAGCAGGGTGGTGCCGTCGGCGGCCACCGCGAACAGCAGCCCCTCGCAGGCGGCGAGCGCCCGCACGCCGTCCGCCCGGCCGACGACGTGCCGGCGCGGCACGGGCCCGGCGCCGCCGAGGCGGTCCAGCACATTGCGGGTGATCCGCTCGACCACCGGATCACCCAGCGCCCGGCCCCAGTTGATGGTGGCGGCGTTGAAGACGGTGCCGGCGCCGAGCCGGAAGACGCCCATCGTCGCCCAGCCGCCCTGCCCGTAGCGGCGCCAGTGCCGAAGGTCGGCGGTGGCGAGCACGGCGAAGGAGCGCGGTGTGCCGTCCCGGCCGGTGGCGCGGGGCACGCCGGCGGACCAGTCGAGTTCGGCGGCGTCGGTCTCGTAGCCGAGCGAGCCCCGCGCGAAGGCGTCGCCGTCCGCGAGCCCGGTGCCCTCGAAGACCCAGTGCTCGGCGAACCGGACGGTGTAGGACTCGCGGCCGATGACGGCCATGCCGTCGCCCCAGGCGCCCGCGCCGTTGCGGAAGCTGACGCCGGTCATGGCGTTCTCGGGCCGGTCCACCGGGGAGCTGGACCACTCGACGGTGGTCCGGCGCGGGTCGGTGGCGGTGACCGGGTCGGCGGCGGCGTCGCGGTGGCAGACCATCGAGCGGCCGCCGTCCGGCTCGTCCTCGATCCGGATCTGCCACCACGCCGTGTTGGCCGCGAAGAACGCCAGATTGCCGCCCCGGCGGGCGAACTCCTCGACGCTGTCGCGCATGCCTGCGGACCAGTACTCGTCGTGTCCGTTGACCACCAACAGCCGGTAGCGGGACAGGGATTCGGCGAAGGACCGGTCGTCCAGGTCGAAGCCGGAGCAGTACTCGACGGGGTACCCGGCCCGGGGCAGCCAGCGCAGCAGCGGCTCCTCCCAGCGCTCGGGCGGCGGCCCGCCGCCGGGCGCGTCGAGCCGGACGCGGGCGGCGCGGCCGGGCTGCTCGGCGTAGTAGAGGCCCCGCCCGGGCTGGCCGGCCCGGTGGTAGGCGCGCCAGGTGGCGAACGGGATCGGGACGAGAATCCCGGAGCCGACGCCGGGACAGGCGGCGCGCACGGCGAACCACACCTCGTGCTCGGCGTCGCGCTCGGGCGCGTGCTGCTCCGGGCGCTCGTCGTGGAAGCTCGCCCGGTAGAGCGAACTCGGCCAGTGTGACGGGACGTTGAGCTCCCACTTGGTGACGCCGGCCAGGCCCGCCTTCAGCCGCAGCTCCCCGCTCACCTCGTCGGTGACGACGACCCGGCCGCGCAGCGGACGGCCCTCGACGCCCCGGCCGCCGAGGCGGAAGCGCAGCCGGCCGCCCTGCACGCAGGAGGTCGCCCCGGCACTCGCCAGCGGACGCGGCACGAGGTCGGCCGCCGTCACGAGAGCCGTTCCAGCAGGCCGGGAAGCGACGCGAGCCGGGGCGGGGCACCGGCGGCGGAGGCGACCACCAGTTCCTCGATCGCCCGCAGATGGGCGTGGATCGCCGCCGGCGGCAGGTAGGCGGTGTCGGCGGTGAGGGTGACGGTGAGCGCGGAGTCGTCGCCGGTGAGGTGGAGGCAGTACCGGCAGGCGACCAGCTCCTGGGTGGCCGGGAAGTCCAGCACGGTGCGGCGGCGGAGTCCGGCCAACTCCTCGGCGGTCGGCAACTCCGAGGCCGACAGCGGACGTTCGACGAGCCGCATGTCGTTGAAGCAGCAGTACGGGTGCACCTCGGCGCCGCGCTCGCGGGCGATCCGCGCGAGCAGCGCGTCCCACTCCACCGGGTCGTAGGCGGCCGCCCGGTAGCCGGCCAGGGCGGCCCGCCAGGCGGTCGGCAGCAGGTCGGTGAACACGGCGCCGCCGTCGAGGTCCTCGGGCAGGTCGAGGACGACCAGGGCGTCCTGGGAGAGGGTGCTGACCAGGTCGCGGTGGTCCGTCGCGGTCCGGTTCCCGGCGATCGGCATCACGGCCGCCGCCGGGTGGCCCCGGTCGGCGGCGACCAGGGCCGCGCTGGCGGCGAGCAGCACGGTGGAGCCGCTGACCCGGTGGACGGCCGCCAGCGCGTCCACCGCCCGGGGCAGCGCCGCCGACACCAGCCGGCCCGTCCAGAACCGCGGCGAGCACGGCTCGGCGACCCGGTCGGCGAACATCGTCGGCGGCATCCGCCGCAGGTCGGCCTCCCAGCGGGCGAGCGCCGCCGCCCCCCGGCGGCGCCCGGCCGGGCCGTGCTGCTGGTGCGCGAGGTCGTACGGGGTGACGGCGGCGGGCCGGCCCGCCGAACCCCGGCGGACCAGCAGCCGAAGATCGCGGACCAGTACCTCGGCGCCGTGCCCGTCCGAGGCGAGGTGGCACAGGGCGAACACCGCGTGGGTGATCCGCCCGCCGCACCGCACCGCGCCGAACCGGACGGGCCACTCCCCCGTGTAGTCGAAGCGCCGCCCGGTGAGGCCGGCCAGCAGTTCCCGGGCGGCCTCACCGGTCCGGGCGGGGTCGAACTCGTCCCGCACCTCGACGACGATCTCCCCCTCCGCGAAGAGGAGTTGGCCGGGTTCGCCGTCCTCCCCCAAGGCGAGCCGGGTGCGCAGCGCCTCGTGCCGGGCGACCAGCGCGGCGACGGCGACGGCGAGCCCGGGCTCGTCGACGGGCGCGCCGCGGTCGGCGAGCGGGAGGACCCGGCCGAGGTTGAAGTAGTGGTCGTTGGGCGCGGTGCGGCCGATGGCGTGCCAGATGGCGCGCTGGCCCCAGGTGAGCGGGGCACGCCCGGACCGGGTGCCCGTGAAGGGGACGGTGAGGCCCGGGCGTACGGCGGTGGTCGCTCCGTTCATCCGGCGTGCTCGTGCAGTCGGGCGGCGAGGGCGGTCAGGCCGGCGGCGTGCAGGGCGGGGTCGCCGAGGTCGATCAGCACCTCGAACTCCTCCTCCAGGCTGTCGGCGAGCCGCAACAGGGCGAGCGAGGAGACGCCGAGGGCGGTCAACGAATCCTCCGAGGCGAGGAGTTCGGCGACGGAGAGCTGCCCGTCGGTGGCGGCGGAGACCAGTTCGGCGAGTCGGCCGCGGACGGAGACGAGGTCGACGGAGGTGGTCATCGGGCGCTCCCGTCCGCCTGCTCGGCGAGGCGGCGGCGCAGGCTGAGCGGGCGGATGTCCGGCCAGACGCGGTCGACGTGCTCGCCGCACTCCTCCTCGGTACCGGCGAACCCTTCCGCGCGCCAGCCGGCGGGAAGCGGGGCGGCGGCGGGCCAGAGGGCGTGCTGCTCCTCGTCGTTGACGACCACCAGGTACGGGGCTTCAGCGCTGACGGCGTTGCTCACGGCGTTGCTCACGGGGTTCACTCCTGACGCAGGTCGGACACGGCGGCGGCGACGCCGCGGGCGGTGGGGGTGTCGAAGAAGACGTCCAACGGGACGGCCACACCGAGCTGTTGGCGGATCCGGGCGGCGATCGCGGTGATCAGCAGCGAGTGGCCGCCGAGGTCGAAGAAGTCCTCGTCGGGTCCGAGATCGTCCAGCCGCAGCACCTCGCGCCAGATGGCGAGGACGGCGGTGGTGGTCCCGTCGGGCTCGGCCTCCTCCGCCACCACGACCGGCTCGGCCCGCTCCACGGCCGGTTCGGGCAGGGCCGCGCGGTCCAGCTTGCCGTTGGGCGTGAGCGGGAAGGCGTCGAGGACGGTGTAGCCGCCCGGCAGGACGGCGGCCGGGAGGGTGGCGGCGAGGTGCGCGCGCAGTTCCTCGGCCGTGGGCGCGGCCGGCCCGGCGGGGACGACGTAGGCGGCGAGGCGGTGGTCCCCGTCGGCGCCGGACAGGATGGCGGCGGCCTGGGCGACGGCCGGGTGCTCGGCCAACCGGGCCTCGATCTCGCCGAGTTCGATCCGGTGGCCGCGCAGCTTGACCTGGGTGTCGGCGCGGCCGACGAACTCCAGGCCGCCGCCGGGCCGCCGCCGCACCAGGTCGCCGGTGCGGTAGAGGCGGGAGCCGGGCGGCCCGTACGGGTCGGGCAGGAAGCGGCGGGCGGTCAGGCCGGGACGCCCCCGGTAGCCGTGCGCGACGCCCGCGCCGCCGAGGAAGAGCTCGCCGGGGAGCCCGTACGGCACGGGCTGGAGGCGCTCGTCGAGGACGTAGGCGCGGGTGTTGGCGAGCGGTTCGCCGATGCTCACCCGGCCTTCGGGGGCGGCGGGTTCGGCGAGGGTGGACCAGACGGTGGTCTCGGTGGGGCCGTAGACGTTGACCAGCCGGGCGGTGGCGGCGGCGAGGTCGGCGGCGAGCGGGGCGGGCAGGGCCTCGCCGCCGGTGAGCGCGGTCAGGCCGCCACCGGACGACGCCAGGCCCGCGTCCAGCAGTACCCGCCAGCCGCTGGGCGTGGCCTGGACGTGGCTGACCCCCTGGCCGGCGACGAGGTCGAGCAGCGCGGGCCCGTCCCGGTGGGCGCCCTCGGGGGCGAGGACGACGCGGCCGCCGGTGATCAGCGGCAGCAGCAGTTCGACGGTGGAGATGTCGAAGGAGAGCGAGGTCAGGCCGAGCCAGCGGTCCTCGGGGCGGGCGCCGAGGTGGTCGCGCAGGCTGCCGAGCAGGTTGGCGAGCGCTCCGTGCGGCACCTCGACGCCCTTGGGGGTGCCGGTGGAGCCGGAGGTGTAGAGCACGTACGCGGGGTGGTCCGGCGAGGGCCCGACGGGCAGGTCGGCGGCGGACGAGGAGCCCACGAGGTCGCCCGGCGCGAGGTCGCCCGGCGCGGACGGCTCACGGGTGATCCGCAGCGCGAGGCCGGAGTCGGCGCGCAGGAAGGCGAGCCGGTCGGCGGGGTACTCCGGGTCGAGCGGCAGATAGGCCGCACCGGCCGCCAACACGCCGAGCACGGCGATGAGTTGGTCCCGGCCTCGCGGCAGGGCGATGCCGACCAGGGCGCCGGGCCCGGCCCCGTGCCGGGTGAGCGCGGCGGCGGCGTCGGCGACCAGCCGGGCCAACTCCCGGTAGCGGTACTCGACACCGTCGGCGACCAGCGCGACGGCCTCCGGGGTGGCGGCCGCACGGGCGGCGAAGAGCGCGGGGACGGTCGCCTCGGCGAGGCCGGGTTCCGGCGCGGGCGAGGCGAGTTGGGCCTCGCGCTCGTCGGCGCCGAGCAGCGGCAGGCGGCCGACCGGGGTGGCGGGGTCGGCCAGGGCGCCGTCCAGCAGGGTGGCGAAGTGAGCGGCGATCCGCTCGGGGGCGCCGGGCCCGAAGGCCTCCGTCCGGTACTGCAGGCCGACGTCCAACGAATCGTCGGCGTCGACGAGTTGGAGGTGGACGAGGTTGCGGGCGGTGCCCGCGAAGCCGATCCAGCGGACGGCGGCGGCGAGGCCGGGGCCGAAGTCGGGCTCCGGCGTGCCGGAGGGGCGGCGGCGGTAGCTGACGGAGAGCGGGGTGAGCGCCGTGCGCGGGGTGAGGCCGCGCACGGCCTGCCCGAGCGGCACGTCCCGGTGCGGGTAGAGCCCCCGCAGTTCGGCGCGCGCCGCGAGCGCGAGTTCGGCGAACGACTCCTCCGCCACCGGCGCGGTGAACAGCGGGAGTTCGTTGACGGCCAGCCCGACCGCGACCGGCTCCCCGGGGCGGCGCACGGACAGCTCGACGGCGGTGGCCGGCACCGGGTTGCCGTAGCGCAGCAGCAGCGCGTGCCAGGCGGCGGTGAGCAGTTCGAAGCGGGTGACGCCCAGCCGCCCGGCGGTCGCGACCAGCGCGGCGTGCCGGTCGCCGTCGATCCGGAGCCCGACGCAGGCCCCGGGCCCGGGCAGGGTGCCGGGGGCGGCGCCCGGGTCGGCGACGGTCCGCAGCCCGGGCAGGACCGGCAGGCCCGGCTCGCGCCACCGCCCGTCCCAGTAGGCGGTGGCCGCGGCGGACGGCCCGCCGCTCGCCGCCGCACCGCCGGCCGGAACGAGCGCCTCGCCCCGGTGGGCGGCGGCGAGGTCGGCGACCAGCCGGTCCTTGGACTCACCGTCGAAGGCCAGGTGGTGGGCGGTGACCAGCAGGACGTGCCGCTCGGCGCCGGTCCGGTACAGGGTGAACCGGGCGAGCGGCCCGGCCGCCAGGTCGAAGCGGGCGGCGCTCTCGTCGGCGAGCAGCTTGTCGAGGTCCTCGTCCGGGCACTCGACGGTCCGCAGGCCGGGCGCGGGGCCGGGCCGCACGCCGGGGCCCTCGGGGTCGATCCGGCCGGAAAGCACGGGGTGGTGCCGGACCACCCGGGCGCAGGACTCGGCGAGGGCGGCGGCGTCGAGCGGTCCGGTGAACTCGACGGTGACGGCCAGGTGGTAGGCGGCGCCGGCGTCGAGGGTCTGCTCGGTGAGCCAGATGCCGTGCTGGGCGGGGCTGAGGGCGGTGGTCATCGGGTGGCCTCGCTGGTGGTGGGGAGGGTCTGGCCGGCCGTGGGTGGCACGTCCTGGGTCACCAGGCCGCGCAGCTCGCGCTTGAGCACCTTGCCGCCCTCGTTGCGCGGCAGCGCCTCGCGGTACAGCACGGTGGCCGGCAGTTCGTGCGCGGCGAGGTGGCCGAGCAGGAAGGTCCGCAGTTCGGCGGCGGTCGGCGGCTCGGCGCCCGGCGCGGCCACCAGCACGGCGGCGACCACGGAGCCGAGCACGGGGTGCGGGATGCCGAACGCGGCGGCGTCGGCGATCAGCGGATGGGCGTGCAGGGCGTTCTCGACCTGGAGCGTGGAGACCTTGTGGGCACCGGACTTGACGACGTCCTTCTCCCGGTCGAGCAGGTGCAGGAAGCCGTCGGCGTCGATCCGCCCGAGGTCGCCCATCCGCACCCAGGCGCCCTGGAAGGTCGCCCGGTCCCGCTCGCCGAGGTAGCCGCGCGGCGCGGTGGGCGAGCGCAGCCACAGCTCGCCCGGCTCGCCGGCCGGCAGCGGGCGGCCGTCGGCGTCGGTGATCCGCAGGTCGGCGAGCGAGGCCGGCTGGCCGGGCGACTCGGGGTGCTCGGGGTCGAACAGCAGGGTGATCTGCGCGGGGGCGGCCTCGGTGGAGGTGTAGTAGTTGGTGATCTGGGCGCGCGGGAAGGCCCGGCTGAGCGCCAGCGCGACCGGTTGGGGCAGCGCCGCGGCCGTGGAGCCGACCAGTCGGACGCCGCTCAGGTCGGCCTTGGCCAGGGCGGCGGAGGCGAGCAGCTCGATGGCCATGGCGGGGACCAGGAAGACGCTGCCGATGCCGTGTTCGGCGATCAGCCGGACGAACCGCAGCGGGGTGAACTGCGGGGCGGCGACGCAGGTGGCGTGCGCGTTGAGCGCGTTGACCAGCATGGTCTGCCCGGCGTTGGTGCCGACCGGGAAGGCGTGCAGGAACGCCTCCGAGTGCCGCAGCGGGCGCCGGCGCTCGTCCAGGGTGCAGCCGTACGCCAGGTTGGCGTGGGTGGCGGTGACGCCCTTGGGGGTACCGGTGGTGCCGGAGGTGTAGAGGATCTGGGCGGGTGCGCCGGGGTCGACGGGCGGCAGGTCCGGCTCGGCGGGGTGGCCGGCCGCGTCGGCCTCGGTG
The DNA here is from genome assembly GCF_042957205.1 of Kitasatospora sp. NPDC008115. NCBI lineage: Bacteria > Bacillati > Actinomycetota > Actinomycetes > Kitasatosporales > Streptomycetaceae > Kitasatospora > Kitasatospora sp. NPDC008115. Next base: position 62,566 of record NZ_JBIBHU010000006.1, on the reverse strand, counting down.
AGCGTCCGCACGCCGGCGACGTCCGGGGCCTCGCCGGTGTGCAGCAGGAGCGCCGCGCCCGAGTCGGCGAGGGCGTGGGCGGTGACAGCGGGGGCGAGCCGGTCGGAGAGCGGGACGGCGACGCCGCCGGCCCGCAGCACGGCGAGGTGGGCGACGGCGTAGGCCGCCCAGTCGGCGGTGCCGTGGCGCAGGGCGACCCGGTCGCCGGACCGCAGTCCGGCGGCGCGCAGGGCGGCGGCGAGGGCGCCGGAGCGGGCCTGCCAGGCGCCGAAGGAGAGCCGGTCGGCGCCGTTGACGACGGCGGTCCGCTCGGGGTGGGCGGCGGCCCGGTGAGCGAGCAGCCCGGGCAGGCCGGCGGGGACGGCGCGGCTCGCACGGCCTCCCGGTCTTCCGGGGACGGCGCGGTTCACACGGCCTCCCGGTCTTCCGAGGCGCGGCGGGCGGCGGCGGCCCGGGCGCGCTCGCGCAGGCCGACCAGGTCGTCCGGCTCGGCGTCCGGCACCTCCCGGTCGAAGCGGGCGAGCGAGGGCAGCCGCAGTCCGACGGCGACCAGCACCAGCATGGCGAGCCCGAACAGCACGTACATCAGGGCGATGCCGCGCCCGGGCCCGGTGCCGATCAGCGGACCGAAGACGGGGGCGAGCGCGCCGTCCGGCTCCATCAGCGGGCCGAACACGGCCGAGCCGAGCGGGGCGATCACGCCGTGGCCGAGCGGCAGGGTGGACCAGGCGACCAGGGTGTTCAGCGCGAACACCCGGCCGTGGAACCGCTGCGGCACCTTGACCTGGACGATCGTCGAGTAGACGCCGTTGACCAGGGAGAGCGCGAAGGACATCCCGAACGCGCCGGCGGCGATCACCCAGAGTCCGGCGTGCAGGCCGGTGGCGGCACCGGCCAGGGCGAGCACGGCGGCCAGGGCGAGCATGCCGCGCAGCCGGTGGCGGCGCGGTCCGCCCCAGAAGCCCATCGCGATGCCGCCGAGCAGTGCCCCGGCGCCGCCGGCCACGGCGACCCGGGCGGCGCCGTCCAGGTCGGAGAAGGCGAGCACCATCGGGGTGGTGAGCAGGAACAGCGGGGAGAGGAAGACGTTCAGGCCGGCGAACCAGAGCAGCATGGAGCGGAAGCCCCGCTGGCGCCAGGAGTAGCCGAAGCCCTGCTTGATCTCCTCGACCAGCGGTTCGCGCCTGGTCCACGGCAGGGTGCGCGGGAAGCGCACCGCGAGCAGGATGCCGACGGCGATGGTGTAGCTGACCACGTCGATGATCAGGATGCCGCGCAGACCGATCCCGGCGAGCAGCGCGACCGCGACCAGCGGGACGACGAACTGGGCTGCGCCGAAGGCGAGTTGGACGACACCGTTGGCGTGGCCGAGGTACTGCTTGGGGACGATCTGGGGCACCGCCGAGGCGTACGCGAGGCGTTGGAAGGTGAGCGCGACGGAGAGCACGCCGAGCAGGACGTAGACCTGCCAGGAGTGCAGTTGCCCGGCCAGCAGCAGCGCCAGCATGGCGGCCTGGGTGCCCCCGGCGGCGACGTCCCCGGCGAGCATCACCTTGCGCCGGTCCAGCCGGTCGACCAGGGCGCCGGCCACCGGGCCGACGAGGATGCCGGGCAGCATCGCGATGACGGCGTACAGCGCGTAGCGGGTCATCGACCCGGTCTCCAGCAGGATCCAGATCGGCAGCGCGAACTCGGTGAGCGCCGATCCGGTGATGGAGACCAACTGCCCGGCGGCGACGGCCAGGAAGCGGCCCATGCTGGGCTGCGGCCCCTCGTCCGCCGCGGGCTCGGCCGCCGTCTTCTCCTCGGCGGGAGCAGCCGGGCCGGTCTCGCCGTGGAACCACCAGGAGCTGTCCGGTCCGCGCGCGGGCAGGGTGTCGGTGCGCCCGTCGAGGACGGCGCGGTGCACGGTGGTGACGGCCTCGACGACCTCCGCCGCACGGTACTTGACGAAGAAGTGCCCGCCCTGGTCGAGCACCGCGACGGCGGAGCGCTCGGCGAGCAGCAGCCATTCGCGGTACCGCTCCTGGTAGAAGTCGGCGGCCGGGTCGTGGTCGCCGACCAGCGAGACCAGCGGGGCGCGCAGCCGGGGAGCGCCGGCGGCGACCTCCTCGATCGCCCGGGTGAAGTACGCCTCGGCGGCCTTGGAGTCCTGGCGCATGTTGCCGACGATGAACCGGATCTGCTCCTGGTCGAGTTCGGAGGTGTCGACACCCATGCCGGTGAGCCAGTTGAGGTAGACCCGGTCGCCGAGCAGCGGTTCCAGGGCGGCGATGCCGCTGAGCGCGGTGAGCACCTTGCTGCGCGGCTTGGCGAACGGGAACTGGGCGCCGGCGTAGACGGCTTCGAGCTCCCGGCCGGAGGCCTCCAGCAGCCGGGCGGTGGCGACGGCGAGGGCGGTGCCGACTCCGCAGTGGCCGTAGACGACGACCGGGCCGTCGACCCGCTCGCGCACCTCGGCGGCCAGCTGTTCGGCCAACTCGTCGAAGGCCAGGTGCTGTTCGGTGACGCCGATGTCATGGCCGGGGATCGCGACGGCCCACAGTTCGGTGTCGGCGGGCAGCAGGTCGGCGACCGGCTGGTAGACGACGGCGCTGCCGCCGCCGTAGGGGACGCAGACCAGGGTGAGCCGGCGGCGGTCGGCCGGGACGGGCCGGGTGAGCCGGTGCAGCAGGCGGCGCGGGCCGCGGTCCTGTTCGTCGAGCGTGGCGAGGGCCGCGAGGTCGTGGACGGTGCGGCAGGTGAAGAGGTCCATCACGCTGACCGGGCGGGCGCCGGCTTCGGTGAGCCGTTTGCGGGCCTTGGCGACGACCTGGGTGGCGAGCAGCGAGTGGCCGCCGAGGTCGAAGAAGTCCTCGTCGGTGCCGACCTCGGGCAGGCCGAGCACCTCGGCCCAGATCTCGGCGAGCACCCGCTCGGCCTTGGTGGCGGGCTTGGCGGCGCCGGCGTCGCGGCGGACCTGCGGGGCGGGCAGGGCGCGCCGGTCGAGCTTGCCGTTGGGCGTGAGCGGCAGGGCGGGCAGCACGGCGAAGGCGGCGGGGACCTGGTGGTCGGGCAGGGTGCGCTTGAGGGTGGCGCGCAGCGCGGCCGGGTCGGGCTCGTCGGCGCCGGGGGCGGGGACGAGGTAGCCGGTGAGCCGCTTGTCGCCGGGCCGGTCCTCGCGGACGACGACGGCGGCGTCGGCGATGCCGGGCTGGGCGCGCAGGGCGGCCTCGGTCTCGCCGGGTTCGATCCGCAGGCCGCGGATCTTGACCTGCTGGTCGATCCGGCCGAGGTGTTCGAGGGTGCCGTCGGGACGGCGGCGGGCGAGGTCGCCGGTGCGGTAGAGCCGGGCGCCGGGCGGGCCGTAGGGGTCGGGGACGAAGCGGGCGGCGGTGAGGCCGGGGCGGCGGTGGTAGCCGAGGGCGACGGCGGTGCCGCCGATGTGGAGTTCGCCGGGGGCGCCGGGCGGGACCGGCCGCATCGAGGAATCCAGCACGTACAGGCGGGTGTTGTCGATCGGCAGGCCGATCGGGACGGTCCGCAGCGGGCCTTCGCACTCCCAGGAGGAGACGTCGACGGCGGCCTCGGTGGGCCCGTACAGGTTGGCGAGCGCGCAGCCGGGCAGGCGGGTGGTGAACTCCCTTGCGGTGTCCGGTGGCAGGGCCTCGCCGCTGCACACCACGCGGCGCAGGGTGGTGCAGCGTTCGACGCCGTCCTCGGCGAGGAAGACGGTGAGCATGGCGGGCACGAAGTGGGCGACGGTGACGCCCGCGCGCACCATGAGGTCGCGCAGGTAGCCGGCGTCCTTCTGGCCGCCGGGCTTGGCGAGGACGATCCGGGCGCCGGTGATCAGCGGCCAGAAGAACTCCCAGACGGAGACGTCGAATCCGGCCGGGGTCTTCTGCAGGACGCGGTCCTCGGGGCCGATCCGGTAGGTGTCCTGCATCCACTGGAGGCGGTTGGCGATGGCCCGGTGGGTGTTGGGCACGCCCTTGGGGCGGCCGGTGGAGCCGGAGGTGTAGATCAGGTAGGCGGTGTCGTCGGGGGCGGGCCCGGCGGGCAGCGGGGTGCGGGCGCGGACCTTGGGCCACTCGCCGGGGTCGTCGAGGAGCAGGACGCGGGCGGTGCAGCCGTCCGGGATGGGCAGCCGGCGCTGGGTGAGCAGGACGGGCGCGGCGCTGTCGGCGAGCAGGAAGGCGAGCCGTTCGGCGGGGTAGTCGGGCTCCAGCGGGGTGTAGCCGGCGCCGGTGCGCAGTACGCCGAGCAGGCCGGCGACGAGTTCGGGCGAGCGTTCGGCGCTGATCGCGACCAGGCTGCCGGGGCCGACGCCCTCGGCGGCCAGCCGGACGGCGATCCGGTCGGCGGCGGCGTCGAGTTGACGGTACGTCAGGGACGCGCCGTCCTCGAAGGCGACGGCGACGGCGTCGGGGGTGCGGGCGATCTGCTCGGCGACCAGCGCCGTCAGGGTGGTGGCCGGTCGGGGGTTCGCGGTGTCGTTGAACCGCTCGACCTCGAAGGCCCGTTCATCCTCGGGGAGGTCGTCGAGGGCGGACAGCGGGACGTCCGGCTGGTCGGCGATCGCGGTCAGCAGCCGGCCCAGGTGCTCGGCGAGGCGGGCGACGTCGGCCTCGGCGAAGAGGTCGGTGTTGTAGTTGAAGGAGCCGAGCAGGCCCTGCGGCCACTCCTGGAGGAAGAGTTCGAGATCGAACCGGGTACCGCTGGCGCGCACTCCGAACGGTTCGACGTCGATGGGCAGTTCGCCGACGGCCTCGCGCTGGACTGCGTAGTTCTGCACGGCGAGGACGGCCTGGAAGACCGGCGGGCGGCTGACGTCGCGGGCCACCTTGAGCTCGGTGACCAGCTGGGCGAAGGGCAGTTCCTGGTGGGCGTAGGCCTCCAGGCAGGTGTCCCGGGTGCGGCGCAGCAGTTCGGTGAAGGCGGGGTCGCCCTCCAGCCGGGCGGGCAGCGCCAGCACGTTGACGAACATGCCGACCAGCGGTTCGAGTTCGGGCTCGGGGCGGCCGGCGATGGGCGAGCCGACGGCGAAGTCGCGCTGGCCGCTGAACCGGGCGAGCAGGGCCTGGAAGGCGGCGAGCAGCACCATGTAGACGGTGGCGTCGTGGCGCTTGCCGAGTTCGGTCAGCCGGTCGAGCAGCGCGCGGTCGACCTCGAAGCCGTAGCCGGCGCCGTCGAAGGTCTGGCGCGGCGGGCGCGGGGCGGCGCAGGCGAGTTCGAGGGGTTCGACGCCGGCCAGTTCGCCGGCCCAGTGGGCGACCTCGGCGGCCAGCCGGTCACCGCTCAGCCGCTCACGCTGCCAGATGGCGAAGTCGCCGTACTGGACGGCGAGTTCGGGCAGCGGGTCAGGGCGTCCTGCGGTGTACGCCGCGTAGCCTCGCAGGACCTCGCCGAGCAGCACCTCGCTGGACCAGCCGTCGCTGACGCTGTGGTGGACGACGAGCAGCAGCACGTGGTCGTCGTCGGCGAGCCGCAGCAGGTGGGCGCGCAGCAGCGGGCCGTGCTCCAGGTCGAAGGGCACGGCGGCGGCCTCGTCGACCAGCCGTTCGGCGTGCGCGGGGTCGCCGGCGTCGGCCAGGGTGAGGTCGGCGGGGCCCGGCGGGTCGATGACCAGCAGCGGGCGGCCGTCGTCGGTGGCGGGGTAGCGCGAGCGCAGGGTCTCGTGCCGGGCGAGGGAGGCGTCCAGGGCGCGGCGCAGGGCGGGGACGTCGAGCGGGCCGCGCAGCCGGCGCACCACCGGGATGTTGTAGGCGGCGGTGCCGGGGGCGAACTGCTCCATGAACCAGAGCCGTTCCTGGGCGTAGGAGAGCGGCACGGGCGCGTCGGCGGCGCGGCGGGCGATGGTCTGCCGGGGGGCGGTGCGGCTGCGGAGGCGGCGGCTGAGCAGTTCGCGCTTGGCGGCGGTGAGCCCGGCGGAGGAGCCGGCGGGCCCGGAAGGGGTGGGCGTGGGGGCGGTTTCGGTGCTCATGACGGCGTTGCGGTCCCTTCCAGGGCGTCCTGCGCGGCGAGCAGTTCCTCGGCGGCGGCGTCGGACAGCGCGTCGAGTTCGGCGACCAGGGCGGCTTCGACGGCTTCGGCGAAGGCGGCCACCGTGCGGTGGGTGAAGAGGGTGCGCAGCGGCACCGCGAGGTCGGCCGTGGCGCGGATGCGGGCGACGACCCGGGTGGCGAGCAGGGAGTGGCCGCCGAGGTCGAAGAAGTCGTCGTGGACGCCGACCCGGTCGAGGCCGAGGACCTCCTGCCAGACCTCGGCGACCAGGTCCTCGGCCTCGGTGCGCGGGGCGAGGTAGGCCGCGCGCAGCTCGGGGCGGGTGTCGGGGTCGGGCAGCGCGCGGTGGTCGAGCTTGCCGTTGGGCGTGAGCGGCAGCGCGTCGAGGACGAGGACGGCGTTGGGGACGAGGTGGGCGGGCAGGGTGGCGGCGAGCGCGGCGCGCAGCGCGGCGGGATCGGGCACGGCCGGCGCCGAGGCGTCCGGCACGACGTAGCCGAGCAGCCGGTCCGCGCGGGCGAGGACGGCGGCCTGGCCGACGCCGGGCCGGGCGAGCAGCGCGGACTCGACCTCGCCGGGTTCGACCCGGTAGCCGCGCACCTTCACCTGGGTGTCGATCCGGCCGAGGAACTCCAGCGCGCCGTCCCCGCGTCGGCGCACCAGGTCGCCGGTGCGGTAGCGGCGGGCGCCGGGCGGGCCGTCCGGGTCGGGCACGAAGGCCCGGGCGGTGGCGCCGGGCCGGCCGAGGTAGCCGTCGGTGACGCCGGCGCCGCCGACGACCAGTTCGCCGGGGGTGCCGGGCGGCACGGGCCGGCCGTGGCGGTCGAGCACGGCGACGGTGGTACCGCCGATGGGCCGGCCGATCGGCGGGCGCCGGGCGGTGTCGGCGGCGCCGAGCTCGGCGGTGGTGGCGATGACGGTGGTCTCGGTGGGCCCGTAGGAGTTGACCAGCCGGACGGTGTCGCCGAACCGGGCGCGCCAGGCGGCGACGGCCTCCGGGCGGACCTGGTCGGCGCCGAGGATGAGCAGCCGCAGGCTCGCCGGCCAGGGCGTGGCGTCGAGGTCGGCGACCAACTGGTGCCAGTACGGGGTGGGCAGGTCGAGCACGGTGAGGCCGGCGGCGCCGGGCTCGGCCAGCTGGTCGGGCAGGGCGGCGCCCGCCTCCGCGACGACCAGGGTGGCGCCGGCGGCGAGGGCCGGGAACACCTCCTCGGCGCAGGTGTCGAAGGAGAGCGAGGCGTACTGCAGGACGCGGTCGGCGGCGGTGAGGCGGTAGCCCTCGCGCATCCAGGCCACCCGGGCGGCGAGCGCGCGGTGCGGGACGAGCACGCCCTTGGGGGTGCCGGTGGAGCCGGAGGTGTAGACGACGTACGCGGGGTCGTCCGCTCCCGCGGCGGCGCCGGCGGGCGGGGCGTCCGCTACCCCGGTAGCCGCTACCCCGGTGACCGCTTCCCCCGCGGCCGTTCCCCCGGTGGCCGCGAGCACCGGCACGGCGGCCGGCAGTCCGTCGACGGGCGCACCGTCGGCCGTGATCAGCGCGGTGGCGCCGCTGTCGGCCAGCATGAAGGCGAGCCGGGCGGCCGGGTACTCCGGGTCCAGCGGCAGGTATCCGGCGCCGGCCCGCCAGGCGGCGAGCATGGCGACCACGGCGTGCGGCCCGCGCGGCAGGCAGAACGCCACCAGGTCGCCGCGCCGCACGCCGGCGGCCGCCAGTCGCGCGGCCAGCGCGCCCGAGGCCCCGGCGAGTTCGCCCCGGCTGAGGCGCGTGTCCCGGCCCTCGACGGCGGGCGCGTCCGGCTGCTCGGCGGCCGCCAGGTCGATCGCGTCGAGCACGGTGGCCGGGTGCGGCGCCGGCGCGGGCCCGGCCGCGCCGGCCGCCGCGTCGGCGCGTTCCTCCGCGTCGAGCAGCGGCAGCAGGTGGACCGGAGTGTCCGGGGCGGCGAGGGCGGCGCGCAGCAGGGTGTCGAAGCGGCGGCCGAGCCGGACGGTCCACGGCTCGTCCAGCAGGTCGGTGCGGTAGCCGAAGACGGCGTGCAGGTCGTCGCCGTCCGGGCGGACGTCCAGGGCGAGTTCGAACTTGGCGGCGGTGTGGCCGCCGTCGATCTCGGTGCAGCGCAGGTCGGCGAAGGCGTGCTCGCCGAGGGCTCCGCCGCTCTGGGTGTGCACGGTGAGCAGGGTCTGGAAGAGCGGGGTGCGCCCGGGGTCGCGGTCGGGGCGCAGGTCCTCGGCGAGCTGCTCGAACGGCACCCGGGCGTGGCCGAGCGCGCCGAGCCAGTCGGTGCGCACCCGGCGCAGCAGGGTGTCGAAGGTGGGGTCGCCGGCGAGGTCGGCGCGCATCACCAGGGCGGAGGAGAAGTAGCCGACGGTGCGTTCGCTGTCGACGGTGGTGCGGGCGGCGGTGGGCACGCCGACGCAGAAGTCGTCCTGGCCGGTGCAGCGGTGCAGCAGGGCCTGGTAGGCGGCGGCCAGCACCATGAACGGGGTGAGCCGGCGGGCGCGGGCGAAGGCTTCGAGTTCGGGGCCGAGGCCGCACAGGATCCGGGTGTGGAAGGCGCCCGCGCTGCCCGGTTCGGCGGGCCGGGGCCGGTCCAGCGGCAGGTCGAGGGCGGGTGCGCCGGCGAGCTTTTCGCGCCAGTGGGCGAGCGCGTCGACGGCCTCGGGACCGGCGAGCCAGGCGCGTTCGGCGGCGGCGTGGGCGGCCCAGGAGGGCGGGGCGGGCAGCTCGGGCTGCCGGCCGTCGGCGCGGTGGGCGGCGTAGCGCTCGGCGAGTTCGGTGCGCAGCAGCCCGAGGCTCCAGCCGTCGGCGACGATGTGGTGCAGCACCAGGCAGAGCACGTGCTCCTGCTCGCCGGTGCGCAGCAGGGCGGCGCGCAGCAGCGGTCCGGTGGCGAGGTCGAAGCCGCGGTTGACGCGTTCGGCGAGGGCGGCGGCCACCTCGGCCTCGGGCCGTCCGCGCAGGTCGGCGAGGTCGAGCGGGACGGGCGCCGGTCCGTCGACGACGGCGGTGGGCCGGCCGTCCTCGGCGGGGAAGCGGGTGCGCAGCGCCTCGTGCCGGGCCACCACGCCGTCGAGGGCGGCGCGCAGCGACGGCGTCGACGGCTCGCCGGTGAGGCGCAGCACCAGCGGGATGTTGTAGGAGGGGTCGCCCGGGTCGAGCTGGTCGAGGAACCAGAGCCGTTCCTGGCCGACGGTGAGGGCGGTGGGCGGCGCGGGCTCGGCGGTCCGGCCCGGCTCGTGGACGGACTCCTGGGCGGTCGTGGGCATGACACTCCTCGGCACTCGCCTCACGGCGGGGCGGACGGTTCTCGGACATGGTCCGGCCGCATGCCCCGTGGGGTGGGAGGGAGTAGCGCGCTCGGCTGATCGGCGGCGGGCCCCCGTATGGCCGCCGCGGCGCGATCATGCTAGGTAGCCGCAACGGCGAGCGTCAATGGTCTGGACCAGCTTCACCGGTGGGACCACGGTGACCAATGGGACGAGTGGGGACGCCCCGGGGCAACCGGTTCCTTCGTGCCCGGCCCTCGGGGTCGGTGTACGTCCCGAGGAGGAGACCCGGGGGTTCCGCCGTCCACCGCCGGGATGATCATGAACAGACCCTGGCACCTACCAGCCGGTACGACCGGCCTCCTACGCTCGAAGCCGGTCACCGGGCACACCGCCGGTGACCAGCACCGACGCGCCGGACGCCGGCTACGCCACGACAGACCGGGAACGATGACCACCTACCGCCACACCCTCGCCGAACTCCGCGGGCAGCTGCGCCAACTCCTCCTCAGCGGAGCGGCCGTCGCCCTCGGTGTGGCCTTCCTCATCGCCTCGGTCGGCGGCAGCGGCGCCCTCGTCGACTCCTTCAGCCAGAGCGCCGCCGCCGAGGTCGGCCCCGGGGACGTCCAGATCACCCGCCCGGTCGGCGGCGGACTCGACGCCGCCACCGCCGACCGGGCCCGGCAGGTGCCCGGGGTCGCCGCGCTCGCCCCGCGGCTCACCGGCCGCGGCGCAGTGCTGACCGCCGACGGCCGCCCGCTCGACGCGGACGCCGTCGTCAGCGCCGTCGCCACCGACCCCGAACTGCGCTGGCACCTGCTCGACGACGGGCGCTGGCCCACCGGCCCGGACGAGGTGCTGCTCGACACCGACACCGCGCGGCGCCTCGGCGTCCGCCCCGGCGCGGACGTCCGGCTCACCCGGGCCGACGGCACCCCCGCCACCGCCCGGCTCACCGGCACCCTCGACGGCCGCGGCGCGCCCAGCCTCTCCGGACACCCCGTCATCGGCGTCCCGGAGAGCGCCGTCGCCCGGTACGCCGCCGGCGCCGTCACCGAACGGCTCGACGTCCGCCTCTCCCCCGGCGCCTCCGCGACCCGCGCCGTCGACGCCCTGCGCGCAGCGCTCGCCGCCCCCGGCCCCGCCCCCGAGGTGCACACCCGGGAGGCCTCCGTGCGCGAGGCGACCCGGCAGAGCGGCACCCTGTACGGCGTGGTGCTGATCGCCGCGCTCTCCTTCGTCCTGATCGCACTCGCGGTCGCCCGGATGGTCGTCGGCAACACCTTCACCGTCGTACTCGCCCAGCGCACCCGCCAGTTGGCGCTGCTGCGCTGCGTCGGCGCCGACCGCGCCGGGATCCGGCGGATGGTCCGCCGTCAGGGCCTGCTGCTCGGCGCGGGCGCCTCCGCCGCCGGTGTCCTGCTCGGCCTCGGCATCTGCGCGGCCGGCCAGGCCGTCGCCGCCACCGCCGACCTCGGCCCGGTCCGCCTCTCGTTCGCCCCCTCGCCGCTGGTCTGCGCCCTCGCCGCGCTGTTCGGCGTCCTGCTCACCCTGCTCGCCGTCCGCGGACCCGCCAAGGCCGCATCCGGCGTCCCGCCGATCGCCGCGCTCGACGGCGCGGGTCTCGACGGCTCGGGCTTCAACGGCTCCGGACACGGCGCGGCCGCCGGCCCCGCCGCACGCCGGCGGGCCACCGTGTGGGCGGCGTTCCTGCTGGTCGGCGGTGGCGCGCTGGTCGTGCTCGGCGCGCTCGCCGCGCCGCCGCTCTCCCTGCTCGCCGTCACCGTGGGCGCCATCGCGAGCTTCTTCGGCGTGCTGCGGCTCGCCCACCGGCTGCTGCCCGCCACCGTCGCCCTGCTCGGCGCCCCGGCCCGCCGCCTCGGCGCCGCCGCCGGCCGGCTCGCCGCCCAGCAGTTGCGCCGCAACCCGCTGCGCACCGGCGCCACCGGCTCCGCGCTGCTGCTCGGGGTGACCGTGATGGTCGGCGCGGTCACCACGCTGGACATCACCTCCAACTCGCTGGTGCCCGCCGTCTCCGCCCGTCAGCCCGGCGTGTTCTCGGTGACGGGCGCCGCCGACGGCGCCCTGCCCGCCGAGGCGCTCACGGCGCTCGCAGGGGAGCGCGAACTGTCCATCACGCCGGTGCGCTCGGCCACCGTCCGCGTCGACAACCGCGACACCCTGGTCGCCGCCGCCGACCCCGCGCGGCTCAACCCCACCACCGAGGACCTCGACCGCGCCCGCGCCCTGACCGACGGCACCGCGCTCGGCGGTCTCGACGACGGCCGCACCCTCACCGCGGCCGGCGCCACCGGCCGCCCCGACACCCCCCTGCGCGTCGAACCGGGCCGCAGCGCCCTCCCGTTCACCCTCCAGAGCGGCGCGACCGTGCTGGTCACCCCGGCCACCCTCGACCGGATCGCCCCCGGCGCCCCCGCCACCACCGTCTGGGTCACCCCCGCCGCCGGCACCGACCGGCCCACCGCCCGCCGCGCCATGGACCGCGCCCTCGCCGCCCACCCCCGGCTCCACGTCACCGACACCGCCGCCCAGGCCGAGACCCTGCGCACGCTGCTCGACCGGATGACGCTGATCTCGATGGCCCTGCTCGGCTTCTCCGTCGTCATCGCCGGCCTCGGCGTCGCCGCCGCGCTCGTCCTCGGCATCAGCGAACGCTCCCGGGAGATCGGCATGCTGCGGGCCATCGGAATGTCCCGCACCCAACTGCGCCGGATGCTCACCCTGGAGGCCCTGCTGCTCTCCCTCGCCACCGCCCTGCTCGGCACCGCGCTCGGCATCGGCTACGGCTGGGCGGCCGCCCGGTCCGTCACCTCCACCCTCGGCACCCTCGGCGGCCCGCCGCTCCTGCCCGTGCTCGGCGCGCTCGCCCTCACCGTCCTCACCGGCCTCGCCGCCGCCGTCCTCCCCGCCCGCCGCGTCGCCCGGATGACCGCCGTCGAGGCCATGCGCACCGCCTGAGCCCTGGCACCCGCCTAGGATCGGCGCATGACCAGGGACATACGCATCGAACAGGCCGAAATCCGCTACGAGAGCGCCGTGTTCGGCGGGGACGGCAGCGGGCTGGCAGCGGCGGAGCGGGGGTTGGACGGCATCGAGGCGGAACTCGCGCTGGCCCGTGGCCGGCTGCGGCACGCCCGGTTCCTGGCGGACCGGGTCGAGGACCCTCGCGAGCTGGAGCTGTTCGAACACGCTGCGGCGCTGTACCGGGAACTCGGCGACGCCCGGGGCGAGGGCGAGGCGCTGTTCTGGGCCGGAACGTTCCACCAGGTTGTCCGGGACGACGCCGCCACCGCGCTCCCCGCCCTGGAGCACGCGCTCGCCCTCGCCACCCGCACCGGCGACCTGCTGACCATGTCCTACGCGCTGCGACACCTCGGCATCGCCGCGCACACCGCCGGACGCCTGGAGGAGGCCCGCGAACGGCTGGAGGAGTCGACCCGCCTGCGCTGGGAACTGGGCTTCCTGCCCGGTGTGGCCGCCAACCTGGTCGGCCTCGGGTACCTGGCCGCCCAGCAGGACCGGCGTGAGGACGCCGCCGCCCTGCTCGCCGAGGCCGCCGACCTGGCCGGGACCGCCGGGGCCGACGGCGTCCTGCGCCAGGTCGCCGACGCCCGCAAGGCCCTCGACCTCCCCTGACGGCCCGTCCGCCGGTCAGCCGCCCTGGTAGGCGAAGGCCGCCCAGACGTCCAGGGCGTCCGGGGAGCGACGGGCGAGGGAGAGGAGTTCGGGCGGCGCGTCCGGCGGCAGCCGGCGGTCCGGGTCGAGCGCCCACAGCTGGGTGCGGCGCAGCGCCTCGGCGGGCGGGTCACCGGCGGCGAGGCGGCCGTGGAAGACGTACATCAGCACGCACACCATCTCGTCCACCACCTCCCACCGCGAGCCCACCACCCCCGTCGCCCCGGCCGCGAGGAAGGCGCTGGAGAGGGTGAGCGCCTCGTCGAGGTCACCGCCGGTGTGGTCGCTGACGCAGGCGTCGAGCACGACCAGGCCGCCCGGCGAGCCCGGCGGGCGGCCCTGGGCCTGGCGCAGGATGTCGCCGACCGGCAGCCGCCCCCGCCGGTCGCCGGCGCGCGGGTCCGGCGCCAGGCCGAGGTGGGCGTCCAGCGGCGAGGCCCCGGACGGCAGCGCGTGGCAGGCCAGGTGGAGGACGGACGCCCCGGCCCGCCCGGGCGCGGGCAGCGCGGCCAGCACCTCGGCCGGGGTGCCCGCCCCCTCGGCGCCCTCGACGTAGCCCAGCAGCGTGCCGTGCGGGTAGTAGTCGGCGTGCAGGTACTCGGCCTCGGCCTCGGCGAACATCAGCTCCCCGGTCGGGTCGCCGACGATCACCGGCCGCTCCCCGAGCGGCAGCCGGGGCCGCCGCACCACTTCGCAGAACTGCCGCGCCGAGGCCGCGTACGAGATCACCGCCCGCTCCACGGCCCGCACCGGCCGGCCGCCGCCGCGCAGCCCGCTGCTGAGCAGCGCCGCGTGCCAGGGGATGCCGCCGAGCTCGCCGAACGGCACCAGGACCAGCCGCGGCGGCGCGTCCGGACCGCGCCGGGCGGCCGACCGCAGGGCGGGGTGGTTCAGCAGCGGGCGCAGCGCCGCGGTGCCCGCCCAGTCGCAGAGTTCGGCCAGGGTGGCCCGCCAGCGGCGGCGGGCCGCGACCCGGTCCGGGTGCCGGGGCGGCAGGTCGGCCAGGGTGGCCTGCCGGTCGAGGTGCGCCCGCCGGTAGGCGGCGAGCGGCCCCCGGTCCTCGGAGCGGACCGCGTCCACGCTGACGAGGGTGAACGGCAGCAGGTGGAGGTCGCCGGCGCCGTCCTCGCCGGGCGTGACCAGCACCGCCGCGCCGCTGTGCCCCGCGCCGGGCGGCAGCAGGTAGACCAGGGCGTCGACGCCGGCCGCGCCCAGCGCGCGGGCGATCTCCGCCACCGCCGGCGGGGCCATCAGCGCCTCCCCGGCCGGGGAGGCGGCGACCGCGGTGAGCGCGCGACGGCGCAGGTCGTCCGGCACGGGGATCTCGGCGCCGCCGGGCAGGGAGGCGAGCAGGCCGCCGGGCAGTCCGAGCACCGCGTCGAGGTCGAAGGAGCCGGCGGCCGGGCCGTCCTGGGCGGCGCCGGACAGCCAGGCGTCGGCGAGGTCCGGATGTCCGGTGGAGCTCAGCAGGTCCGGGACGTCGGTGGTGGCGGTGGAGGCGTGCAGCACCAGGCCGCGGCCCAGCTCCAGGGCCGCGACGGCGGCCCGCAGGTACGGCTCGTGCCCGCCGCCGGGCCCGGGGGCGTCGGCCGGTGCCTCGTCCCGGTCGGCGAGGTGCCAGCGGGCGATCATCAGCGCCCGGTCCGCGTTCTCCCGGGCCACCAGGAGGGCCGGGGCCGCCGCCGCCTGGAGCAGGGTGGCGGCGGCCGTCTGGCGCAGCGTCGCCAGCCCGGCCTCGCGCCCGGCCCGCCGGTCGCCCGGCCCGAGCCGCGCGCGGCAGGCCCGGGCGATGATCCAGTTCACCGCCGCCAGCATCTGGGTGGGCGTCCCGTGCCGCATCCGTTCGCGGACCGCTTCGGCGGAGGCCAGCGCCCCGGCGATGTCCTCGGGCCGCCGCGCGTGCTCGTAGCGCGCCATCAGCAGCACCGCCCGCATCAGATGGGCCCGGGACCCCTCCATGCCCGCCGGGTCGGTGTCGGCGATGAGGAGGTCGAGGTACTTGAGCGCCTCCTCGGCACGCCTCTCGGAGAACGGGGGCCCCATCGCCAGATGGCTCACCACGCCCGCCGCCCGCATGGTCAGCACGGCCTTGTACAGGTGGCCGGGCGGTGTCCGGTCCGCCGCGTCCAGTACCAGGAGGATGCCCGCCGTCGCCCGCTCCGGCGTCCCTCCTCCGTGGAAGGCGTGCACGAACATCACCAGGCCGAGGTCCCCGCGGGCCACCTGCCGCAGCGGGTCGTCCTCGGACATCGCGTCGACCAGCGGTTCCAGCGCGGTCACCGTCCGCGCCATCCACGGCACGTCACCGGCCGTCAGGGCGGCCTGGAACTCCAGCATCAGCCTGGTCCGTTCGAGGATCGGCCGGTGGACGGCCAGCAGCCGGTCCGCACCCGCGTGTTCGCAGTGCGCGAGGAAGGCGATCACCTCCTCGGTGTAGTGGCGGGAGGCCTCCAGGTCCTGGTGGTCGCCGGCGAGGCGGAAGCGCTGGTAGAGGTTGACGGCGAGGTTCTCCAGGTAGACCACCCGGTTGAGGTCGTCCGGGGCCGCGCGGCGGAACGCGGCGCGCTGGTGGCGGATCGCCGCGTCGAGGTCGCCCACGGCGTTGGTGAGCGCGAACCGCTTGCTCATCGCCGCCCCCAGCGAGCCGTGCAGGTGCTCGTCCGACCACAGCGTGCCGGTGGACCGGGCGCCGGCGGCGTCGAGCAGGCCGATCACCCGGTCGAGTTCGGCCCGGTCGGCGGAGTACTGACTCTTCGCGATGGAGGCGTCGGCGAGGTGTCGGATGATGTCGCCGCGCCGGACCCCGTGGTCCTCCTCCTGCATGGTGTCCACGGCCAGGGTGAGGTGGTGCACGGCGTCCTCGGTGCGGTACGTCTGCGGGTCGTGCTGGTGCAGCGCGTTGACGAGCGTGCCGAGCACCGCGTGCGAGGGCGGCCGGCACGGGTCGTCCGCCGCCATGCCCGCCAGGCCCTCGCGCAGCACCTCGACCGCCTCGTGGACCTCGGCGCTCACGCCGTGGCGCTGGAGTTCGGCCATGCCGGCGAGGGTGCAGCCGAGCAGCCAGCGCACGGTGCCGCCGAACGGCCCGCCGGGCGGGATCAGCCGGCGCAGGTCGCACAGGCGGGCGAGGCGGTGGGCGGCGTCGTCCGGGCGGATGTGCGTGCCGTCGCCGCGCGCCCAGTACAGGTCGAGCAGGTGCAGGCCGGCGCGCATCCGGAAGGGGGAGTCGGCGCCCGTGGTGGCCGCGACCGCCTCCAGGTGGGCGACGGCCCGGTCGGTGCGCTCCGTGTCCGGGCCACCGTCCCGCTCGTCCAGCAGCAGCCGCACGAGGCACTCGCGGACCGCCGACTCGACCGGGTCGGCGAGTTCGGCCGGCCCCGGCTCGGCGTCGGGGGCCGGGCGGTACGGCTCACCGCCGGGGCCGGCGGGCGGTGCCGGGCTCAGCCGGTCGACCAGGCCCTCCAGGACGGCTTCGGCCGCGGCCCGGTCGGCGGCCACCCGTGCGGCCGGGGCGCCGTCGCGTTCGGAGCGGTCGGCGAGGGCGCAGCCGAGGTTGGCAAGCGCCCCGGGGTCCTGCGCGTCGTACGCGTCGGACGCCTCGTGCGCGGCCTGCGCCCCTTCGGCCATGCCGCGCCAGGGGCCGGGCGGCACCGGGACGGGGCAGGCGAGCCGCAGCGCCTCGATCGCCCGGTCCAGGTCGTCCGGGCGGGCCGCCGGGTCCGGGACACCGGCGGTCGCCCCGTCCTCGTAGCGCGCGTGCAGCAGCAGCCCGAGCCGGAACGCCGCCTCCACCCGGTCCGGCGCGTCCTGGTCGAGCGCGGCCATCGTGAGCGTCAACAGCCGGGCGGCGGCGTCCCGTTCGGCGAGCACAGCGGCGCGGATCCCGTCGTCCTCGGCGAACTCCGGCTGTTCGACGGCCCGCCAGTAGCGCACCGAGAGCGTCAGCCCGACCAGGAACCGCGCCTCCGCGAGCGCCCCCGCCGGCGCCTCCGGACCCGCGTCCTCCAGCAGCGTGCGCGCCGCCGAGAACGCGGTGAGCGCCCCGGACAGCGCCATCCCGGCCGCCCGCGGATCGGGCGCCGCGTCATGTTCCGCCAGCAGCCGCCGCCCCCGCGCGACCAGCACCCGCACCTCGTCCGCCACCGGCTCTCCCCCCTCGCCCCCACGACCTCGCGCGGGCAGACAACCGCACACCCCGCACGCCGTCAATCCCGACCGGCGGTGAGCGGCGGAAATCCCGTTGAACCGACGCCCGGCCGGCCACTACGGTGCGGAGACGATCCAAGGAGGTGCGCAGGTGCGGCCGCTGCTGCTGCTGGACGTCGACGGCCCGCTGAACCCGTACGCGGCGAAGCCCCACCGCCGCCCCGAGGGCTACGGGACGCACCGGCTGCTGACCCCGCGCTGGGAGGCGGCCGAACGCCGCCGGCTGCGCGCGTACGGGCTGCCGAACAAGCAGCCCAAGCCCCTGCGCGTCTGGCTCAACCCCGACCACGGCCCGGCGCTCACCGCCCTCCCGTTCGACGCCGTCTGGGCGACCACCTGGGAACACGAAGCCAACGACTTCCTCGCGCCCCTGCTGGGCCTGCCCACACTCCCCGTCATCGCCTGGTCCGTCCCCCGGCCGCGGCCGGAGGGCGGGGTGTTCTGGAAGACACCCGACATCGTCGCGTGGGCGGACGGCCGCCCGTTCGCCTGGGTCGACGACCTCATCACCGACGCGGACCGCGCGTGGGTCGCCGCCCACCACCCCGGCCCGGCGCTCCTACGCCGGGTGGACCCGCGGACCGGCCTGACCCCCGCCGACTTCACCGCCCTGGCGTCCTGGGCGGCCACCCTGGCGTCCGGCCCTGCCGGGCGGGTCCGGTCGCCAGGGGGCGAGGGCGGCGTGAGTGGTCAGTTGACGAAGTAGCTGAATCCGACCGTCGCCGCGGACATCCCGGGTGCGATCACCCGCGTGAGCACCCCCTGACAGTTCGCCGCAGAATACACATCGACCGTCGAGTCGGTGAGGTTCTGGACGATGACCGGTGACAGCGTCGGGTAGCACCCCCGCGCCGGGTTCTGACGCGCCACGCCGTTCACCATCAGTACCCCCGTGGCCGCCTGTGCGGGCACGGCGGAAACGAGCACTCCGACCACGGCCAGCATTCCGACCGCGGCGATCCGACGACTCATGACTGCTCTCCCTTCCGAGGGCGTACAACCGGTAGACGCCCCTTCTGTGCCATGGATCCCCCGGCCACCCCGCCCGTGTCGGAATCCCGGCCGCTGTCCCCCGAAGCGACGACACGGATGCGAGCGGCCGGGTTGCAGCACCCCCACTCACACCCCCACTCGCACCACCTGAGGCTGCCCGCCCGGCAGGCTTCCGGTCGGAGGAGCCGCCACAAGCGCCATGAGTGCGGCACGGCCTTCGCCCGCCTCTCCCGGACCGGCTGCCGGCTGACGTGCCACGGGGCTGATCGGATGGATCATCAGCTCTTTCATCCGGCCCCCGCATCGGGCGGACGGCCTGCCGCGCCCCGGTCGCCGACGATCGGCTCAGCAGCCCCCTCCACCGAACCGCAGGAAGGCCCCGCACCATGAGAAGACGCTTCCCCGCCCGCACGCTCGCCGCGACGGCGCTCGCCGTCGCCGGACTGCTGCCGATGACGCTCGGCGCCGCGCCGGCCGCCGCCCCGGTGACCGGCTCCGCCGCCACCGCCGCCACCGCCGCCGAGGCCCGCGAGCTGAGCCCTGAGCTCCAGGCCAGGCTCGACGAGGCGATCCGGCAGGTGATGCGGCAGGCCGGCATCCCCGGCGTGCAGGTCGGCCTCTGGATCCCCGGCCAGGGCCGCTACCTGCGCGCCTTCGGCGTCGCCGACAAGGAGACCGGCGAGCCCATGACGGACCGGATGCACATGCGGATCGGCAGCGAGACCAAGACCTTCACTGCCACCGCCGTGCTGCAACTGGTGGACGAGGGCCTGGTCGGCCTCGACGCCCCGATCGCGACCTACCTCGACGGCGTTCCGGGCGGCGCGGAGATCCGGGTGCGCGACCTGCTCGACATGCGCAGCGGCCTGTTCAACTACACCGAGGACGAGGACTTCATCGACGCGTTCCTCGACGACCCCCACCGGGTCTTCACCCCCGAGGAACTGCTCGCCTACGGCTACCGCCACCCCATCGAGTTCGAGCCGGGCGCGCGCTTCCGGTACTCGAACACCAACTACATCCTGCTCGGCCAACTGGTCGAACGGGTGAGCGGCCGGAGCATCGAGGCCTTCGTCCAGGACCGGATCACCGGACCCAGCGGCCTGCGGCACACCCTCTTCCCGCAGGGCAGCGAGCTGCCCGAGCCGTACGCCCACGGCTACACCGACCGGACTCCCACCGGTACGGTCACCGACTCCACCCACTGGAGCCCCTCGTCGTCCTGGGCGGCGGGCGCGCTGGTCTCCGACCTGCACGACCTCGCCCGGTGGGCGAGGGACCTCGCCACCGGCACCCTGCTGTCGCCCGGGACCCAGGCACAGCGCCTGGACGTCCTGCCCACCGGCGTCCCCGGCGCCGGATACGGCCTCGGGATCTTCGACATCAACGGCTGGACCGGCCACACCGGCGCGCTGTTCGGCTACGAGAGCCTCGCCGTCTACCTGCCGGAGCAGCGCGCGACCCTGGTCGTGCTGCTCAACTCCGACATCGTCGCCGAGAACGCCGAACCCAGCACCCTGCTCGGCCGGGCGATCACCGGCATCGTCACGCCCGACCACGTCTACGACATCCCGCTGGGCTGAGAGCCCCGGGTGTCGGAGTGGGAAGTCGGACCGGCCGACTTCCCACTCCGGCGCCGCCCCACGTGGCGTAGCCTGACAAGCTCGACGGACCGGGGTGCCGGCGAGGCATCCGGCGAGGGGGCGTTGATGGAGGCCGGGAACCACGGGGTGGCCGTTCCCCCGCCGTTCGACCCGGAGCTGCGCGCCGCGCTGACGGCCGTCGGGGCGGTGGCGCGCGAGCCGGTCACCCCGGAGAACCTCGCCGCCTGGCAGGCGCGGGACGCCGCCACCCGCCCCCGGCCCACCGTCGAGGCGCTGCGCGACGGCGGGCGGTTCGAGGTGGCGGAGCTGGACGCGGCCGGCGTGCGGCTGGTGAGCGCGCGGCCCGCCGGGTCGCACGGGCCGCTGCCACTGCTCTACTACCTGCACGGCGGCGGGCTGGTCACCGGCAACGCCTGGTCCGTACTCCCCCGACTGCTGCGGGAGTTGGCGCAGCCGCTGGGCATCGCCGTGGTCTCCGTCGAGTACCGGCCGGCCCCGGCCGCGCCGTACCCGGCCGCGGTGGAGGACTGCTTCACCGGGCTCCGCTGGACGGCCGGCCACGCGAAGCGGCTCGGCGTCGACGCCGGGCGCGTCGTCGCCGGGGGCAAGAGCGCGGGCGCCGGACTCGCGGCCGCACTGGCCCTGCTGACCCGCGACCGGGGCGACCCGGTCCCCGCCGGCCAGCTGCTGCTGAGCCCGATGCTCGACGACC
This sequence comes from Kitasatospora sp. NPDC008115, assembly GCF_042957205.1. NCBI lineage: Bacteria > Bacillati > Actinomycetota > Actinomycetes > Kitasatosporales > Streptomycetaceae > Kitasatospora > Kitasatospora sp. NPDC008115. The sequence continues at coordinate 42,106 of NZ_JBIBHU010000006.1, read as the reverse complement.
GCAACGACACCTTCTCCGCCCACCAGTTGGCCGGCCACGACACCTGGGACCGGACCTCCAACGCGACCGCCTGGCAGGCCGCGCTGGGCGACCGCCGGGGCGACCGCCGGGGCGCCCCCGACCTGCCGCCGTACGCGGCCCCCGCGCGGGCGGCGGACCTCGCGGGGCTGCCCGCGGCCTACATCGAGGTGGGGTCCGCCGAGACGTTCCGCGACGAGGCCGTGGCCTACGCCGACGCGATCTGGCGCGCGGGCCGCGAGGCCGAACTGCACGTCTGGCCGGGCGCGTTCCACGGCTTCGACACCTTCGCCCCCGACGCGGCCCTCAGCCGGGACGCCCTCGGCGCCCGCCTCCGCCGGCTCCGCCGGACCCTCGCGCGCTGAGCGCCCGCCGCACCCGCTACCGCGCGTCCAGGGCCGCCTCCCGCTGCGCCACCAGCTGCGGCAGGGTGCCGAGCAGGTGGGCGAGGGCGAGGTGGTCGTGGACGTCCCGGCTGTGCACGATCAGACCGTCGCGCACCCGCATCACCTGGAGGTTGGCGACCGTCAACTCCCGCCCGGTGTCCCGGTGGCGGACGCGGTAGTCCCATTCGCCGACGACCACCTCGGGGTCGTCGGTCGCCCGGACCACGACGTTGCGGGCGGCCAGTTCCAGCGGCGTGTGCTCGCCGAGGGCGAGGAACCGTTCCCGCAGCGCCGCCCGCCCCTCCACCCAACGCGGTTCCGTCTCGAACACCCGCTCCACCACGGCGTCCTCGGCGTAGAAGGCGTCCAGCTCCGCGAACCGCCCGGCCGTGATGCCGTCGAGCAGCGCGTGGAAGACCTCGCGCGGCGACCGTGTTTCGGACATGATCAACCCCCGAATGATGTGCGCCGCCAGAACCGGACCAGCGACTCCGTTTAGAACATACGGACTCGCCACTCCGGTTGTCCAGAGGCGGGAACCTGTCGATTCCACCGACGAGAAGAGGGAGTTGGAGAGTTGAGCGGCCATCAGGAACGCCCGCTCCGGGCGGACGCGGCCCGCAACCGGGCCAAGCTGCTGGACGCCGCGACCGAGGTGTTCACCACCCGCGGCGTCGGCGTGCCGACCGAGGAGATCGCCCGCGCCGCCGGGGTCGGCGTCGGCACCCTGTTCCGGCACTTCCCCACCAAGGAGGCACTGCTGGAGGCGGTGATGGTGCGCCGGCTGGAGACGATCGCGGCCGGGGTGGCCCGGGTCGCCGCCGAGTCCGATCCCGCCGACGCCCTGTTCGCCTGCTTCCGGCTGATCGCCGAACAGTCGGTCGGCAAGACCGCGCTCACCCAGGCCCTCGCGGCGGCCGGCGTGGACGTCCACACCTCACTGCGCACCCCCTCGGCGGCCATCCACACCCTGCTGGCCGACCTCCTGCACCGCGCCCAACAGGCCGGCACCGCCCGCCCCGACCTTACCCACCCCGAACTCATCGCCCTCCTCATCGGCGCCAACGCCGCCCTGGAACAACTCGCCCCCGACCCCACCGCCCGCCAACGCGTCCTGGAAGTCCTCCTCACCGGCCTGCGCCCCCGGTGACGGGCGGCCGGTCCCGGTCCGCCCGGGATGTCGGTGGCGGCTCGTAGGGCGCCCGGGTGAGCTTCGCCGACCTCTCCTGGCAGGCACACGCCCTCGGCGGCGTCTGTCCGCGGCCGGTACGCGACCTCCTCGACCTGGGACAGGTGGAGCCGCATCCACACGCAGTTCCACCTCGGTCGTGTCGACCAGACCTACGCGGACCTGCTGCTCACCGGTATGGGCCGCTTCCAGGCGCACGCAACGGTCACCGTCGCCGACGGCGGGGTCACCGCCGAGGCCGACACCCGGTGCCTGCCCAAGCTCTGACGGCCCCGGTCCGGTGGCTACCACCATGTCGTCAGGTGCCGGCTATGGTAGTTCAGCCCGTTGCAGGGGATGGCACGGAGGCCGTAGCCGAAGCTGTCGTCGAGGCAGCGGATCGTGTTCTGGTTGGCGCGTTGGTAGGCGCCGCCGTCCCTCAGGGAGGCGTACGCGGTCAGCTCCTCCGGGGCCGCCCCCTCCTGTTCACGCGGTGCCGAATACGGGGGCTACGGGGTGGGGGTGGTGAGGTGGCGGCGGGTGGTCCAGAGGGCGAGGTGGGCGGCGAGGGGGAGCATGATCAGGAGGGCGGCCCAGAAGGCGCAGTGGCCCCAGAGGGTGGCGAGGTTGCGGAAGAGGGGGGACAGGACCGGGATGCGGAGGGCTTCGAGGGGGCCGAGGGGTGGCGGCCAGGCGGCGAGGGCGGTCGTGGCCACGGCGGCGGCGGCCAGGAGGCGGCGGGCCGCGCGGGGGGTGGCGCAGGCGGCGAGGAGGGCGAGGAAGGCCAGGAGGAGCAGGTAGTCGGCCTGGTAGGCGGCGCCGGCCTGGCCGGTCCCCCAGGACTCGGGGGTGGGGTGGTGGTCTCGGTCGACGACGGCGAGCCGGACCTCGACGGCCGCCCACAGCAGCAGGGTCAGCGTGAGCGTCCCGCCGAGGCCGAACAGCAGCCGGTCGCGCAGCCCCGTGGTCGCGCGGGCGGTGCGGCGGCGGGCGGCGAGGCGGCGGCGGTCGCCCGCCGCGCGTTCCGACGCGGCGTGGGCGGGCGCGAGCAGCCATTGCGCCGAGCGCCCGTTGAGCACCAGCGCGAGCACGACCGCCCCCACCGCGCCGACACCCGCCCAACTCCCGAGGCCGCCCTCGAACATGACCACCCGGTCGACCACCGCCTGCGGCGTCCTGAGCACCGTCATCGGCGGTCCGAGGCGCAGATACCCGATGGCGAAGGAGGCGGTGACGGTCAGGAACAGCACCCGCGGTCCGATCCGGGCGGGGAACGCAGTCACCACCACGGCCGCGACCAGCGCCGCCCCGAGTTGGCCGGCCGTCGCCCGCGCCGCCGTCTCGCCGGCCGTCCGCAGCGGGCCGCCGAACGGGCCGTCGGGCAGCACCTGCGCGCCGGTCCCGAAGTCGACGGCGAGCCGCCAGACCGCCCCCGACCAGAGCGTGAGGCCGAGCGCGAGGAACAGCAGCACGGCCGCCACCGCGCGCCGGGGCATTGCACTGCGTGCGCCGCTCCACCAGGCGCGCAGGTCAGCCTTCCACTCCCCCCGGTTGCGTCCGCGCCGCGCACCGCCCGCCCGGACGCTGCGCACCTGGAGCACGGCCGCCGCGGCGAGCACGCCCCGGCCGTCGGCCGTGGCCGGATCGGCGGCGAACGCCCGCCGGCTCAGCTCCGCCCAGCTGCGGCGGAACCGTTCACGCCCGCCCCCGCGCATCCGCGCCACCACGGCGCCCACCACCGCGCCGACGCCGGCCACCGCGGCGTGGGCGGGCGCGGGCAGCCCGGCGAGCGGGCCCGGCAGCACGGAGAGCCGCCCGACGACGGCGCGCCGCTGCTGCTCCGGCTGGACGGTGAGCAGCAGAACCCAGCGCCGGGCGGTCTTGCGTTCGCTCGCGGTGAGCCGGCCGTCGCCGTTGCCACCGCCGCGCCCGCCGAGGGCGCGGGCCTCGCGCTCGACGCCGGCCAGCACCGCCGCGAGCTCGGTGAGCCCGAGCAGCCGGGCGCAGGACCGGTCCGGGCAGGCGGCGTGCCCGCACTCGAAGCGGGCGGCGAGCGCGGGCAGACCGGCGGCGACCAGCTCGTCGACGAACGCCAACCCGTCCGCTTCCCCCGCCAGTCGGGCCAGCCCGGTCGCGTCCACCCGGCGGTCCCGGACATACGGGACGGCGCCGGGCGTGAACGCCGCGCCGAGCGCCAGCACGGCCCGGGAGGCCGCCGCCGACTTCTCGGCCGGGGTGCCGCGTTCGGCGTCCTTGAGGTAGTGCAGGTCGAGGGCGGTGTCCTTGACCTCGTCCCGCAGCCAGTCGCGCAGCCGCCGCGCCCCGCCGCTGACCAGCCACGCCGCCGCGTCCGCCGACCGTCCGAGCATCGCCCCGGCGAGCGCGGCCGGGTCGTGGAAGTCCTGGCCGCGGAAGCCGATCGGACGGTGCGCGGGCCCGGTCGGGGCAGGCCCGGACACCGGCGGGTCGACCCGGGCGCGGACCACCTCCGGGCTGCCGCCGGCCAGCCACGCGCGGACCTGCTCCGCCGTCCAGCGGTCGGCCGGGTCCTTGGTGAACAGGCCCTGGAGCAGCAGCCGGCGGCGCTCGTCGGCGACCGCGGCGACGTCCACCTCGGCGTCCATCACCAGCCGGATCTGCAGCGCCTCGTCGCTGATCAGCCCGCCGTCCGCGCGCCGGTAGCGGCCGGCGCCGGTGAACACCTCGTGGAGGATGGTGCCGAGCGCCCACCACGGCCCGGCCGGGTGGTTGTGGCCGGCGAGCTGTTCGGGGGCCATGTAGGCGACGGTGACCTGCATGTCGGTGGAGAAGCGGCGGCTGGCGGTGAGTTTGGCGACGCCGCCGAAGTCGGCCACCACGAACTGGGCGGCGGAGCGGCCGCCCTTCCCGGGCGGGCGGACCAGGATGTTGGCGGGTTTGAAGTCGACCGGGTTGCGGGCGATGGTGGTCTGCCAGAAGGCCAGCAGGTCGACCAGCTCGCGGATGATCCGTTCGCTCTCGCCGGGCCGGTCCAGGCGGCGCCGGTCGCGCAGTTCGGCGACGTGGTCGGCGAGGGTGACCGGGAGGTACTCCATCGCCATCCAGTCGCAGAGCGCGCCCGCGTGCTCGACCCGGCCGTGGCCGAGGATCTCGGGGACGTGCCGACGGAAGGCCGGGTCGCCGGCGAGGTGGGCGAGGAGTTCGGCGTCGGCCCGGACGCCCGGGTTGCCGACCTTCACGGCCGCGTCGCCGCCGCCGTCGGCGCGGCGCACGTGCCAGACGGTGCCCTCGCTGCCGGAGCCGACGGGGCGCAGGGGGCGGTAGCGGTCGGTGAGGGCGGCGGGGAAGGCGTCGGCCGGGTCGGTGGACGGCGCGGCGGGGGGCGCGGCGGGGGCTTCGGGGGTGGCGGGGGCTTCGGTGGGGGGCACGGGGCCGCCCGGGCGCTGGACGCGGGTGCGGGCGTCGCGCTGCACCCGGGTGCGCGGGCCCGGGACGGCAGGGGCGGCGGGGCCGACCCCGGTGTTCCCGTCGTTCGGAGGTTCACGCTGCACCCGGGTACGCGGGCTCGCCGCGCTGTCGGCGGCGCCGGCCCCGCCGTTCGGGCGTTCACGCTGGACACGCGTGCGCGGGCTCTCGGCAGGGGTGTCACCGGTCCCCGCAGTCCCCGGCGCGCGGCCCTGCTTGCGCCCCTGCTTGCGGGTGGGCGGGCTCGGCTCCGGCGGTGTGTCGGCCATCGCGCCGTTCTCCTCCTCGCGCCCCCGGCTCACCGGGGAGCGCCGAACTCGTCGATCTCGATCAGCTGGGCGTCCAGGTCCATCGCGAACCGCAGCCGCTGCCCCGGCCCGATCCGGGTCGGGCCGGTGATCCGGCGGCCGTCGACGAACGTGCCGTTGGTCGAGTCCAGGTCCTCGACGTGCAGCGCGCCGTCGATCCAGCGCAGCCGCGCGTGGTGCCGGGAGAGCTGGTCGAGGCCGGCCAGGCCGGGGACGGCCGCGCAGTCGGGCTCGTCGCGGCCGACGGCCAGTCCGCCGCCCCCGCGCCGGTGTTCGGCGCGGACGGGCAGCATCGCCCCCGCGATTACCAGCGCCAGCCGGGCGGCCGGCGGCCGGGACGGGCGCGCCGGGCGCGCCGGGCGGGTCACCGGCTCGGGGGTGACGACCGCGTCGGCCGCGGGGGTGGGCGCGGGCGGTGGCGCGTCCTCGGCCGGGTCGTACCGCTCCAGTTGCTGGAACATGTGCACCTGGCAGTACCCCCGGGTGGCGGAGGTCGGACACTCCCCCGGCGCGCCCATCGGGCAGCGGTAGATCACGGTCGCCACGAGGTCTCCCGAAGGGTCACGCCGCGCCGGACCAGGTCCCGTTCGATCCGACCCAGGTCCCCGGGGCGCGGCACCCCGATCACCCGGACCTCGCCCTCGCTCACCCGGACCTGGAGTTCGGGCCGCTCCGGCCGGTGCTCCAGGTAGGGCGCGTACCGCTCGCGGCCGAGCGCCGTCCGGGTGACCATCCGCTGGTTGGCCGAGCCCCGCCAGGCGAGCCGGGTGGGCAGCCCGGCGCGGTAGCGGCCGGTGATCACCGCGTCGGCGCCGTCCAGCGCGGCGGCGGTGGCCGGGTCGGCGGCCAGTTCCTCCGGTTCCCAGCCGGTGTACACCAGCAGGTCGGCGGTGGCGCCGGCCCGGCGGCGCTCGGCGTCGGCGGCGGCGAGCAGCGCGGCGAGGGCGGCGGGCTGCTCCAGGGGTTCGCCGCCGCTGACGGTGAGCCCGTCGAGGCCGTCCGCGAGCGCGGCCCGCCACAGCGCGGCGAACCGCTCGACCGTCAACTCCCTTCCACCGGAGGAATCCCAGGTGTGCCGCGACATGCAGCCGGGGCAGGCCAGCGTGCACCCCTGGAACCAGACGCCGAGCCGCCGGCCGGGGCCGAGCGCGGTCACCGGCCGGGAGACCTGGGCGACCACGGCTGTGGTGGAGGCGGCCCCGCCGTTCAGCCCGGCCACCGTTCGACCTCCAGCCGGTAGCCCTCGCCGTCCCCGTCGCCCTCCACGGCGACCACCTCGATGCGCTCGCCGCGCCGGGGCGGGGTCCGGAAGACCTCCTTGGCGAGCGGGTTGACCAGTGCCGACTCCACGGCGGTCAGCACGCCGCGGCCGCCGTGGTCGAGCCGGCGGGTGGCCTCGACCCGCAGCACCTCCCAGGCGTCGTCGGAGAGGGTGAGCGCGGCGCCGTGGACCTCCTGGACGCGGGCCGCCACCGAGGCGATGGCCTTGTCGAGGATGCGCGGCACCCACTTCTCCTGCATGAAGTCCATCGGGATGAAGTTGTCGCCGAAGCGGTTGCGCAGCTCGGGCCGCTTGATCTGGTCGTTGAAGAAATCGTCGAAGGCTTCGCGCAGACCCTGACGGACCAGCGCCGACTCGTCGTGACGGTTGAACTCGCGTTTGGTGGTGCGCGGGGCGGTTGCGCCCGTCCCTCCTGCCCTGGTCCCCCCTGCCCCGGTCCCTCCTGCCCCGGTCCCTCCCGCGCCGTCCCCGGCCGCTTCGGTCGCGCCCGTTCCTTCGCCGGCCGCGCCGTTCGCCGGGTCGTCCGCCACGACGGCCTTGACACCGAGGTTGGAGGTGAAGATCAGCACGCACTCGGTGAAGTAGACGGTGGCGCCGCGCCCGTCGGTGAGGCGGCCGTCCTCCAGGATCTGCAGGAAGAGGTCGAAGAGCCGGGGGTTCGCCTTGTCGATCTCGTCGAAGAGCAGCACGCTCATCGGGTTGGCCCGCACGGCGTTGGTGAGTTCGCCGCCCGCGTCGTGGCCGACGAACCCGGGCGGGGCGCCGATCAGGCGGTCCCGGGCGTGCTCCTCGGCGAACTCGCTCATGTCGAAGCGGATCGGCCGGGCGTCCTTGCCGAGGATCATCTCGGCGACGCCCTTCGCGAGTTCGGTCTTCCCGACGCCGGTCGGACCGGAGAGGAAGAGCGTGCCGCGCGGCCGGCTGGGCGAGCTGGACGCCTGGGCGCCGTTGAGCCCGGCCGCCGAGCGCATGAAGATCTCCAGCGTGCGGCGGACGGCGTGCGGCTGTCCGATCACCCTGCTGTTGAGGAACTCCTCGCCGCCGGCGATGCGTTCGCGCAGTGCGGCGGTCGCCCACGGGTTGTCGAGCACGCCGATCCGGTACAGGCGGGCGGCCTCGTCGAGCCGTTGCACCGGAATGCTGCGGTCGAGGGCCATCCGGCCGATCGCCATGACCTCCGAACTTCCCATCCCGTGCGAGGAGTCGGCGAGCGCCTTGGCCGCCACCTCGGTCTCGTCGTCGGTGAGCGACGGCCCGCCGGTCGCCGCCTGATAGCGGGCGAGCCCGCCGACCACGTGCCGGGCGGCGGCCAGCCGCTGGTCGTGCGGCGGCTGCGGCACGTTGATCACCCGCAGGGCGCGGCTGCCGACCGCGAACTCCCTCGGCAGCTCCTCCTGCCGCTCGACCACCCAGAACACCGTGTTGTACGGCGTGACCGCGGTCGCGCCCTGCACCGGACGGGCTACGTGGCCCAACTCCTCGGCGGCGGCGAGGAGCCGGGCGACCTCCCCGGCGGCGGGCGCCTGCGGCGAGCCGATCCGGCCGGCGTACGGGACGACCAAGGCGATCGGCGGCCCGGGGTGCTGGACGACGCCGACCATCGTGTCGCGCAGGCGGTCCATCATGTCCGGCTCGCCGTCGTCCTCGCCGGAGCCGTCCGCCCCGTCCGCCCCATCCGCCCCTTGCCCCCCGCCGCGCCGCCACCGCTCGTCGCGCTCCACGAAGTCCCGGATCACCCGGGGAACCTGCTCCGGAGTGGCGGTCAGCCGCAGCAGGGCGATGTGGTCGTTGACCTGGTCGACGAAGGCGATCGCACCGTAGCCGCGGGCGGCGCACATCGACTCGATGACCCCGCCGAGGCTGTACGGCGCGAGCGTCCCGCTGCTGCCGGCGGCGTGGTCGTCGGGCAGCAGGTACTGGTCCCGGACGTTGCCGGTGAGCAGCACCTGCGGGTAGACGGTGAGCGCCATGTCCAGTTCGCGGATCCAGCTGGGGGTGGTGGGGCCGGGGTTGTCCTCGGCGGCATGCGGCGGGGCGTCCTTGCGCAGGTCCGCGAGGTCCGCGTGGTCCGCGGGCGGGGGCGGGGGCTCAGCGGTCACGGTGGCGCTCCTGCGGCTTGTTGCGGACGGCGGCCGACTCCTGCCTGGTGCCGCCCGCCTTCCTGCGGCGGCGCGGCGGAGCGGCCTCGGACGGCGGCTGCGGCCACCACCCGCCGGGGGCGAGCCCGGCGGCCAGCACGCCCGGCGGCATCGCCGACGTCCGCTCCAGCCGTACGCCGCGCTCGCGGACGCCGTCCTCGATGGCGGGCAACTGTTCGTCGCAGAACCACTGCTGGACGGCCTCGTCCTGCTCCTCGTCCTGCTCCGGGTCACCGGTGCCGGTGTCGTCGCGGCGGACCACGGCCGTGGACAGGGTCGCCCGGTCCGGCGACAGCACCAGCCGCAACCCGTACCCGGAGGCGGGCGGTTCGCCGTCGGTGTCCCCCGCGCCGGCCGCCGCCTGTCCGGCGCCTGGGTCCGGGTCGCCGAACGGCACCACCGCCTCGCCCTCCTCGGCGAGCAGGTCCGCGAAGCCGTCGCCGACCTGGTAGTCCCGGGCGCGCAGCACCTCGGCGAGCGCCTCCGCCACCGGCGCGCGGTTGCGGCGCGCGTCGGCCCGGGCGACGGCCGCCTCCACGGCGGGCCGCAGGTACGCCGGGTCGTCGGCGGCGGCGAGGTCGTCGACCAGCCGGTCCCGGTCGGCCGGCTCCGCGTCCTGGGCCAGTTCCACCAGGGCGGCGCGCAGCTCGGCGTACTCCTCCTCGCGGGCGCGGCGCTGGACCGAGTGCTGGACGAGCGCGGCGAGGTCGGTGAGCGTCGTCCGCACGTCGGAGACGGTGCCGGCGGCCTTCAGGGAGCGCACCAGGCCCGCGACGCGTTCGAGGTCGGCCGGGTCGCAGCGGGGCACGTCGCGGTCGAGGATCGCCTGCGCCTCGGCGAGGGCGCCGGCGCGGACCCGCTCGGTCCGTTCGGCCCGCTCGTGCTCGGCGGCCCCGGTGGCCCCGGTGGCCTCGGCGGTGACACCGTTGTTCACCTTTCGGGCCTGACGCGGGCGCTCGGGTTCGGCCACCGCCTCCGGCAGCACCGCCGACCAGACGTCCTGCACCGCCTCCGCCAGCTCCCGCGCCGCACGGGCGTTGGCCGCACGTGCCCGCTCGATCGCCCGCGCCAGCTCGGCCTCGTCCGCCCCCGCCCCGACGGTGACCTTCTCCACCGTGACCCGGGCCGTCCGGTACGCGCGCCGCAGCTGCCTGGCCTCGCCGCGCAGCCCCTGGGCCTGCTCGCTCAACTCGCCGAGCCGGGCGCGCAGCTCCGACCGCCGCTCCTCGGCCCGCCGGAGGTTCTCGGCGCGCTGGGCCTCGGCGGCCAGCCGGGCCCGCAACTGGCGGCGGCGCTCGGCCTCCTGGTCGACATAGGACCACCCGTATCCCGCGGAACTGCTCACCGGCCGCCTTCCGAGCGCGAGTTCGTGACCTGCGGCACGGATTGGGGGCACACCGACGGTCCGGACCCCGCGCGCGCCGCCGGGGCCGGTGCGGGTCGTGAGTGACGACACGCGACGGTCGACCGCGCGCGAACCGGCACCGCCCCCGAGCTGCTGCTGAGGCACCATCATGCCGCAGACGCACACGAGCCGTTCAGCCTTTGCGAATCCGAGATCACGGCCCGGGCGGCGCCCCCGGCACGCTACCCTGGCGCACAGCCGACGGGCAGAGGATCGGGTTCGGGCGGGGAGGTGGGGGCCATGGAGCCGGAGGACGTGCTGGCGACGCTGCGCGCGCACTGGGACGAGATCCGGTCGATCATCGACCTGAGACTGCTGGACCAGATCAGGGCGCTCGCCGAGGAAACCACCGGCGACCCGGTGCGCATCGCGCGCAAGATGGTCCGGCTGGTGCGCGCCGCCCTCCCGGAGGGGCACCCGGTGAGCGAGCTGTTCGACGACAACGTGCGCTTCACCCGGGACGGCGACGCCTCCCAGCCCGTCACCAGGACCCCGGCCGACGGGCACGCCGCCCTCGTGGCGGGGTTCGCCAACCTGCTCCACCCCGCCTCGACGCCCCCGGACGACGCCGACGACTGGCTGCTCGCCGCGGACTCCGTCACCGCGGCCGACTACCGGGCCGGCGGACGCGACCCCGGCGACCCCGACCTCATCAGGCTGACCGACCACCAGGGCACGGTCCGGCTCCCGGCGTTCCAGTTCGACGGCGCCTCCGGCCGTCCGCTGCCCGTCGTCGTCGCCGTCAACCGCCTGCTCGACGCCGCCGACGACCCCTGGGGCGTGGCCGACTGGTGGCTCGGCGCCAACGCCTGGCTGGACACCGTCCCCGCCCGCCTGCTGGGCACCGACGGCGAGCGCACGCTGCTCGCCGCCGCCCGCGCCGAGATCGCGGAGTGGTGAGGACATGCCCGACGTGAAGGTCCCCGCCTCGGCCGTGCGCGCCGAGCCGTGCCGTGAGGTGGTGCCCGCCGGCACCGTCATGTACCGCGTGCACTCCGCCGCGTACCCGGCCACCTCGTTCAACCCGAACCCGTCCGACACCCACTACGAGGGCGGCCGGTTCTGCTCCTACGAGGGCGACGGCACCCACCTGCCGTACCTGTACGCCGGGTTCTCGGAGCGGACGGCGGTGATGGAGACGCTGGTCCGCGGGGTCCCGTTCGACGAGCGCGGCTGGCGGCGGATCCGGCGCGCCTCGGTGCGGGGCCGGGTGCTGTCGCGGATCGAGACCACGTGCGACATCCCGCTGGTCGCCCTGATGACGCTCGACCAGCTCGCGGCCGTCCACCAGGACGAGTGGCTCATCCACTCCACGCCCGAGGCGTACCCGCGCACGCGCCGCTGGGCGGCCTGGATCCGCGGCCAGGCGCCGTGGGCGGCCGGCCTGCGCTGGCCGTCCAAGCGGGACGTCGGGAGCAGCGCCTGCATCCTCTACGAGCGCGACGCCGCCACCCCGCTCGTCAAGCCGGCCGGCAGCGCGCCCGTCCCCCTGGACACCGCCGAGGGCGCGGAGCTGCTGGACCGTCTCCTCGCCCCGGCCCGCACCCGGATCGACCGCCCGCGCGGGTAGCGCACCACACAGCACTTTGCAAAGTCACACTTTGCAAAGTGCTGTGTCCATAACCCCAGTTCACAGCCCTTAGACGCCTCCTTCCCCGGACTTTGCAAAGTGTCACTTTGCAAAGTCCGGGGAAGGGCCGACCGGAAAGGAACGCCCCGCCCGGACGGGGGCCGGGCGGGGCGGGATCACGGGGGGTGCGGGATTGCGGGGGTGCGGGACTACCCGCGCAACCGGGTCACGGGCAGAGGCGGCCCGGGCGGCACTCGGGGTCGACCGGGCCGGTGCCGCCGGGGCGGTAGTTGGACCACCAGATCGGGGTGCTGCCCGCGTAGATGACCAGGTTGCCGCTGTTCTGGACGGCGAGGTAGGCGCCCGGGCTGTACGCGGTGCGGCTGTTCCACACCGCGCGCATGGCGGCGTCGTACGCGACGAGGTTCCCGTCGGCCTGCATGTAGAGGTAGGTGCCGACGCCGTGCGTGCCGACGGCCGTCCAGATGGCGACGTTGTTCTTGTAGAGCACCACGTGCCCGTCCCACTGCTGGTACAGCACGGTGCTGCCGTCGGGCGAGGACCAGCTCTCGCCGCGGTTCAGGCCCGCGGTGCCGTAGATGACGGTCTGGTTGGCGTCCGACACCGCGGTGGCCGCGGCAGCGGCGGGGGCGCTCGCGGCCGGGGCGCCGTCGGCGGCCTGGGCGGGACCGCCCAGCAGCCCGGCCGCCATCAGCACGGCACCGGCGGCGACACCGGCGCGGGGAACGAGGAAACGCGCGATTCTCATGACGGGCACTCTCCTGAAGCCTGGAGTCGCTGCTGCGTGGGACGGGTACCGTGCCGCCGCGCCCGCTCGGGACCGCGTCGGCCCGGCCAGTCTCGCCGTGCGCGAGCCGGCCGGGCCAGGCCTTTCGACGTCCCTCGAATCCGGACTCCCCGCCGTCAGTCCGCGTCCGTCTCCACCGGCTCGTCGGTGCGCTGGTCCTCGGTGCGGCCGAGGCGCCAGTAGCCCATGAAGCAGACGGCCCGCCGGTCGTAGCCGCGCTCGCCGACCAGGTGGCGGCGCAGTTCGCGAACGCCCGCCGCCTCGCCCGCGATCCACGCGTACGGCGTGCCGTCCGGCAGGTCGGCGGCGCGGACGGCGTCCGGGAGCGCGGGCGTTCCCGGGGTGCCCCGGTGCAGCCAGGTGATCTCGGTGCCGGGGCGTCCGGCGGGGAGGTAGGCGTGCTCCTGCGGCCCCTCGACCTCGGCGAACACCCTCACCGGGAGGCTCTCGGGCAGTTCGTCGAGGATCGCGGCGACGGCGGGCAGGGTGGACTCGTCCCCCGCGAGCAGCACCCAGTCCGCCCCGTCGGGCAACTGGAACTCGACGCCGCCGGCCTCCTCGATCGCCGGTCCGCAGACGATCACGCGGTCCCCGGGCGCCGCCGTCCCCGCCCAGCGCGAGCCGGGCCCGTGGTCGCCGTGGACGGCGATGTCGATGTCGACCTCGTCGGGGTCGTGGCGCTGCGCGCGGACGGTGTAGGTGCGCAGCACCGGGCGGACGGCGGGGTCCATGGCGCGCCAGCTCTGGTACCAGCCGAACTCCTCCTCGCCCTCGGGCATCAGGGGTTCGGTCTGCCCGGGGAGCGGCAGCAGGAGCTTGACCCGCTGGTCGAGGCCGCCGTTGACGAACCCGGCGAGGGCGGGGCCGCCGAGGGTGATCCGGGCCATGTGCGGGGTGACCCGGGTGGCCCGGACCACCTGGAGCGGGAAGAGCAGGAAGCGCGCGGGGGCGGTGGTGCTGGTCAGGGCCGTCTCCTCTCACATCAATTTAGGTAAGGCTAACCTACCTGATGGGGTGTTCGCCCCCGCACGGCCGCCTCGCTCCCCTATCGTCTGTGCTCAGGACGATCGGCCGGTCGGCGGCGCTCGGAAGGGGCGATGAGGGAATGTGGCCACGGGTCAACGGCATGCGCTCGATGGAACTCGGCACCCCGGGCGGAATCCGGGCCGAGCTGAACTCCCTGGCGCTGGCCGGCCGCAAGACCGCCACCACCGGCCTGCTGGCCGAGTACGCCGAGGAGGCCGAGGGCCTGGAGTACCCCGGTGAACGGCTGGTGCTACTGGACGACGACGGCCGGTCCGTCGGCGTCATCGAGATCACCGGCGTGGAGGTGAAGCCGTTCGCCGAGGTGACCTGGGAGCACGCCCGGGCGGAGGGGGAGGGCGACGCCTCCCTGGAGGAGTGGCGCACCGGCCACCGCGGCTACTGGGAGCGGCTGGGCACCCGGGTGGCGGACGACACCGCCGTGGTCTGCCTGGCCTTCCGCCTCGTCGAGGCCCCCTGACCGCCGATGGAACCGGATCACGTTCCCGCTTGGTTCTGGGACGTCCTGGAGGCGACCCGGCCACGCCTGTCGGCCCTGGAGTCGTGGCTGGGCTCCCAACCGCGGGAGGTCCTCGAAGCGTTCGCGCTCGCGTACGAGTCCGCGGCGGACTCGCTGGCCGACTTCGCGGAGGGCGTGAGCGTGGACGGGGACGTCTGGTCCGAGGACAGCACCGAGGACCTGTGCCTGTGGGTGGTCGGCCAGGGCCGCGGGCTGTGGGGCGCGGTGATCGCGGGGGACCTGGGCCTTGAGGCGGCAGCGCAGCTGTACCTGGGGCGGGCGGCGCCGGACCAGGTGGCGCCGTGGGACGGGGAGGTCTCGAACCCGGAGCACCGGGGCTACCAGTCCCCCGGGGCCATCGCCCACGGCGTCCACCGCTCGCGCTTCGGCGAGGACCTCCATGAACGGCTCGCGGACGCCTGAGGGTCTCGTTCACCGGAAGCAAGGTCCACTCGACCGGTTCGGGTGGGAGACTCTGCGGAACGTGACGACCCAAGGAGTTCAAGGCATGGCAGCAGGTGCTCCCGACGAACCGGATCCGGCAGCAGCGTCCTCTGGGGGGCGAGTCCTCGACCTCCTGGACAAGGCCATCGAGATACAGAGCCAACTGGTGCGCAAGAACATCGCCCGGGCCCGCCAGCGGAACCCGGAGGCGACGCCGGCAGAGGTGATCCGCAATCTGGAGCGGATGTTCGTCAGCGCCTTGACCGGGACGGGTGCGGCAGTCGGCGGAACCGCGGCGGCGCCCGGCGTCGGCACGGGTGTCGCGCTGGCGCTGTCGGCGGGCGAGGCGTTCTCGTCTCTTGAACTGAGCGCCCTCTTCGCGCTCTCGCTCGCCGAGGTCCACGGAGTCCCCATCGACGAACTCGAGCGCCGCCGAACGATCGTGATGGGAGTCATGCTCGGCGGGAGCGGATCCGCCACCATCAGCAAGGTCGCCGAGCGGACGGGGCAGTACTGGGGGCGTCAGGTGGTCGCCAAGGTGCCGATGGAGACGTTGCGTCAGATCAACAGGATCCTGGGGAGGAACTTCGTCACGAAGTACGGGACCAAGCAGGGGATCATCGTTCTCGGCCGAGTGGCACCGTTCGGCATCGGCGCGGTGATCGGCGGTGGCGCCAACGCCGCCATCGCCACCCTGACCGTACGGGCCGGCCGCCGCGCCTTCGGCCCGCCCCCGGAGTCCTGGCCCTGGGAGACGCACGGCATCCCGTCGCCGTCACCGGAGCCGGCCGCGGCGGCCAGTGCACCGAGGTGGCCGACGGACACCCCGGCCTGATGCCCGTCCGCGACTCCAAGGACCCCGACGGCCCCGCCCTCCTCTTCCCCTCCGACGCCTGGCAGTCCTTCGTGACCGCCGTCCGTACCGGGGAGTTCGACCGCCGCTGCCCCGGCCGACCCCCCGAGTGGGAGGTCGGCGGCGCCGACTTCCCACTCCGGGCGTTCACCTCAGTCCGCCTCCGGGACCTGCATGACGAGGTCGGCATCGACGAGCGGGGGCTTCTCCCGCCGAGGGACCTCATCCACCGGGGTCAGTGACCACTGACCGGGGCCGCCAAACGCCCCCGCCACGAAGAAGTAGTCCTTCCCGCCCACCAGCGCCGCCACGATCCGACCCGCGCCGTTCCAGGTCACGTCCTTCTCCCCCATCCGCCACACACTCTCGCTCCGCTGGAGGTGGCTGTTGTGGGCGAACACCAACGTCCCTCCCCTCCCCGCCTCCGCACTGCGGATCGCGAGCAGGTTCCGGGCCATGATCTCGTCCCGCGTGCCGAGCAGCCCCGCGAGCCGTTCGCCCGCCTCCATCGGCCGTGCCGCCTGCCGGTGGTACCGCAGCAGCCCCGCTCCCGCCGTCAGGTACGTCCGCGCCGTCTCCCACTCCTCCCTCGACGTGGCCGCGATCAGTTCCGCCGCCCGCGCGTACAGCACCCCCAGCAGATCGTCCGCGACCGCCCGCAGCCCGTCCGCCTCCGCCGACGCGCCCGGCGACATCGCCGCGTCCAGCACCGCCTCCGCCCGGCTCCACCGCTCGTCGTCCCCCGCCAGGGCCGCCACGTCCACCTCCGCCCCCAGGTAGTCGCGGACGTGTTCCAGGTACGGGCGCGGGCTCGGGGCCGTCGTGTTCTCGGTCGGGGCGTCGAAGCCGTGGAACGCCAGGCGCTCCTCCCTGTGCCGGTTCCGGTTGTACTCGCGCATCCACGCCACCAACTCCCGGTTGGGCTCCTGCGCACCCCAGCCGTGCGTGAAGCCCTCGCGCATCACGCCCTCCAGCGACCCCGCCCCCTCCCGGACGAAGGCGTTCACGGCCAGAGCCGCCACCCGGTCCGTCTCCAGGGCGATCGACCGGAAGCCCCGCTCGACCAGCGCGCCGAACAGCTCGTTGCGGGCCCGCCCGAAGGCCGGTTCCTCGTGGGTCGGTTCGCCGAGCGCCACCAGGCCGCACGACGAGGGCAGGAAGTCTCCGATGTCCTGTGTCATGAGCCTCAATCGTATCTTTGAAAGAGCGGTTGAGACTTTTGCGGTCTCGGCCCGAGGAATCCCCTGTAAAGTCTCAAAGTGGCCAGCAACCCCGACAGGCCGAGGAACCTCCGGCCGGCCGACCTCGCACGCGAGCACGGCCTCTCCGCCCAGGCCGTCCGCAACTACGAGCAGGACGGCTTCCTCCCGCCCGCCGAGCGGACCCCCACCGGGTACCGGATCTACACCGAACTGCACGCGGCGGCGCTGCGCACCTTCCTCGCACTCGTCCGCGCGTACGGCCACCGCACCGCCGGCGCGATCATGAACGCCCTCCACGACGGCCGGACCGACGACGCCCTGACCGCCGTCCACCGCGGCCACGGCCAGTTGCTCCGCGACCGCGAGACCCTCACCGCGGTCCGCGCCGCCGTCGGCCACCTGACGGCGGCGACCGCCCCCGGGGACCCCGGCGACCCCCTCCCCCGCACCATCGGCGAACTCGCCCACCGCCTGCGGCTCACCCCCGCCACCCTGCGCGCCTGGGAGGCGGCCGGCATCCTGCGCCCCGCGCGCGACCCCGCCACCGGCTACCGCCTCTTCGACGCGAGCGACGTCCGCGACGCAGACCTCGCCCACCTGCTGCGCCGCGGCGGCTACCGGCTGGCGGACATCGCGGCCGTCGTCGAACAGATCCGCACGGCGGGCGGGACGAGCGCCCTCGCCGCCGCGCTCGCCGGCTGGCAGCAGCGGCTCACGGACCGCGGCCTGGCGATGCTGAAGGCGTCGGCGCATCTCCACAACTACCTTGCACTGTAAGGGCTACCATCGTTCGCATGCCCAAGCGGAAGCGCCGCCCCGCCCCCGCACCCGCCCCGACGCTCCTCGACGCCCCGGAGAACCGCGCGCTGGTCGCCCATCTCCGCGAGCAGGCGACCCCGCCCAGCGGCCCGGGCGACTACACGCTCGGCCCCTGGCAGCTCCACACCCACCCGGACCTCTGCGACCGGCTCTCCGATCTGGCGCCGCGTCACCCCGTGGAAGGCCTCTACGGCATGCCGGTCCTGGCGTTCGAGGGCGTGGCCGCCGTCGTCGCGGCCGGTCTCGGCACCCTCCTGGTCCGCCTGCCCGCCCTCCCCGAGAGCATCGAACCCGGGAGGCCGATGCCACCGCTCACCGACGGCGAGTGGCGTTCCGTCGACGCCTTCCCACAGCACTGCACCCTTCCCGAAGGCATCGCCCGCCTCTCCGCCCTGGTCCGCGAGGCCCTGGTGCACGCCCGCGACCTGAGCCGCAACCGGCCCCGGTACTGACCGAAATCCGCTGGCCAGGGCCGCGCGTGGTGGACCACCATGGCGACCCATGACGCTCCTGATGCTCGCGCCCCGGATCAACGAGACCGGCCTCCAGCTGCTCACCCGCGCCCGCCGTCGCGGGCTGCGGGCGCACACCGCCGTGCGCTGGGAGGTCCCGGCCGAGCTCGCCGGGCTGCGGCCCGCGCACCTGTAGGGCGGGCCGCTGTTCGCGGACGTCGCCGCCGGCGTGCTCGACGTCGTGCCGCTGGAGCCGCCCGGCGTTCCTCAAGCCGCCGGCCGACAAGCTGTTCCCGGCGCGGGTCCACCCCGACGGCAGCGGCCTGCCCGGCCCGGACGCCCTTGACGACGACACCCTCGTGCTGGTCAGCGACGCGGTCACGTTCGCGAGCGAGTACCGGCTGTTCGTGCTGGACGGCGAGGTGCGGGCGGCGAGCCGCTACGCCGTGGCGGGCTCGCTCGCGGTCTCGCCGAACATCGGACCGGACGTCCTGGCGGCGGGCGGCCTGCCGAGCGCCGCCGTGGTCGACGTCGGCCGGCTCGACGGCGGCGGCTGGCCAGTCGTCGAGGCCAACCCGGCCTGGGCGAGCGGCGGTTACGCCTGCGACCAGGACCAGGTGCTCGACGTCGTGCTGCGCGCGGCCGGTGCCGGAGGCGGTCCGCTAGGCCCGGATCCGGCAGGACCGGGTCAGGCAGGACCGGCTCAGACGCGGTCGAGGGGGCGGTGCGGTTCGGCCGGCAGTTCGACCTCGATCGCGTCGCCGGGCCGGATCGCCCCGCCCGTGCGGACCACGCCCATGATCCCGGCCTTGCGCACCACGTTCCCGGCCTCGTCCCGCCCGACGACCTCCTTCAGCAGACCGCCCTTGAAGCGGTCGATCTGCAGGCACGGGTTGCGCAGCCCGGTGACCTCCACCACCGCCTCCGCCCCGATCCGCAGCAGCGTGCCGACCGGCAGGGCGAGCAGGTCGATCCCGCGCGTGGTGACGTTCTCGCCCAGTTGCCCCGGCGCCACCGCGAATCCGCGCTCCCCGACCTCGGCGAACAGCTCCTCGTGGATGAGGTGGACCTGCCGCAGGTTCGGCTGCGTCGGGTCCTGCGCGACGCGCGACCGGTGCTTGACGGTCACCCCCGCGTGCACGTCCCCCTCCACGCCGAGCCCGGCGAGCAGCGTGATGCTCTCCCGGTTCGGCTTGGTGAAGGAGTACTCCCCGTTGCTGCTGACCGCGGCGACCGTCCCACTCATCCGTACAAACCTCCCGTTGGGGGTGGTGATCCACCCGACACCCTATGCCTGCCGCCCCGCAACCGTCCGCCCCGCCGTCGGCGTGGAAGAGTCCGTGGAGGAGATCACGGACGAGATCACGGACGGAACGGCCCTCGCCGATGAGCGGGACACCGAGGAGCGGCTGCGGGCCGTGCTGGCGCGGCACAGGCGGACCGGGGACACCGCCGAACTGCGGCTTTCGTACGAGGATTTGGGTCGGCCGCGGGTGGAGGTGCCCGGGCTTGCCGAGGACGTGCGCGCGGCCGTCGTGCACGCGTACGCACCCCGGCGGGCCGCGGCGACCAGCGATCCGCGCTGGCAGGTCGAAGCGCTCTGCACCGAGCCGCCCGCGCCGGTCGACGCCGTCGAACTGCGCGGCCGCGCGATGATCGCGCTCGCCACCGCCGGCCGCACCCCGCAACGGCCGATGCCCTGCGACCTGTACCCCGACGAGGTCGACGGCCACTTCGACGTGATCCTCTACACCGGCGGCCTGCGCAACCATCGACGGCCCGGCGAACTGTTCCTCTCGCCCCTCGGCCCCTTCGTGGGCGGCAGCGACCAGGACCGCCACGTCCGGAGGGCCTTCGCCGCAGCGGGCTTCCACTGGATCGACGAGCCCACCGGCGCCATCCGCCTCCCCGGCCTCGACCTCCACCACCGCGACCGGCGGAAGGTCCTGTGCGTCGAGGACCTCCTGCTGGTCCACTGGCACGACCGGTGACCTCGGAGATCGCGGACCTGGACATTCCCTCGGACGGCCACGGCCGGTCGTGAGTGCACGTACTCAGGCCGGGCCATGGGCGCGACCACAGGACGGTCAGCGCGGCGACGAAGGGAGGTCACCGGAGGCAGAGAGCCGGCGGCGGTTCGGTGAGGACGAGGACGAGGACGAGGACGACGTTCGATACTCCGGTCGGCACGGGCCTGCTCGGGCCGACTCGGTCGGCTGCGGCCGTCAGGGCTCCGGGACCTCCACGACGAAGAAGAGGAAGCTCATCTTGGTCGAGAGGTGCTGGAAGTCCTTGGGGAACAACTCGCGGGCGGCCGGGTCGGGCTGGGGTTCGCTGAGGGTGGTGAGGCGGAAGCCGGCGGCGGTGAAGGCGTCGGTCATCGCGTGCAGGGGGCGGCGCCAGAAGGTCACCGGGTAGGACTGACCGTTGAACGACCACTCGTCGGTGTAGCTGGTGGTGGCGAAGTAGTCGGGCCGGGGGTTCTGGATCGCGTAGTCGACGAACGGGTGCTGGACGGAGGCGATCAGGCGGCCGCCGGGCCTGAGCACCCGGCGCATCTCGGCGAGCGTCGGCCCCCAGTCCTCCAGGTAGTGCAGCACCAGCGACGCCACCACGTCGTCGAAGGCCCCGTCCTCGAACGGCAGGCTCTCGCCCAGGTCGCCCACGTGCAGGTCGGCGTCCTCGCCGAGACGGCGGCGGGCCAGCGCCAGCATGCCGGCGCTGGAGTCGATGCCGGTGACGGTGGCACCGGCGTCGTGCAGGTCGGCGGACAGGGCGCCCGAGCCGCAGCCGGCGTCCAGGATGCGACGGCCGGTCACATCACCGGCGAGGGCGAGGATCGCGGGCCGGGCGTGGTAGGCGTTGAGCAGGTTGTTCTCGGTCTCCGCCGAGAACTCCTCGGCGAAGCCGTCGTAGTCGTTCACCCGAACCGGGGGCGCGGGCGGGAGGGGGATCTCGGCATCGCCGGTGGAACGCGTCATCGCCGCAGCCTAGCCCGGTCGGCGACCTGCCGGAGCAGGAACGTGGAGGAGGGGCCGACCGCGCACCAGGTGTTCTCGGTCTCGTCGTCGGCCAACCCCGAGGCGGCCACCACCGGGAGTTCGCAGTGCTCGCCGGCCTCCAGCGGCGGCAGGGTCCACGTCATGCCGTGGTGGTCGCCGAAGTCGACGCCCCAGCCGTTGAACGACCGGGCGTAGACGTCGTCGAGCAGGGCGGCCCAGCGCCGCGGCCGTTCACGTGTCTCGCCCTCCCAGCACATCGCCTCCTCGTCGTGGCCGCCGACGGTGAGGCGGGTCCGCTCGTCCTCGACGGTGACCGCGGCCAGCGCCTGCCCGCCGTCCCACACGGCGTCGGCACCCTCGGGGAGCTCCGGCGGCAGCGACGCCTCGAACCGCACCCGCGTGAGTGCGGCCAGGGCGTCGATCCGCCAGACCGCCGCCTGACAGCCGGTCAGCGGCCCCCAGGTCTCCGGGTCGAGCTCGGGATCGTACGCGGCCAGCAGCAGTTCGACGCGGGCCGAGGGGTGGCTCCACCGGGCGATCAGGCCGCCGCCCGGAAGCTCGAACAGCTCGCCGGGAAGCGGCGGAAGAGCGGCGCCCCCGAGGGTCGTCGTGAAGGTGAGCGGGCCGAACGGCGTGGTGATCGCGGGCCGTTCGACGGGCTTCAGGGGCGTGCGCGGGAAGGCGGGGAGCAGCACCGTGTCAGCCGGCCGGGGTGAGGCGGTACAGGACGCTCGGGCGCAGCGGGCCGGGGGCGTGGGGGTCCTCGAAGTCGTCCGCCGGGTCGGTGGTCATGCCGAGCCGGCGCATCACCGCCTGGGAGCGGAGGTTGCGGACCGTGGTGACGGCGAGGATCTCGGGCAGGGCGAGCGTCTCGAAGCCGAACGCGAGGACCGCCCGGGCGGCCTCGGTGGCGTAGCCGTGGCCCCAGGCCGACCGGGCGAGCCGCCAGCCGATCTCGACGCCGGTGAACGGCAGGCCGTCGTCGATGTCGTCGAGGCCCGCGAAGCCGATGAACTCCCCCGTGGCCCGGACCTCGACGGCCCACCATCCGTAGTCGCGTCGCGCGAAGTCGGCTTCGTAGCGGGCGACGGACACATGGCTCTCCGCGCGGGTGAGGACATCCCCGAGGTGTTCGCGGACCTCGGGGTCGGCGTTCATCGCCGCCCAGGGTTCGAGGTCGGAGTCGCGCCAGCGGCGCAGCAGGAGGCGGTCGGTGTGCAGGTCGGTCATGGCGTCCAGCCAAGGTGATCGCGTGCTCGGGGGCAAGCGGGTTTCGCCGGGCCGGGGCGGTGGAGGTCGGTGGCGACGACGCGCCGGTCGTGGACGCCGACGGCGGGCGGGGAGGCGGGCCGGACGGCGGGCGGGCGCATGGCGGCGGGGTCGAGGACGCGGCGAGCCCGAGCCGGCCGGTTCCGCCGGTCACCAATGCCTTCGGCATGGCCGAGAGGCTGGGGGGTGGAGCGCACCCGAAGTCAAGGGACCCGAGGGGAAGGGACGTCGGGCCGGCGGGGCCGGTGACCGTGGGTGTTCATTCACCGAGCCTTCGCCGAGGCCCCGCGAGGGCGTACGCGGCGGTGCCGGAGGTGACGAGGGTGAGGGCGGTGAGGGTGGCGGTGGTGGTGCCGGGTGGGTGGAGGGGCCAGGTGAGGAGCCGGGTGGCGAGGTCCGGGGCGGGTGGGAGGACGAAGGCGACGGCGAGGCAGGCGAAGGGGGGCAGCCAGGCGTAAGGGCGGCCGAAGCAGGTGGCGCCGAGGGCCGCGAGGCCGGTGAGGCCGGCGCTGTCGCGGAGGGTGAGGGCGAGGGGGCCGGGTGGCAGGAGGGCGGCGACGAGGGCGGTGCCGAGCAGGAGGTGGGCGGCTCGGCGGGGTGGCCAGCGGAGGGCGGCGGTGCGGTCCAGGGCGGGGTCCGGGCTGCCGAGGCCGGCGGAGAGTGCCATCGCCCCGGCGGCGAGGACGAGGGCGGACAGGCGCGGGCTGCCCCCGAGGCGCCCGTCGGCGAGCCGGGTGAGCGCCGCGAGGAATGCCAACGCGCCGAATACGAACGGAAGTCGGCGCGAGCGCGCGTACAGGAGAAGCCACCTCACCGGGCCGCACCGCCCGCCAGCGCGTCCAGCGGGTCGTCCGTGCAGGAGACGGCGGCGGTGTGCAGGGCGGCGATCCGCTGCCGCTGTTCGGCGGGCGGCAGCGCGCTGAACGCCTGCCAGGTTGGGGCGGCGAGGTCGGTCTGGTCCTGCGCGCTGTGCATGGTCCCGTCGAGCGGCCGCAGGTCGCCGAGGACCCAGGCGGCGGCGATGCTCTGGGCGACCGTCCCCTGCAGCGTCCCGCTCTCGCGGTCGCTGCGGGGGTGGCAGAGCGGGGCGATGCCCTGGCCGACCAGGGCCCGGGTCAGCGCCTCTCCCCCGGCGGCGGCGAGCACCGGGTCGTCGAAGTCGACGAGCAGCGCGTCGCGCGGGCGTTCCGGCGTGGCGCTGATGGCGCGCGGGGCGGTGGTCTCGCGGACGGCGGTCGGCGCCCGGTCGCCGAGGGCGGTGCGCAGCAGGCCCAGCGCGTCCCGTCCGGGGCCGGCGAGTTCGTCGAGGCGGGAGCGGTGGGCCGCCGTCACGCAGACCGGGCCGTCGCAGACCTGGGCGGTCTCGGCGCGGTCGAGGACGTAGGTGTCGCGGGGGTCGGCGGGGAGCACGAGCAGCGCGAGCGCCCCGCCCGCGAGGAGCGGGGTGAGGGCGAGCAGCCGGGCGCGGCGGGTGGCGGCGGCCAGCAGGGCGAGGCCCGTCGCGGCCAGGCCGAGCAGCCAGAGGGCCTGTCCGAGGTGGACGGGGGCGGAGAGGGTCAGGAAGGTCTGGCGGACGTCTGCGGTGGCCGGCGAGAGGAGGGAGAGCCGGTTCGGGACGGCGGAGGTCGGCACGGCGGCGTCGGTGGTCTGGCGCAGGGCGTTGGTGAGCGCGAAGGCGGCGACGGCCAGGGCGGGCGGGGTGAGGACGGAGGGCAGGACGCGGGCGACCCCCATGCCGAGGACGGCGCCGGCGGCGAGGGCGAGCGCGCCGACGAGCGGGATCGGCAGCCAGCCGGCGCCGGTGGTCGCGGTGCCTCCGGCGAGCGCCCGGACCGCGCCGAGGAGGACGAGCAGCAGGAAGGCCCCGGCAAGGGCGAGGGCGGTCGGGCCGGCGAGGGCTGCGGCGCGGTGGCGGGCCGGTCGCGGGGTGGCGGCGAGCAGTTCGGCGGTGCCGGAGCGGTGGTCGCGCAGGCCCTGCAGCGCGCCGAGGCCGAGGGCGAGCGGCCACAGGAGGATCAGCAGGTGGCGGGTCCACAGGGCCATGGACGTCCACTGGGCCGTCCACAGGGTGGCGCCCTTCGACCATGGCCCGGAGCCGAGTTCGAGGAGGGCCAGCGAGACGGCCAGGACGGTGGCGCCGGCCCAGGGGGCGACGGAGCGCCGGAGTTCGGTGCGCAGCACGCCGGTCGGGAGGCTCACCAGGCACCCCCGGTGCGTGCGGGGGCGGCGAGCAGGGCGGAGTAGCCGCGTTCCAACGGGGTGTCGCCCTCGTGTTCCGGGCCGCCGGCGGCGGCGAGTCGGCCGGGTGTGCCGTGGAAGACCAGCCGCCCTTCGGCGAGCAGCAGCACGTCGGTGCAGGCGGCGGCGACGTCCTCGACCAGGTGGGTGGAGACGAGGACGCAGGCGTCCGTGCCCAGTTCCTGGAGCAGTTGGCGCAGGCGCAGCCGCTGGGCCGGGTCCAGGCCGACGGTCGGTTCGTCGAGCAGCAGGACGGCCGGGTCGTTGACGATGGCCTGGGCGATGCCGGCGCGCCGGACCATGCCGCCGGAGAGGGCTTTCATGCGCTCGTCGGCGCGGTCGGCGAGGCCGACGCGTTCGACGGCGCGTTGCACGGCGGCGGGGATGTCGGCGGCGGGCACCTCCTTCAGCCAGGCCATGTACTCGACGAACTCCCTCACGGTGAACCGTTTGTAGTAGCCGAACTCCTGCGGCAGGTAGCCGATCCGGCGGCGCAGTGCGCGGTGGTCGCCCGGTCCGCCGAGGGGGTGGCCGAGGAGTTCCAGTTCGCCGCCGGCGGGGCGCAGGACGGTGGCGAGGGCGCGGATGAGGGTGGTCTTTCCGGCGCCGTTGGGGCCGAGCAGGCCGTGGACGCCGGGGCCGAGGGCGAGGTCGAGGCCGTCGACGGCGAGCCGTTTGCGGCCGGCCCTGACCTGGAGTCCGCTCGCCCGGATCTCCCAGGCGTAGGTGGTGGGGGCGAGGTCCGCCGGGTTCACTGCGCGCATCGTGCGCTGTCGCTCCTTCCGGATGTTCATCGGTGGTCCGCCCGGGTGGCGTAGGCGCGGCGGCGGGCGGCCACGACGGCGGCGCCGAGCGCGAGCAGCAGGCCCCAGGCGGGCAGGGCCTCGGCCCGCAGGACGACGGGGGTGCGGTCGGCGGCCAGGGCAGGGGCCACGACCGCAGCGGCCCAGGCGAGGACGAGGGCGAGGGCGGCGCGGGCGGTTCCGATCAGTCCGCCGAGGGCCAGGGTGGTGGTGGTGAACGCCAGGCAGGGCAGCAGCCATTGCGCGGCCGTCAGGCCGGTCGCCCAGCCGGCCGCGAACAGGGCGGGGATCACCACGGCGAGCACGGCGACGGTGCGGCGCAGCACCAGTGCGAGGCCGGCGCGCGGGGTGGCGGCGGTGAGTTCGTGGGCGGGGTCGAGGGCGGGTGACCAGGAGAGCGCCACGCCGCCGACCGGCAGGACGGGGGCGAGCAGCAGCAGGAGGGGGACCTGGCCGGGGCCGGTGGCGGGGCCGGCGAGGTCCAGCAGGAGGGCGAGCAGGGTGACGGCCAGGAGCATGGCCAGCCACGGGGTCATGGCGGGTGTCGTCCAGGTGGCGAGGCGGGCGGCGAGCCGGCGGCGCGGGGGTGCGGGGGTGGCCTGGGCCAGGTGGGGTGCGAGGCCGGCCCAGACGGCGTCGGTGAGTGCCGTGACGGCGGGGGCGGTGGCGGTGACGGCGGCGGACAGCCGGTCGCGGCAGGTCCGGCAGGTCTCCAGGTGCGCTTCCAGGGCCCACACCTCGTCGGCGGCGAGGCCGGCGGCGGGGCTGGTGGCGGGGCCGGCGGCGCCGCGCGCGTAGGCGTCGATGAGCCGTGCCGATGCGTGGTCCGCGCTCATGCCAGTTCCTCCCGCATCGCGATCCGGGCCCGGCGGGCGCGGGTCTTGACCGTGCCCTCGGGCAGTCCGAGGACCACGGCGGTCTCCCGGACGGACAGTCCGTCGAGCACCATCGCCTGGAGCACGTCCCGGAGTTCGGGCGCGAGGCGGCGCAGGGCGTCCCCGACGTCGCCGCCGACGGTCGTCACCAGCGCCTCCTCCTCGGCGGCGGGCGCCACGGGGTGCGGGGCGGCTGCGGGCGGGGGCTCGGCGTGGTGGGCGCGGCGGCGGAACGCGTCGACGAGGCGGCGGGCGGCGATCGTCCACAGCCAGCCGACGGCGGTACCGCCGGTGCCGCCGACGCCGACGCCGACGGTACGGCTGCCGGCGAAGGAGCCGGCGGCCCGCCACACCGCCAGGTAGGTCTCCTGCATGACCTCGGCGACGAGCTGCTCGTCGGCACAGCGGCGCCGCAGCCGCACGGCCAGCCAGGGCGAGGTGCGACGGTACAGCTCCTCGAAGGCGGCCCGGTCCCCCCGGGCGACCCGGTGGAGGAGGGCTTCCTCGTCCAGTTCCTGCGGCGGTGCCGCCTTGGCGCGTTTCACACCTGTTAGACGCCGGGCCGGACCTGCGGGTTTTCGGTTCGGCGTGATCCCGGTCACACGGGGAGGCGGGGCGCCCGGTTCGGAAATGCGGTGGACCCGCGGGCAGGCGGGCCGGTTCACTGCCGCCATGGAGAACACCGTGGAGCACCTGCTGTGGGAGCGGATTCCGGCCGAGGGTCGCGCCGAGGTGGACCGGCTGATCACGGCGGGGCGCAACATTCCGGCGCTCAAGGCGATGCGGCAGCACGCGGGGGCGCCGACGCCCGAGTTCCGCGACTGCATCGACCTGCTCGACCTGCGGTTCCGCGTGCTGGGCCGGAATCGGGAGGACGACGCGATCGCACGGGTTCCCAAATGACACTTCAGGTGTCATGATGACACCATGAGTGTCAGTCGAGGTGACGGGGCGGACGGGCCCGCGGTGGCCGGGCTGCTGCACGACGTGATCCGTCGGCTGTGGCCGGTGCACCGGGTGATCGTGCGGGCGGTCGAGCGCGGGCTGGCCGGGACCGGTATGACCGCCGGTCAGCACGCGGCCCTGGACGCGCTGCGGCGCGGCGGGCCGCGGACCGTGCCGCAACTGGCGCGGGCGCTGGACCTGGACCGCCAGCCCGTGCAGCGGCTGGTGAACGACGCCAAAGCGCTCGGGCTCGCCGAGACCGTCGCCAACCCGGAGCACCGGCGCTCCTCGCTGGTTCGGCTCACCGCGCACGGGGAGGCCGTGCTCGCCCGGGTGCAGGGCGCCGAGCAGGAGGCGCTGCGGCGCCACCTCGGGGACCTGGACCCGGCCGACGTCGCCACCGCGCTGCGGGTGCTCGACCGGCTCGGCGAGGTGTTCCACGAGCTGGAGCGGGCGGCCGACGAGCGCGAGCGAGGCGGCCTCGGCAACGGGGACGACCGGCACAACCGGCATGACCGGGACGACCGGCATGACCGCGACGACGATCGAGGAACGGACGGAACATGACCGAAGCGCGCACCGGCACCGCCCCCGTCACCGGCGGCGAGCTGTTCTACGAAGTCGCGGAGGGCGCCGGGCCCACCGTCGTCCTGCTGCACGGCGGCCTGCTGGACCGGCACAGCTGGGACGAGCAGTTCGCCCGGCTCGCCGCCCTCGGCCGGCACGTCGTCCGCTACGACGCCCGCGGCCACGGCCACTCCTCCAGCGTCAGCGGCGACTACGCCCACCACGACGACCTGCGGGCCCTGCTCGCACACCTCGACGTGCCGCGAGCCGTGCTCGTCGGCCTCTCGCTCGGCTCGCGCATCGCGCTGGACACCGCGCTCACCCACCCCGACCGTGTGGCGGGCCTGGTCCTCACCGCGCCGGGCGTCAGCGGACGGCCGTTCACCGACCCCTTCGTGACCCACCACACGGAGCAGCAGATCGCCGCGCTGGGCGCCGGCGGCGAGGAGGGGGTCGGCCGGTTCGTGGAGCACTTCCTGCGGATGTGGGCGGACGGCCCGCACCGCTCCCCCGCCGAGGTGGACGGCGCGCTGCGGGAGCGGCTGCGCGCGTCGGTGACCGCCAACGTGCTGCGCCACGCCGCCGGCTTCGGCGCCGGGCGGCCCCTGGAGGCGGGCGCGGCCGACCGGCTCGGCGAGCCGGAAGCGCCGACCCTGGTGCTGACCGGTGAGCTGGACGGCGCCGACATCCTGGCCAACGCCCGTGCCCTCGCCGACGCCGCCCCGCGCGCGCGGGAGGTGGTGCTGCCGGGCGCCGCGCACATGGTCCCGCTGGAGCGCCCGGACCTGTTCGAGCGCGAGCTGGACGCGTTCCTCGCCTCCCTCTGACGTCCTCCGGCTACGCCACCAGGCGCAGCCAGGCCGCCGCGAGCGCGTCGTGCCCGGCCGACGTCGGGTGGACGCCGTCCAGGGACCAGTGCTCGGGTCCGTCCGTCGCCGCGAGTTCGGCGAACATGCCGTCGGCGGCGAGCAGATGGGCGCCGTAGCGGCGGGCGAGCCTGCGCACGGCCTCGATCTTCGGGTCCAGGTCGGCGCGCCACTCCTCGCGCTGCTCCGGTCCGACGAGCGCAGAGCCGGCCTCGATGACGCCGCTGACGGGCAGCAGGAACGGCTCGATGAGGATCAGTTCCGTGCCCGCCTCGGCGAGGGGTTCGAGGAGGCGGTCGTAGCCCGCCTCGAAGTCCCGGGCCGGGATCACGTACCCCTCGGGGTCGAGGGTGTGCCAGCCCATGTCATTGGCCCCGACCAGGATCGACACCACGTCCGGGCGCGCGTCGAGCACGTCCCGCCGCCAGCGGGCTTCGAGGTCCATCACCTTGTCACCGGCGTTGCCGGTGTTCAGCCAGGCCACCGGCCGGTCCGGGTGCCGGCGCCCCCACTCCTCCGCGACACGCAGCACATACCCGACCCCGAGGCCGTGTCCGACGACCCGCCGCAGGCCGTCGGTGATCGAGTCGCCGGTGAACATCACGGTGCTTCCGGAGCGGATCGTGATCGTCATGTGCACTCCCGTGGGCTCGGGTTCGGAGGAGGCGGGGGGGTGGATCCGGTCAGGGCTTCAGCAGCCCGTGGGTGCCGTTCTGGAAGGTGAAGACGATCGGCGCGGCGTCGCACTCCTCGCGGAAGTATCCGCCGTAGCCGGGCTCTTCGACATGAGGGGCGAGCAGGTCGAGGACCGTGACCAGCCCGCCCAGGTCGTCGTCGAGCCAGTAGGTGCGGCTGAACAGTCCCCATGGGTGGGGCTCGCGGCCGGCCGTGGAGCCCCGGGACCGACGCCGGAGGGAGGCGCAGTCCCCGCCGGGCAGCCGGCTGTCCGGGTCCGGTGCGAGCAGCGGGTAGGCGTGCTCGTCCGGGTCGAGCCCGCTCGGGCGCTCGGGAATCATGCCGAGGTGCCAGCGCAGGGCTTCCAGGACCGTGTCAGGCGTGTCGTCCCGGAGGAAGCAGGTGAAGACGACTTCGAAGTGGAGGCTCACGGGGCCGCATTCTGCCCGGAGCGACTGACAGTCGCGGGTCGCCGTGGCGCTGCGCGCGGTGCGGGTGGTCAGAGGGTGGCGGCGAGGCGTTCGTAGGTGCGGCGCAGGACCTGGCAGGCGCGGCGGGTGGGACCGGCGAAGGTGGGATCGGTGGTGAGGGTGGACCAGTGGGCGAGGCGGGCCAGGGCGGTGCGGCGCTGGTCGAGGCGGGGGGTGTGTTCGGGGAGGCCGAGGCGGGCGGCCGTGGTGGTGCCGAACTCGCCGATGGAGCGGCGCAGTTCCAGCAGGTCGGGGCCGACGAGACCGGTCAGGCGGCCGTCGTAGCAGTCGCGCAGCACGGTCAGCTCGCGGAAGGCGTGCTGTTGCACCTCCAGGTCGACGAAGCGGCCCACCGCGCGGTCGACGGCGGCGCGGAGCCGGGCGGCGGACGGCGGGTCGGCGGGCAGCAGGTCGGCCGGGAGGGTGTCGGGCAGGGTGCGGGCACGGTCGACGATGCGGCGCAGCTTGATCAGGTCGGCCCGGGCGCCGAAGTGGTCGGCGAGCAGGCTGCGGAAGTCGGCGAGGCCGCTGCGCCGGTCGAGTTCGGCGCGCAGGGTGGGCAGGTCGTCGACGCCGTCGCGGATCAGTCCGCAGGCGAGGGTGAGGCCGTAGCCGGCGAGCAGGCCGAAGAGGCGGGCGCGGCGGTCGGCCGGCACGGGGAGGTCGGGGTAGGGGCGGGTGGTGAAGTACGGGCCGCGGGCGGCGCGGCGGGCGAGCAGGGCGGGTTCGACGGTGGCCAGTTCGGCGAGATCGGCGTGGTCCGCCTCGGTGAGCAGGGCGGCGGCGGCGCCGACCAGGCTGCAGAGCGGGCGCAGGTCGTACATCAGCCGGACGCCACCGGCGGCGCTCATCACCCGGTCGGCGACCCGGCGGCCCTCGGCCAGCGGGTCGGGGTGCTCGGGCCAGTACAGCTCGACCTTGGTGAGGGCGCCGACGGTGGTGAGTGCGCCACCGGGGGCACCCGGCCCACCGGGTCCACCGGGTCCACTGGGGGCACCCGTTCCACCGGGTCCACCGGGGGCGCCCGGGCCGAGGCCGGCGCCGGTGAAGTCGGCGAGCAGTTCCTCCTCACCCCGGGCGAGGCCGCGGGCGAAGACCAGGACCAGGGCGTCGGCGCTGCCCGCGTGGCCGATCGAGTCGGCGCGCACCTCGTCCGGTGAACGGCCCAGGAAGCGCAGGGTGTTGGCGGAGTCGGCGCCGAGCACCGAGTCCAGCCCGGGGGTGTCGACCAGATCGAAGGAGCGCAGGTACGGGCTGGGGTCGGTGACCACCAGGTGGTCGACCGCCCGCAGGCGGGCGCGTCCGGCCTCGTCGTCGTCGCGGGCCCGGACGGTGAGTGCGCGCAGGTCGTCGGGGTGGTGCCGCTCGGCGGGGCGGCCGTCCTTGTAGTGGACGGTGACGGTGCGCTCGGGGCCGTGGGTGAGGCGGCTGACGTTGAAGGTCAGCTCCTCGGCCCCGGTCTCCACCCGGTGGGCGCCGAGCAGGGCGTTGACCAGGGTGGACTTTCCCGCGCTGACCCGGCCGACCAGGGCGACCCGCATCGGGCGCAGGGCCAGCTCGCGGTAGCCGTCGAGCGCGTCGAGGGCGGGCAGGAGGGCCGCCGGGGCGCGGTGGCGGGGGCCGAGCAGGGCGGCGGCCTCGGCGACGGCGCGTTCGGTGGCCTCGCGCACACCCGGCTCGGGCTCGGGATGGGGCCCGGGATGCGGCGAGGGGTCCGACGAGGGTGCGGCGGCGGGCCCGGGCACCGGCGGCGGCCCCGGGACGTGCGGCGGCGCGGGCGGCTGCTCGCCGCCGCCCCGCCCGAACCGCCACCAGCGGCCGCCTCCCGGGCTCACCGCGGCTCCGCCAGCAGGGCCGCCAGCCGGGCGCCGAGCTGCTCCACCCCCGCCCGGACCTCCGTCAACGGGCGGCGCTCCAGCCCGAGTTCGGCGGCCCGCCGGGTGGCCTGCTCCCGGGTGGCGCTGCGGGTGGATTCGAGGCGGGCCAGGGTGTCCCGGGCGGCGGCCTGCTCGCGGGCGATCCGGCTCTCCAGCTCGGCCCGCACCGCCTCCGCCAACGTCCGGGTCAAGTCCCGCACCGCGTTGGCGAGATGGGCGTACTGCCCGGCCCGCATCGCCTCCAGTTCGGTGCGCAGGCTGGTCCGGCGGGCGAGCCGGTCGGCGATCTGCTGGTCCCGGACGGCGCCCCGGTAGCCGGTGACCCCGCCGAACAGCGCGCCGACCACCGAGCCGATCGAGGTGCCGATCTGGGCGCCGACCGCCGTCCCCGCGCCCGGCAGCACCAGCGTCCCGATGATCGCGCCGATCGCGCCCGCCGCCAGACCGCCCGCCGTCGTCCCCATGCCGGAGCCGGCGGACACCGCGCGCAGCCGGCCCCCGCCGCCGGCCTGCCGCTCCCCCTCCCCCAGCCGGCCGGTCACGTTCAGCGGCGGGACGGGCGGCTCGGGCAGCCGCCCGGTCGGGCGGGCGTCCAGCTCCAGGCCGTTGCGGCGGGCGAACTCGGCCTGGAGGTCCGCCGCCCGCAGTCCGGCCAGCTCGCCGACGGTTCCGGTGACCAGCGCCGCGTCGGCGGCCAACTGGCCCACCAACCGGTCGGGTTCGGCGAGCATCGCGTCGTCGTACAGGTACTCGGTGCGGAACCGGTGCCAGACCTGGTCCAGCTCCTGCTGCGCCCGCACGCCCAGGGTGCGGCCCAGATCGGCCACGGCGTCGACGAGTTCGCGGCGCCAGCGGGCCTGGGAGGAGGCCAGTTCGGCGATCCGGCGTTCGCGTTCCTCGGTGTCGGCCTGGAGTTCGGCCAGCCTGGTGCGGGTGTCGTCGAGCAGGGCCTGCAACTCGGCCTCCACCGGTTCGAGCATCGTCCGCGCCGACGCCTCCAGTTCGGCCAGCGCGCCGCCGACCAGCAGCGAGGCCCGGCGGCGGGCGAGCGCCGACCAGAGCACCCGCTCGAACTCCTCGAAGTTGGTGATCTCCAGGTCCTCCGGGTCGCCGTCCGCGAGGTGGTCGAGCTTGGCGCGGGCGGAGACCGGCACCAGCGGGACGTCCTGCGGCGCGAGGCCGGTGGCGGTGGCGAGCTTGGCGAGGGTGTTGGCGTGGAGCGCGGTGTAGTCGCCGACGGTGTCGATCTTGGTGAGGGCGAAGACCAGCCCGTCGGTGCCGTCGAGCGCCCGGGAGGCGGCGGCCGCGCGGGAGAGGAAGCGCAGTTCGCTCTCGGTCAGCGGCTGGGTGGCGTCGGCGACGAACACCAGCGCGTCGGCCTGTGGCAGGAAGCCCGCCGTGACGGCGGTGTGCGCCTGGTAGACCGCGCCGACACCCGGGGTGTCCACCAGGACCAGGCCGGAGGCGAGCCGCGGGTTCGGCAGGTGGACGGAGATCAGCCGCACCCGTTTGACGTTGCCCGGGTTGCCGGACTCGGTGGCGAACTCGGCGATCCGCCCGCGCGGGATCTCCACCTGCTCCGGCTCG
The DNA here is from genome assembly GCF_042957205.1 of Kitasatospora sp. NPDC008115. NCBI lineage: Bacteria > Bacillati > Actinomycetota > Actinomycetes > Kitasatosporales > Streptomycetaceae > Kitasatospora > Kitasatospora sp. NPDC008115. Next base: position 9,092 of record NZ_JBIBHU010000006.1, on the reverse strand, counting down.
CCGCCGGGCCGGTCCTCCGGCGGGTCGAGGGTGACCACCACCCGCTCGACGGGGCCGAAGGCGGCGGTGGTGACCAGGCTGGTGGCGAAGTAGGTGTCCCGGGGGAAGAGGTCGGGCTCCTCCAGCAGGGCGTTCAGCAGGCTGGACTTGCCTCGCTTGAACTCCCCGCACACCACCACGGTCAACGTCCCCTCGCGCAGCCGCCGTTCGGCTGCCGCCAGCCGTTCGGCGGTGAGCGCGTGGCGGGCGCCGCCGGCGGCCGGGAGCAGCGTGGCGTAGAGCGCGAGCGTGTCGGCGCGCAGCGCGTCGAGGGTGCGGGGCCCGGAGGGCGGGGTGCCGGGGGTCATGCGGGTCCTCGGAGGTCGGGCGGCAGGTGCGGCGGAACGTCGGGCGGCAGGTGGGGGCCGAAGTCGCCCTGCTCGGCGATGCCGCGCAACTGCTCCTCCATGGCGGCGAGTCGGTCGGCGTCGGCGGTGAGGATGTCGTGGATGAAGTCGGCGGGGTCGACGGCCGCGGCGGGGTCGACCGGCGCGGCCTCGGTCTCCATCGGCTCGTCGGACCCCGCCGGGTCGGCGGCGTCCGGGTCGTCCTCGGCGGGGGCGGCCTCGTCGGCCTGTTCGTCGATCAGGTCGATCGCCTCGGCGAGGTCCTCGACCAGGTTGCCGACGAACTCGGCGACCTCGCCCACGAATTCGGCGAAGCCCTCGACGGCGTCGTGCTGGTCGGGCAGGTGCAGCGGGTCTCCGCCGTCGGGGTCGAACATCCTGTCGTCCTTCATCGTCGGCTCCGGGTTCTCCACACGCCGTCCCGCCGCGCCGTCCGGCGGACGAACAGCCCCAGCAGCCAGAGTCCGAGGAGCCACAGGAGCGACACCGAGATGATCCCCGGCGGAATGTCGTGGGCGTCGGCCAGCACCCCGATCACGGCCACGACGGCGCCCCCTCCGAGGAGCACCGTCACGATCACCCGTCCCAGTGGGCTGCGCTTGGTGGCCCAGCGCGCCAGGAGCAGGATCAGCAGGAGCGCCAGTTCGACGACCAACTGGTTCCCCAGGTCGGGGAGCCAGTCCTCGTAGGTGTCGTCGCATTCGTATCCGGTGCAGTGGCCGAACAGCACCATCTGGAGGAAGCCGAGGCCGATGGCCAGCGGCCCGGCGGCGCCCAGCAGCCACAGCCGCGCGGGCACCGAGGCCAGGCCCGGTTGCGGTGCCGGTGCCGCCGCCTGTGGCGGCGCCTCCTCCTGCTCCACCGCGAGCAGCCACTCCCCCGCGCCCACCGTCTCGCCGGGGGTGCGGAGGTGGCGGACGACCCGGCCGGGGGCGGCGGCGGCCAGTTCCAGCAGGGCGCCCTCGGGGGTGCGCAGGGTGCCGAGGGCGGCGCCGGCCTCGTACCCGGCGCCGGGCGGGACGTTCCAGGCGGTGAGTTCGGCCGGTGCGCCGAGGTCCCAGGCGAGCGGCACGGCGTCCGGTTCGGCGGCGACCGCCAGCAGCCGTCGGTCGGCGGAGCGGGCGGCCCAGGCGGCGGCGCCGTGCACCACGGCCAGGTCCGGGTCCTCGACCACCCGCAGCGGGCGGTTCAGCCGGTCCGCGAGCAGGGCCCGCACGGCCGGGACGCGGGTGGTGCCGCCGACCAGCAGGACGGAGTCGACGGCGCGCGCCCGCACCCCGCAGTCGGCGAGCAGCCGACGGCAGCAGCGGCACCGTCCGGTCGAGCAACGGGCCGATCAGCGCTTCGAGTTCGTCGCGGGCGACCCGGCTGGACGGGCCGAGCGGGGTGAGGTAGTCCTCGACCAGCGGGGACTCGGTCAGCTGGTGCTTGATCCGGCGCACGAAGTCGCCGAGTTCCAGCTGCGCCCGCAGCGCTCCGGCGCCGCCCGCGCCGAGCAGGGGCTCCAGCCAGTCGCGGCCGCGCTCGCGGATCCGGCCGGTGAGCAGGGCGTCGATGTCCCGGCCGCCGCAGTCGTCCAGGGCCGCGTGGCCGAGCACGGTGTGCGAGGCGCCGTCCGCGCCGATCCGCACCAGGGCCGTGTCGAAGGTGCCGCCGCCGAAGTCGTAGACCAGCACCGGCTCACCGGGCGCGAACGGCTCCCCGGCGACGGTGGCGTGCGCGGCGGCCACCGGCTCCGCCAGCAGCTCGACACTGCGGAAGCCCGCCACCGCACCGGCCTCCAGCATCGCCTCCCGCCGCGGGTCCACCGGCCCGTAGGAGGCGGGCACCGTCACCACCAGCCGGTCGACGTCCCGGCCGACGACGGCCCGCGCCTGCCCCCGGAACTCGGCCAGCACGGCCGCCACCAGGGCGACGGCGGTGAAGGAGCGCCCGCCCAGGACGACGGGCGCGCGCTCGCCGAGGTCACGCTTGAACTCGGCCCGGTAGGAGTCCGGTTCGGCCCGCTTGCGGCGCTCGGCCGCCGAGCCGACGAGCAGCCGCCCGTCCGCGCCGACGGACACCGCCGACGGCCAGGAGAGCAGCCCGCTGGACGGTTCCTTCAGCGGGCGCTCACGCCCGTCCAGGACGACGGCCGCCGCCGAGGAGGAGGTGCCGAAGTCGACGACGAGCACCGGCTCGCTCACGCTCCACCCCCCGAACGGACCCGGCCGTCGGTAAGGGTTCCGGCCCGGGACCGCGGCGAGGATAGCAGCGGCGGATCCGCCCGTTCCGCCGCTTCGGCACCGGCCAGGAAGACCGATGTGATGTCGTGATCGACGGTCCACAGAAGGATATTGATGGACCGTCAGTTCCGTGAGCGAACCGCGCCGGGCCGACGGAGGCAGGTCCCCGGCGCGGCGGTCGTCACGCCGCGGCGGACCGGGCCAGCACGCCGACGGCCAGGATCGCTCCGCCGAGCAGCAGGCCGATCGAGCCGAGGACGCCGGCGGGCTGCCAGCCCTCGCCGGTCCTCGCGTCGGCGGCGAAGGCGCCGGCGATCAGCAGCAGGGACGCGAGGACGGTGAGGGCGCCGACGCCGAACGTCCCCCGGACCAGGGCGCTCCCGGAGCGGCTGGGGCCCGTCCTCGGACCCCCGTCGTCCGCCCGGAGGGCGGGGGTTCGAAGACGGGCCCCAGGGCGGGCGGGGGCCGCGGTCTCGGTCGTGTTCACGGTGATCTCCTTCTGCGGTGCCGAGCGGTGCACTTCGAAGGGTGTCCGGGCAACGTATCGGTCCTCCCGGCGGTCGTGTATCGGTCCCCGCACCGATCTGCGACGGTTTCGCAACGGACGGCGCCGGGGACGCCTCGGCCCGGCGGGCGCAGGGTGGCGACGGCGCCGCCGTCCGGGGCGTCGGCGAAGCGCGGTTCGGCGCCGGGCAGCCAGGCCCGGCCCGCGGCGATGGTCAGGCCGGGCCGTGGCCGGCCGCGTTCGGCGGCGCCGGTACGGAAGCGGCGGGGGCCGTGGCGCGGCAGGCCGGACGGGAGGCCCGGCCCGTGGTCGCGTACGACGACGGTGCGGCCCTCGACGGTGACCCGCACCGGGGCGGCGCCGTGCCGGTGGGCGTTGACGACGCGTTGCCGACGGTCCGCTCCAGCCGGCACGGGTCGGTCCCCACGGTCTGCGTGCCCGCCGCCGGGAACCCGGCCTCGTACCCGGTGCGCGCGACGGCCTCCCGGACGGCTCCGCCGAGCGGCACCCGCACGCGCACCGGCTGCTCCGCCCCGGCGTCCAGGCGGGAGACCTCCAGCAGGTCCTCGACCAGGTGGAGCGTCCGCCGCCGCCCGGCGGACACCCGGGGCGGTGCCGGGGCCGCTCAGCCGGCGAGGCCGTGTCCGATCAGGCGGCTGCGCAGCCCCGCCAGTTCGCGCCGGACCAGGGGGGGCAGGCCGTCCTCGCCGTCGCCCGCCGCCAGGACCGACCCGAGCAGTTCGGCGGCGGCCCGCGGGTCGTGCGCGAGCAGGTGGCAGTCGGCCACCCGGACGGTGAACAGCAGGCGGGCCGAAGGCAGTTGGTCGGGGGCGAGCAGGGCGAGCGCGGTCTCGGCGGCGTCGACGGCGCGCCGGGCGAGGCGGGGGTCGTCGACGGCGGCGGCGGCGTCGCGCAGCGCGGCGGCGGCGCCGGCCTCGACCCGCAGCCGCATCGAGGCGATGGAGAGCCAGGCGGCGTCGGACTCGTCGTGCACGCCGATGTGGTCGAGGTGGTGGCGGGCTCGGGCGATGTGGCGGACGGTGGCGCGCACGTCGCCGGTCATGGCGTGGGCGCGGGCCAGGCCGATCTGGCCCATGGCGCCGGCCCAGTGCCGGGCGGGGGCGACCCGGGCGATCTCGTGGGCGTAGCCGAGGGCGGCGGCGGGGTCGCCGTCGAGGCGGGCGAGGAAGCTCATGTCGCTGAGCGCGGCGACCTGGGTGGCGGCGTCCTCGGCGAGTTCGGCCCAGCCGAGGGCGCGGGAGAAGCAGGCCATCGCGGTGGCGTTGCGGCCGTCCTGCATGCGCAGCGCGCCGGCGGCGTGGGCGTACTCGCCGGCGAGCCGGGCGAGCGGGCGGCGGGCGGGGCCGTCGGGGTGGGCGGACAGCCGGCGCAGGACGACGCGCAGGGTGTCCTCGACGGCCTCGGTGCCGGGGCCGCCGGGGCTGTCGCCGGCCCGCAGGTGGGCGGCGAGCAGGCCGGCCAGGGCGTGCGCGGTATCGGGGTCCAGGGGCGGGGCGGCGGCCGGGTCGGCGGCGCGGAAGGCGGCGTGCAGGACGGCGAGGTCGGCGGGCGGGGGGACGTCGCAGCCCGCGGCGTCGTGGAGCGGGCAGAGCAGGCCGTAGTCGGGGAGGCGGACCGGCAGCTGGGTCGCGAGGCCGGGCGGCAGGGCGGGTGCCAGGGCCGCGACGGGCGGGCCGGGCAGCGGGGCGCGGGTCCAGTCGCCCGGCGCGGGCGGCGGGCCGGCGGGGGCCGGGGCGGTCGGGGGCGCGGCCGCGGCGGGCAGGGCGCCCTCCTCGGCGAGGCGGCAGGCGGCGCGCAGTTCGCCGCCCGCGAGCAGGAGGTCGTCGAGGCGGTCGGCGATCCGGGGGCTGGTGCGGCGGGTGCCGTGTTCGAGCTTGCTGACGGCGGTGTGGTCGTAGCCGATCTCGGCGCCGAGCTGGGCCTGGGTGAGGCCGGCGCGGCGGCGCCACTGGCGCAGGCGGAGCCCGAAGGCCCGCCAGGCCTCGTCCTCGGCCGGCTTGTGCGCCGCCCGGTTCCGGTGCACGGGGCTGCCCTCCCGAGTGCGGTCCGGGCCTTCCGGTGGGGAGGTCCGTTCAGGAGGACGGTACTGGACGACGGCCACCTGCGTACATGCGGTGGTCTCAACCACTTTTGGTATCTGGTCTCTACCTCTCCTCTCTTTGGTCTCAACCTGTTCAACCGGCCGGCCCGGTCCGCCGCCGGCGCCGGGCCCGGCCGCGACCACCCCCGGCGACCTGCCCGGACGCCCCGTCAACTGCCAATTCTCCGTCCAAATACGAGTTCTGACGGCACTTGACGGAACTTGCCAACCGCCCCGTCGGCACGTCCTGGCCGTTGACCGGGCCATGACGGCGTGTGAGGGTTCCGGCACCCGAGCGCGGACACCCGCACGGCCGTCCCCCACGGCCCCAACGGTGAGCGCCCTGACGGCACGCCGTCCGCGATCGAGCACCCCCACGTTCGAGGAGCCTCGGAATGAAACGCAGATTGCTGACGGCGGGGACCACCCTGGCCGTCCTGGCCGGCATGCTGACCGCCACCGCGGTCGGCCAGGCCGCCGCCGACCCCGGCCCGGTCGCCCCGACACCCCCCAGCGCGCTGGCCGCCGCCGTGAACGCCGCCGACGCCGCGGCCGCGGCCGGCCTGGACGCCCTGGCCAAGGGCCCCGACGAGGCCTACGAGCGCCAGTCGGTCACCCCCTGGCTGGGCGGCCTCTACTCGGTCGCCTACGAGCGCACCTACAAGGGCCTGCCGGTGGTCGGCGGCGACGCCGTCGTCCTCGCCGACGGCCAGGGCCAGGTGCGCGGGCTGCAGTCCGCCACCTCCGGCCCGGTCGGCGTGCCGACCACCGCGCTGATCAGCGCCGCCGCCGCGGAGAAGACCGCCCGCACCAAGCTGGCCCAGGTGGACGGCGTGCAGTCCCGCCGCCTGGTCGTCCGGGTCCAGGACGGCGCCGGCCGGCTCGCCTGGGAGACCGTGCTCACCGGCCGCACCGCGACCGCCCCGAGCACCCTGCACGTCTTCGTCGACGCCCGCAGCGGCGAGGTGATCGACAGCTACGACGACGTGCGGGCGGGCACCCTCAACAGCAAGTGGAACGGTCCGTCGCCGACCATCAGCACCACCGGCTCCGGCAGCTCCTACTCGCTGCGCGACCCGAGCCGCCCCGGCCTGAGCTGCGCCGACAACGCCACCGGCCAGGTGTTCAGCAAGTCCTCCGACACCTGGGGCAACGGCAGCGCCACCAGCAAGGAGACCGGCTGCGGCGACGTGTTCTTCGCGGCGCAGAAGGAATGGGACATGCTCCGCGACTGGCTGGGTCGCAACGGGCACAACGGCAACGGCGGCAGCTGGCCGGTCAAGGTCGGCCTCAACGACGTCAACGCCTACTGGGACGGCTCCTCCGTCTCCATCGGCCACAACAACGCCAATGAGTGGATCTCCTCGATCGACGTCGTCGGCCACGAGTTCGGCCACGGCATCGACCAGTTCACCCCCGGCGGCGCCAACAACGAGAACGGCCTGGGCGAGGCCACCGGCGACATCTTCGGCGCGCTGACCGAGGCCTACGCCAACCAGTCCTCGCCGTACGACGACCCGGACTACCTGGTCGGCGAGATGATCAACCTGGTCGGCCGAGGCCCGATCCGCAACATGTACAACCCCTCGCTCGTCAGCAACAACCCCAACTGTTACTCCGCCTCGATCCCGAGCACCGAGGTGCACGCGGCCGCCGGCCCGCTGAACCACTGGTTCTACCTGCTCTCCGAGGGCTCCAACCCGGGCGGCGGCAAGCCCACCAGCCCGACCTGCAACAGCTCCACCGTCACCGGCGTCGGCATCAAGGACGCGGGCCGGATCTTCTACGGCGGCATGCTGCTCAAGACCAGCGGCATGACCCACAAGAAGTACCGCACCACCACCCTGACCGCCGCCAAGAGCCTCGACCCGAGCTGCAACCTGTGGACCCGCACCAAGGCCGCCTGGGACGCCATCAGCGTCCCCGCGCAGCCCGGCGACCCGACCTGCACCGGCGGCCAGACCAACGAGTTCTCGCTCTCGCTGAACCCGTCGGCCGGCCAGGTCCAGCCCGGCGCCTCGGCCACCTCGACGGTGAGCACCGCCGTCACCTCGGGCGGCGCGCAGTCGGTCAACCTGAGCGCCTCCGGCGCCCCGAGCGGCGCGAGCGTCAGCTTCAGCCCGTCCTCGGTGCAGACCGGCGCGTCCTCCACGATGACCGTCCTCACCAGCGCGAACACCGCGCCCGGCAGCTACGTGATCACCGTCACCGCGAGCGGCCAGGTCAGCCACACCGCGCAGTACACGCTGACGGTCGGCGGTGGCAACCCGGGCGGCAGCGCCCCTGACATCAGCGTCGCCAACGTCCAGGCGCACCTGAGCCAGTTCAACACCATCGCCTCGCAGAACGGCGGCAACCGGCGCACCGGCACGGCCGGGTACAGCCAGTCGCTCGCCTACGTGAAGGCCAAGCTCCAGGCGGCCGGCTACCAGGTCTCCGAGCAGACCTGCACCACCTGCACCTACCAGGCCAACAACCTGATCGCCGACTGGCCGGGCGGCCCCGCCGACCAGGTCACCATGTTCGGCGCGCACCTGGACGGCGTCAGCGCCGGCCCGGGCATCAACGACAACGGCTCCGGCTCGGCCGTGCTGCTGGAGAACGCGCTCGCCCTCGCCCAGGCGAACCCGACCCTGACCCGCCACGTGCGCTTCGCCTGGTGGACCGGCGAGGAGCAGGGCCTCCAGGGCTCCAAGCACTACGTGAGCCAGCTGAGCTCCACCGCCCGCAGCGCGATCAAGGGCTACTACAACTTCGACATGGTCGGCTCGACCAACGGCGGCTACTTCATCAACAACGTCAACTCCGCCACCTCGGCGCCGATGAAGGCGTACTGGGACTCGCTGAACCTCCAGCCGGAGGAGAACGTCGAGGGCCAGGGCCGCTCGGACGACGCCTCGTTCCAGTCGGCCGGCATCCCGACCTCGGGCTACGCGGCGGGCGCCAGCGCCACCAAGACCTCGTCCCAGGCGGCGAAGTGGGGCGGCACGGCGGGCCGCGCCTACGACTCCTGCTACCACTCCTCCTGCGACACCACCAGCAACATCAACGCCACGGTGCTGGACCGCAGCGCCGACGGTGTCGCCTACACCCTGTGGAAGACCTCGGTGGGCAGCGGCCCGATCCCGACCAACGACTTCTCGGTCGCGGTCAACCCGGCCACCGGCAACGTCAAGCCGGGCCAGTCCACCACCGCCACGGTGAGCACCCAGACCACCTCCGGCTCCGCCCAGACGGTGAACCTCTCCGTCTCCGGCGCGCCGGCCGGGGTGACCGCCTCGGTCAGCCCGTCCTCGGTCCAGTCCGGCGGCTCCGCGACGCTCTCCGTCGCGGTCGGCTCGTCGGTCCCGAACGGGACGTACAACCTGACCGTGACCGGCACCGGTTCGGTCAGCCACACCAGCAGCTACTCGCTGGTGGTCAGCTCCGACCCGGGCCCCGGTGGCGGCAGCTGGACCCCCGGCACCACGTACCAGGCGGGTGACGTCGTCACCTTCAACGGTGCCAGCTACCGGTGCCTCCAGGGCCACACGGCCCAGGTGGGCTGGGAGCCCAACATCGTCCCGGCCCTCTGGCAGGCGATCTGAGCGGACCGGATCGTCTCCGGGACGGGATAAGGGCGGTGCCGCGGTTCGTCGAGGGGGACGGACCGCGGCACCGCCGCGTCCAGGGCGTGTCCGACAATTCGCGTCGCACGCCCGGCGGGAACTGTCGGACACGCCCTAGTGTCCTGCGCCGGAGATCCGTCGTTAGATCTTGCATGAGTGATTCTTCGGATGCGCCGGTGCGTCGTCGTGGTCCTGCTTTGGAGCCGTTGTTGTTGTCCGGCGAGGAGCGGGCGGTGCTGACGCGATGGGCCCGGCGGGCGACGTCCG